>CAZTCX010000338.1:0-1633 GCA_964612515.1 uncultured Lentimicrobiaceae bacterium | reverse complement strand
CTGCAAATATCACCGGAACCCTGTCGATCCCTTCAGGAAACGGTTCTGCAGTCTAAATAAAAGGTTGGGTCAGGTTTCTGGCTCTACAATTTCGCTCAGCTCCAGCCAGCGGTCGCTGGCTTCGTCGATCTGCTGCATGACGACGGCGATTTCCTCCGACCATTGTATCAGCTCATCCGGCGTACCGCTGCCACTGCCGAGTTTCTCGAGTATGGCCTCATGTTCAGCTTCAAGCTGGTCAATTTTTTCCGTCAGCGTTTCGTACTCTTTTATCTGTTTGTACGAAGGCTTCTGTGCTGCGGGTTTGCTGCGCAAATCGTATCGAGGAGCATCAGGCCGCGGAGCCGCTTTGTGCTTTTTCTCGTGCAGTTTCCTCAGGCGGGCATACTCTGAATAATTGCCGTAATAATCGCGAATGTGGCCATCGCCTTCAAAGGCAAAGATATGATCCACTACATGATCCATAAAATAACGGTCGTGTGAAACGATCATAAGGCAGCCTTCGTAGCCCATCAGAAACTCCTCGAGTTTATTCAGTGTATCGATGTCGAGATCGTTGGTAGGCTCGTCGAGGATTAGGAAGTTGGGTTTGCGCAATAGCGTAGTGAGCAGGTAAAGCTTCCGACGCTCGCCGCCACTCAGGCTTGAATAGTAATTGTAATGAATGTCTGTTTTAAAATTAAAATAGGAAAGAAACTGCACCGGTGTCATGCTACCCTTTTTAAATTCGACCTGCTCGGCAATGTCTTTCACAATATCCACAATGCGTTTGTCTTCTTTCATGGGCAGGCCCTCCTGGCAGAAGTAACCAATCTCGAGTGTTTTGCCTTTTACCACGCGCCCTTTGTCAGGTTTTACCTGCTCCATGATTATTTGCAGCAGCGTGCTTTTTCCTACACCATTAGCACCGATGATACCAATGCGGTCGCCTCTTTTGAAGATGTACGAAAAGTCGTTCAGCAACTTTTTATCACCGTAGGCTTTTTCGATGTTGTTGAGTTCTAAAATTTTGCCGCCCAGGCGCTGCATGTCCACGTCGAAGCCGCGTGTTTGTTCGCCCAGGCTCATCTTGGCTTTTTC
Organism: uncultured Lentimicrobiaceae bacterium; assembly: GCA_964612515.1. Lineage (GTDB taxonomy): Bacteria > Bacteroidota > Bacteroidia > Bacteroidales > 4484-276 > SABY01. Next base: position 553 of record CAZTCX010000338.1, on the reverse strand, counting down.
TTCGATACGATAGAAATTGTCTTCGCGGGCTTTGGCTTTGGTGGCGCGGGCCTGCGGCATACGGCGCATCCATTCCAGCTCGGAGCGATAGCTGGCGCGGGCTTTCAGGATTTCAGTTTTTTCGTTGGCAAGCCGCTCTTCTCGCTTTTCGAGGAAATAGGTGTAGTTGCCACGATATTTGTACAACGTCTGGTTGTCAATCTCTATAATTTCGTTACATACCTGATCGAGAAAATAACGGTCGTGCGTTACCAGCAGCAACGCCAGGTTTTGCCGGTTCAGATAGTTTTCGATCCATTCGATGGTGGTAACGTCGAGGTGGTTGGTAGGCTCATCAAGAATTACCAGATCAGCATCGTCGATGAGTGCTTTGGCCAGCGCTACTTTTCTGCGCATGCCACCCGAAAGCTTTCCGATGGTTTGCTGCAGATCGACAATATCGAATTTGCTCAGAATTTCTTTAATGCGCGCCTCATAGTTCCAGGCATGGAGTTCATCCATCTGGGCAGTGATATGCTGGGCAGTTTCTTTATCAAATTTATGTCCCGACGAA
>CAZTCX010000337.1:0-1655 GCA_964612515.1 uncultured Lentimicrobiaceae bacterium | reverse complement strand
TATAACCGGTTCCAAGAGCTTTTTGAATAAAAAGACTTGGTAAATCAGAATTAATTCCGAACATTATTGATTGGTCAATATTGTTAGTTAGTGGATATGATATCTGCCCATGACCAAACACCATTGCCTGATAAGCATTAGAAGTTATGGCGGTGCCTATTGCAATAGATCCGGTTTGTGTGGCCCACACTTCAGGCCCAATCGCAAGCGAATAGTTTCCCAGGGCTTTTGCTTTGTTCCCAAAAGCAAAGGAGAAATTACCAGCAGAATGGGAGCCGAAGCCGCCAGAAAATGAACAATAGCCGGAAGCAGTATCTGACATACCTATTGTGCTGGCATAGGTTCCGGAAGGATTTGAGTTTTCATCACATTGAACGCATGCTCCCGACGGTGCATCAACCCAGGTTGCATTTCCTGATTCATCTGATTGCAGGATTTTACCAAAACCCTGCGTGTTGTTCACCAATTGAAATCCTGTGGCTTTTATTGTTCCATTTACATCGAGCTTTTGCTCGGGAGAATTTGTTCCTATTCCCACATTACCACCACCGAACACATAATCACCACCGGTCAAAAATTCAAGCGTTGTGCTGTGTTTGGTTATGCCGAAGTTCTTGTTCCCCATCCACAGGTATGCAGGTTTATTGTCGTTAAAAGACTGGATAAAAACATTGGCCGTGTCATAGTTTTCATCAGCCCGGATGTGGAGCTTGGCTTGTGGAGCGGTAACGTTGCCGATGCCTATGCGGCCGGTTTTTCCTGCGCCATTTGAGTTGCTGACAAAAAATGTTGGGACATTGCTATTAATACCTATCATCATACTCTCAGGAATGTTGTTCGTTAGATAGTTAACTCCTATCCCTGCGCCGTGCCCAATAGTTATGGTTCGGCCCGCGGTAGCCTTCAAAAACTCACCAAACACATAAGATGATTCGGCCTGTGCATTGACGGATAATCCCAAAGCAAATGCAGCGGGACTCTGTGCATACGCCTGGCGCCCGATGGCAACGGAGTACATCCCTGTGGCGTTGGCTTGATAGCCAAGTGAAATGGCATTCTTGCCGCCGGAATAAGCGCTGTATCCAAACGCCATTGAATAGTTACCCTCAGCATTGCTCTGGTACCCGCCAACAAACGACTGCTCGCCGGAAGCTTGGTTTTCGGTACCGATACCGCTAGCATAGCCCTCAAAGTTGATGGTATTCTGGGAGCAGGATACGCATTCTTCGCCGGTTTGGCCATGCAGCAAGCTACAGGATAAAACTGTAATTAGAAAAAGTGTAATTGTCTTCATCGTTTTAAGATTTTAGTGAATAAATTTTTATTTTAATAAAAACACGATCAATTATCGAATTGGGATTATAGAGCACATCTTTCAAATTATTAATAAAATTAAGCTCAAAAAACAACCTGTCACTCAATGCCGGGAGGCAGCATAACAAGAGAAGAAAAGTAGTAATGTGAATGCGCTGCCATACCTCCGGAAGCAACAGACCACGAAATTAAGAAAAGAAATGACTACACGAATGTAATTTTTGGTAATTATTTTTGAAGGGTAAGATTTGGATAAAAGTTACCCGGTGAATTGCCCAGGCAGTTGGGCGGTATTTTGAACTTTAGCACGCTGCTTTAGCGGGATTCACCGGGTGACTATT
>CAZTCX010000336.1:0-1675 GCA_964612515.1 uncultured Lentimicrobiaceae bacterium | reverse complement strand
ATATCGTTCGCATGCTGGCCGACCTCGGCGTAAAACCTACCTCGATGATTGATATTTCTGATGGGCTGGCTTCAGAAATAAAACACCTTTGCAAACATTCTGACATTGGCTGCGCCGTTTACGAAGAGAAAATCCCGATAGATCAATCGACCTACGATACCGCCCGAAGCTTTAAGATGGATCCGACGACCTATACCATGAATGGCGGCGAAGACTATGAACTGCTTTTCACCATTAGCCCCGACGATTACGAAAAAGTAAAAAGCCTTCCGGAGATAACCGTCATCGGCCACATGACCGAAAAAAACGAAGGCGTCCGGCTGATTACACGCTCCGGCCCAGTAGTGCCCATCGAAGCACAGGGATGGGATCACTTGAAAGAGGAATCGAAATAGTGTCAATGCTTTTCTGATTAAAAAATCAAAACACAAAAGACAACCAACAAATAAATCTCAAGAAACAAATTTCAATTTTGAAGGTTGAATTTTTACTAAAGAAATACGTTGATAAAAGAGAAAGAATAAAACTTCATCTGCCGTGAGTATCATCAATCCCCACATAGAAAAGCTGGACCCCGTCATCCGGACACTTCCGGATAAACCGGGCGTGTATCAGTATTTCGATGAGAAAGGGAAGATCATCTACATCGGCAAAGCCAAGTCGTTGCGCAAGCGTGTGTCATCTTATTTTAATAAAGACAGCGGAAAGAGCGGCAAGACTTCGGTGATGGTGCGCAAGATTTTCGAAATCCGACACATCGTGGTCAACACTGAGCTGGATGCACTGCTGCTCGAAAACAACCTGATAAAAAAATACCAGCCACGTTACAACGTCAATCTCAAAGACGACAAATCGTTCCCGTGGATTTGCATCAAAAATGAACGCTTTCCGCGCGTATTTTCAACGCGCAACGTTATACAGGACGGCTCGGAATATTATGGCCCTTACGCAAGTGTAAAGATCATGAACACGCTGCTTGGGCTTATCCGCCAGCTCTACCCATTGCGCACATGCGCCCACAACCTCTCCGAGAAAAATATTGCTGCAGGCAAATTCAAAGTCTGCCTGGAGTATCATCTGGGCAACTGCCTGGGACCTTGCGAAGGTTTACAAACCGAAGAGGATTATCAAAAAAATCTTAACAGCATCCGTGAAATCGTCAAAGGCAATATCAGCACGGTACTCTCGCAATTACGTCGTCTCATGCTCCAATATGCCGGTGCGATGGAATTTGAAAAGGCGCAGGCCATAAAGGAAAAGCTAGAGCTGCTCGAGAAATACCAAAGCAAGTCGATGGTGGTAAATCCTAAAATTCACGATGTGGATGTGTTCTCCATTATCACCGACAACGATACCGGCGTGGTGAATTATCTGAAGATTATCAATGGTGCCATCGTGCAGGCACACACCGTGGAGATGAAAAAGAAACTCGACGAAGATGCACAGGAGCTACTCGCCCTGGCAGTGGCCGATTTCAGACAGCGCTTCAACAGCTCTTCCACCGAGGTGCTGCTGCCTTTTGCCCTCGACCTGGAGCTGCCCGGCATCACGCTTACCGTCCCTAAAATCGGCGACAAACGGCATCTGGTGGAGCTTTCGGAACGCAACGCCAAATATTACCTGATAGAAAAACGCAAGCAAAGTGAGCTGATAGATCCCGAACGGCACAGCAAAC
>CAZTCX010000335.1:0-1724 GCA_964612515.1 uncultured Lentimicrobiaceae bacterium | reverse complement strand
GCTGAAATGGCGCTGCTGTTCGGCAAGGCATTCGGGCAGTCCGCGCAGTACTGGATTAACTTGCAGACGGCTTACGACCTCAAGATGGCCGAAAAAAACATTGGCCCCAAGCTTGACGCCATCCACGCTTTTGCCGCATAACCTGAGCGTATTGGCAAAACCTCATAATTATCAAAAACCTTGGGTATATACTTTTAGCAACTTGAATACATGGGTCACTCTTGGCCTATTTTCAGAAAAACAGTTGCGGACTATGGCTGCGGGTACAAAACTTTCAGAATTGTCAATAAGCGACTTATATCTTTATCGGGCATGGTTTCAATAATTCTGAACATTTGTTCCATAGATGATTTTTTGTCTGCAGTAATTTGTTCAAAGCGAAAAAGTTCCGCCAAATCAACTTTCAAAGCGGCTGCGATTTTTATAAAGGTGTCAAAGGAAGGATTTTGCTGACCGCGCTCAATTTCTCCTATAAATTTATAGCTTAACTCCGAATGCTTACCCAGCACCTCCTGCGTCCATTTTCGGTCGTTGCGCAGGGCGCGAATACGCTTTCCCAAAAGAAATCTTTCATTTTCATGCCCTTTTCCCATGAAGTAACTTTAGATGGTTTGAAAAAATGAATAAACCCTCTATTGGTGTTATTATTTCTTGACATAATACCAATTGGTGTGCTTCATTCTCAAAACGCAACATACTGAACCCCAAAAAATCAAAAAAAGGAAATTCAAAAGATTATCAACGGAGAAAAACAATCATGACAACGAAACAAATTTTGCGTGTCGCCATTGTCTTATTTTTTGTCATCATTTTTACCAATATTGCTCATGCTGCCAATGTACAGCAGGCCACGGGCGAAGGTCAAAGCAAGGCGCAGGCGCTTTACGCCGCCATGCGCCACGCGGTGGAAAAGCAAGCGGGCGTTTACATCCAGTCATCCACCACCGTCATTGATGCCGCCGTTCTGGAAGATAAAATCTTTTCTCACAGCCAGGGGTATGTCACCAGTCACAAAATCCTCAAGGAAGGCAAAACCGGTGATGGTTACTTCGTTACCATTTTGGCCTCCATTGATCAAAAGTTAGTAAAAGATGACATTAATGCGCTGACCCTTCTGCGGAAAAATGCCGGCAACCCACGCATTCTGGTGGTGTTCAATCCCCGGGCGGAAGGCAGCACAGCAATTAAAGGCAAGAATTTTGTAGAAGAAATAAACGACGGCATTGAAGAGGCGCTCTCCGAACGTCAGTTTCGGGTTGTGGACAAAAACGCCGCCGCTGCTTTTTCAAGTCAGCTTGAACAAACGCATGACATCGATACGGCAGTCAATAAAGCAGCCGCCTTCGGCCTCAAGTACAACGCTGAATACACTCTTTTCTACGGCGTCGATGGCGAAATCACCAAGCGCTCTGATTCTTTTGCCGTCAATTTGCGCGTCAAAGCAAGGCTCATAGATAATACTCTGGCACAAGTGATCACTAACAAAACGATTGATTCCGCAGGCGATGGACGGACAGCCGAGCAAGCCTTGGAAAAGGCGGGACGCGCCGGCGGAAAAGAGATTGTTGAACCGATCATCGCAATTCTTCAGCGGCACTGGATGGACATGCAGCAAAACGGCTCGCCTTATATCGTTGTCCTTGATGGCGTGGATGACCCGGAAGAAATTGCCAAATTCACTGAATGGTTTGAAAAATATCCAAGAGTTAACAACGCCCGCGAAG
>CAZTCX010000334.1:0-1764 GCA_964612515.1 uncultured Lentimicrobiaceae bacterium | reverse complement strand
CTCAAGTTTGGCTTTTTACTAGATAAATCGAAAAATAATTAGTTAAATAATGGCAGAAAGTCTTGCTTTCTGTCATTTTTGTTTTATTTTTGCATCTAGTTATATAACTAGAGTACTAACTTAATATTTGTGTTATGGGTTATCCAACAAAAATTCAGCTCATTAAAAGACAAAAAAGTGAGCAGTGGTACATTAACTTTCCTTCGGCTATAGCTCAGGCCATGGAGTTTGATCGTGGTGAGATTGTAGAATGGCTTATTGAAGATAAGCAAACTATGACTTTAAAACGCTCGGACAAAAAGCTGTTGGATGGCAAAAAAAAACTTCAGACGGATCTCTGATCGATCAGTTCGATTCATTATTTAATGAGTGCACTGATGCTTTTAGTCAATTTAAACAATGGCACAAGGCCAGGGATTTAGCTTTTGGTCAACTCACTTGCATGGGACGGCATACCATTACTGGAATGCTAACCTCAAGTGGCCAGCAATTTAAAGACTGGACATCTGTGTACCGTTTGTTCAGTCATCATCGTGTTGATATTCCAAGGTTGTTTGATCATGTCCGCACAGCTGTATTGCAAGATTTGCCTGATAATGAATCCATAATCGCACACATGGACGATACAATTTTAAAGAAGACAGGTAAACACGTGCCGGGAACGGCGTGGAGGAGAGACCCTCTGGGGCCTCCTTTTCATACGAATTTTATTTGGGGTCAGCGATTTTTGCAAATCTCCCTGGCACTTCCCCATCAGGCAAGTTGTTGTCAGTCGCGTGCCATACCGGTTGATTTTCATCATTGCCCTACAGTTAAAAAACCTTCAAAGCAATTCACTGAGGAGCATTGGCAAATCTATAAGGAGGAAAAGAAGATCGCCAAACTGAGCCGGCAGGGTAGCGATCGGCTAAACTTGCTTAGGGATAAATTAAACCAACAGGGCTATAAAGATAGGGAGCTCATCGTCAGTGTTGATGGAAGCTATACCAATAGTGAGGTACTAAAGAACTTGCCAGAAGCGGTAACGTTGATCGGGCGCATAAGAAAAGACACAAAACTCTACCAACTTCCGGATAATCAAAAGGCATTAGGTCGCAAACGAGTATACGGTGAAAGGCTGCCGAGCCCGGAACAAATCAGGCAATCAGATCAATATTCATGGCAAAGTGTTCAAGGATGGGCAGCAGGAAAAACGCATCAGTTCAATGTAAAAGTTGTCAATTATATCAGATGGCGTTCAGCAGGTGCGAATCAAAATTTAAAGTTGGTCATCATAAGACCATTGGGGTATCGCCTGACAAAAAAGTCTAAAATACTTTATCGTCAACCGGCTTATTTAATCTGTACCGATACTGAGCTGGATATCGAAAAGCTGTTACAGGCATACTTATGGCGCTGGGAGATTGAGGTAAATTTTAGAGAAGAAAAAACATTGTTGGGCTGCGGACAAGCTCAGGTAGTCAATCCCGATTCAGCTGTAGGGGTTCCGGCGTTTGTCGTTGTGCTATATGCGCTATTGCAAATCGCCAAGTTTAGGTGCCTGAAAACCTCGCAACCAGATACACTTCCCCGACCTAAATGGAATTTGAAACAAGAAAACAAAAGAGATACCTGTGGGGACACGATTAATGAATTTAGAGCACAGCTATGGGTGAAGGGTGCGGGAGTTAATTTCTCCGGCTTAGTGTCCAAAAATAATAAATCACGAAGCTGGAGAAATGTAATAAACCCAAGTGTTTCCGCTATGTTCTACATCCGTAAGTA
>CAZTCX010000333.1:0-1776 GCA_964612515.1 uncultured Lentimicrobiaceae bacterium | reverse complement strand
TTTTATCAATAGCATCCTGCAATCTGAATGACCAGAAAACAGCGCAAACACAACAAGCTGATGCCGCTGAAGCTTTGGCCAACTGGGAGAGCCAGAAGTTTTCTATGTTTATTCATTGGGGACTTTACTCCTTGCCGGCAGGCGTTTGGGAGAATCAAAAAATAAATGGTTACAGCGAGCAGATAAAGGGACATGCGAAAATTTCGACCGAAGAATATCGAAAATTGGCTGCTCAGTTTAATCCAACCCACTGGAATGCCGATTCGGTGGCGCTGCTGGCCAATAGAGCGGGGATGAAATCTATCGTCATTACCTCCAAGCACCACGATGGCTTTTGTATGTTCGATTCTAAATACACCGCGTTTGATGTCGTGGATGCAACGCCCTACAAAAAGGATATTCTTAAAGATTTGGCCGACGCATGCAAACGCCACAATCTTAAGTTTGGCGTATATTTTTCGCTGATCGACTGGGACTACGAAGGAGCCATGCCATTTGAATCTGTGCGCAATTCCGATTCGATACCGCCGCTGCATCATCAGTACAACTTGAATCAGATCGGGGAACTGCTGACGAATTATGGTGAGATTTCTGAAATCTGGTTTGACATGGGCGCTCCGACTTATAACCAAAGCAGGGAAATCAGGACGCTTGTAAAAAGATTACAACCAAATTGTATGATCAGCGGAAGGCTTTGGAACGACCAGGGAGATTTTGTGGTGATGGGCGACAACCTCAAGCCTGATTTCAAAATGGGCGTTCCCTGGCAGACGCCCGCATCTATGTTTCCCGAAACCTGGAGTTACCGCTCGTGGCAGGAAAGACCGGATGTAGAAGCAAAAATCAATGAGAAAATTCACGACCTGATAACTGTTGTAAGTTTGGGCGGCAACTACTTGTTAAACATTGGCCCAACAGGAGATGGAACGATTGTTCCTTTCGAACGGCAAGTGCTGGAAGGCATAGGCCAATGGCTAAAAGAAAATGGCGCGGCTATCTATGGAACCACCGCAGCCCCGATTGATGCGCAAGAGTGGGGAATGCTAACTGCAAGAGATGGGAAATTATACCTCCACATCATCAGCTTTCCCGAAAACGATATACTTACTCTTGAAGGGTTAAATTCTAATACTAATAAAGCCTATCCGCTGCTTTCCGATTCAAATATTTCACTACAAACCTCAACGAATGAAACAGGGCTTGAGATCGACTTGACAAACCTTACCAGCAGAGACAAAAATGCTACCGTCGTTGTCCTGGAATATGAGGGTGAATTGGGGTACACACCCAAAAATATAATCTATCCAAATGAGGAGGACGCCTTTATTTTGACTTCTGATAACGCAACACAACTCCACAGTTTCAGCGGGCACGACTATTACTCCACCCGAGCTACCGTCGTAAAATATAGGTGGCATTTGTCGGGTGCTAAAAAGGAATCCTATCAGTTAAATCTTGCTTTATCTGGCAGCGATATCGAGTCTTTGGACTTATCTGTCAACAATAAAAAATACATCGTTCCAGCCTCCAATCAGCCGATTAATGGTGTGAATATGTATTTGGATAAAGTGAACGAAATCGAACTTTCTTTGGCAGACAAAAGCAATCCGCACGAGGGACTAAATATTGAGAATCTGGAGATTGAGATTAGATAGGAATACTTCAGCAGCATTGTTGTCCGGTTAAAAACAATAGATTCTTCGCTACGTTGAGAATGACAATGGTTTGCGATGGATTGGAGTAGGAAGGGGGCGGTTGGCGGCTTTGCCGCCACCC
>CAZTCX010000332.1:0-1783 GCA_964612515.1 uncultured Lentimicrobiaceae bacterium | reverse complement strand
TAAAATAATAGACATAAGCGGAAGGCTGATTTTTGAAACAGTGGGTGATGATGCGGAAATTTCAATTGTTACAAGCCAATGGCCACGTGGCGTTTATATTCTAAGCGCTACCTCCGGAGCTAAACGGCTTACACAAAAGATTGTAGTGGAGTAGGGGGTTAATATCCTTTTGAAATCGGGTGTTTTTTACAAATCCCGCCGTTGCAGGTAGAGATAAATTGCGCCAAGGAATAGCGCCAGATAACCCAGACAGATGGCAAAGCTTAGCGGCGAGAGGTGCTCCTGCAAAATCATACTCATGTCAAAATCGGGCGTTTTTATTTTCAACATCGACGAGTTTACACCCGTAACAATTCCATTGATGCCATTCAGCGGAAGGAACTTTTCGTAATCATCATTTACGTAATATTGAAGGATAAGCTCCAGGAAATTATACGAAAGTAGCGTGATGATGGCAAAGCCGGTTTTGCGTATTAATAAACCAATGAGCAGCGCAAATGTGAGATAGGTGAAGAGTTCCAGGAAATAAATACCCAAAAAATAGATGTGTCCGAAGATGGCACCGATCGTTTTGGTGGCCGAGAACATAAATCCAAGATATAGCCCTGAAATAAATAGCGCCACCGTTGACATCAGCGTAAGCAAAAAAATTACCGAGAGCTTGCCCAGCATAAATTGTTTGCGGCTTAGGCCGTGGATAATGTTGCTGCGGATGGTTAAAAAAGTAAATTCGTTGGAGATCAAAATGAGCACCAGCAGCGCCAGCAGAACCTTTATCGACCAGCGCCAGCCCGCCACATAGGCAATGTTTTGCCAGATGTCGGCAAAGTTGAAGGCAACCATTTTGAACGCCTTGATAAAAACATTGTCGTTCATTTTGCCGGCAAGGAAATCCAACATGGACGGCATCCCAATGATCGTTGAAAAGAGGATGAAGAGATACAATCCCACCATGAGCCAGAAGGCGCGGTAGCTTTTCAGCTTGAGCCATTCTATTTTCAGCAGCGCTATCATCGTTGTTCCTCCAGCAGTTTCAGCACCTCTTGCTCAAGGCTTTTATGACGTCGGCTAAGGTGAGAAAGTACGATACCTTTTTCGATGAGCAACCTGTTAAGCTCTCCGGAAGTGAGCTTTCCGTGTGCGCTCACAAGCAGTAGCGGGCCTTCTTTTTTAATATCATAGATTCCATCAATGCCTTCTAAAGCAGATGCAAGCCCTTCCAAATCTTCAGTGGCGAGTTCAAGCACATCGGTTTTTTCGGATAATGCACCGATTGGGCCAGCGAAGAGTTTTTGTCCGCGGCGCATAATGGCCACGTGCGAACAAATTTTCTGTACCTCGTCGAGCAGATGGCTGGCCAGGATGATGGTTTGGCCGCGTCGCGCCAGGTCGATAATCAGATTGCGGATTTCGGCGATTCCCTGTGGATCGAGGCCATTGGTAGGCTCATCGAAGATAAGTACCTCTGGGTCGCCCAGTAGTACCGAAGCAATTGCCAGCCGCTGCTTCATTCCCAGCGAATAGGTTCTGAACTTGCTGTGGCGCCTGCCATAAAGCCCTACTAATTCCAAAACATCGTCGATGCCGTGATAGCCGATGCCTTTTATGTTGGCGATAATTTTCAGGTTGGTGATGGCCGAAAGGTAGGGGTAAAAGACGGGGCTTTCGAGCGTGGCGCCAATTCGTCGGCGTGCTACATGTGTAGGCTTTTGGCCAAACCACGAAAAGGTGCCGCTGTCGGGACGGGTGATGTCGAGCAGGATTCCCAGCGTGGTAGTCTTAC
>CAZTCX010000331.1:0-1806 GCA_964612515.1 uncultured Lentimicrobiaceae bacterium | reverse complement strand
CCGTTAGGCCGTATCCTTGGTCCCCGTGGACTGATGCCCAACCCAAAAACGGGCACCGTAACCATGGATCTCACCAAAGCTATCAACGACGTGAAAGCTGGTAAAATTGATTTTAAAGTGGACAAAACAGGCATCATTCATGCTGCTGTTGCAAAGGCATCTTTCGACGACGAAAAAATCGCAGACAACGCCCGGACACTTATCAACACCGTGCTGAAACTCAAACCCGCTGCCAGCAAAGGCACATACGTAAAAAGCATCTACATGTCGAGTACGATGAGCTACGGTATCCAAATCGATCCTAAATCAGTAAGCGCATAACTTCGTTAAATAACAAGGAGATTCAAAATGACCAGAGAGGAAAAAAATCAAACGATAGAGGCGTTATCACAGAAGCTTAACGAGGCATCACATTTTTATATCACCAGCACCAGTGGCCTTAATTCGGCTGTAACCAGCGAATTGAGAAGACTGTGCTACGTTCGCAAAATCAACCTGTTGGTGGTAAAAAACACACTACTTCGCAAAGCCATGGAGAAATCTGATAAAGACCTGCACGGCCTTTTCGATACACTCAAAGGAACCACCTCGGTAATGTTTACCGAAGTGAGCAATTCCCCGGCAAAGCTCATCAGAGAGTTTCGTACCAAGTACAAGACTGACAAACCAGAGCTCAAAGGAGCTTATGCTGAAGAATCGACTTACCTGGGCAACCACATGTTGGAGGCTCTGGAAAGTATTAAGAGTAAAAATGAAGTTATTGCTGACATCATTGCGCTGTTGCAATCGCCTACCAAAAACGTTATTGGCGCGCTGCAGTCAGGAGGTCACAAGCTTTCAGGCATACTCAAGACTCTATCAGAAAAAGAAGCATAATAAGTTTTCAAATTACACAATTAGTTTTCACGAATAATCTTTAAAAACAAATAATAAAATGGCAGATTTAAAATCTTTTGCAGAACAATTAGTTAATCTTACAGTAAAGGAAGTAAATGAGCTTGCTCAGATTCTCAAAGACGAATACGGTATTGAACCGGCAGCCGCAGCAGTAGCAGTAGCAGGTCCGGCAGCCGCAGCCGATGCAGGCGAAGCCGAACAAACCGAATTTGATGTGATCATCAAAGCGGCCGGACAAAGCAAACTGGCAGTTGTAAAACTCGTTAAAGAATTAACCAGCCTAGGTCTTAAAGAAGCAAAAGCACTTGTGGACGCTGCTCCAAAACCGGTTAAAGAAGGTGTATCAAGAGACGAAGCCGAAGCACTCAAATCGCAGCTTGAAGAAGCCGGTGCCGAAGTGGAAATCAAATAGCTTTTACAGCACGCTCTTAAAAGAAATATAGACTTCTGCCAGCAGTGCTGTGCAGGGTCTATATTTCTTTGTATTATGCCGCCTTGTTCTTTATTTATTTTATCTTATTCATAACCAAAACTTTACGACATTGGCTCAGGAAAATACTGAAAGAATCAGTTTCTCAAAAACGAAAATTAAATCACAATATCCGGATTTTCTTGACATTCAGTTAAAATCATTTCAGGATTTCTTCCAACTGGAAACCAATCCTGATGACCGGGTTAACGAGGGTCTCTATAAAGTTTTTAGCGAAAATTTTCCGATTACCGATGCACGCAACAACTTCGTGCTCGAGTTTTTGGATTATTTTGTTGACCCGCCACGATACTCCATCGAAGAATGTATTGAAAGGGGATTAACCTACAGCGTGCCGCTTAAGGCAAAACTAAAGCTATACTGTACCGACCCTGAGCACGAAGACTTTGAAACCATTATCCAGGACGTCTATCTGGGAC
>CAZTCX010000330.1:0-1807 GCA_964612515.1 uncultured Lentimicrobiaceae bacterium | reverse complement strand
TAAAGCTTTTAAAAAAACATCGCCAAAAGTAGCAACTTTTTTTGTGGGTGGTGGGGAACTTCCGATTCGAACAGCATGCCTCAATTTATTTTTCTGAGCCATTCTCTCCCAGGCCCTGACCGTTTTGCAAAAGATAACAATAGAAGACCCCTTCGAAATTACTTGCAGAAAAAAGCGCACAAATTGAAATTCATATTAATAAGAATTTGTACTTTTGGGAAGCAATTAACCTAAAAGTTCAGCACAATGGAAAGAGTTGTTTTCCATAGTCAGATTTATCGAATTTGGCTCATCCGGATTGTGGCAATTTTATTATTCACAATCATGCACCTGCCGATAAAAGCTGAGAACCGGCTTGCTCCCGATAGTTTGTACCGTCAGCTCGAAACGGCTAAAGGCAAAGAGCGCGTCCTTGTTTTGCAGGCTTTGGGGGCTAACTTAAAAATTGTGGATTCTGTGGCGGCATTTCGCTATTTTTTTGAAGCTGCCGAACTTGCCGAAGATTTGAATTTAGAAATTGAACTTAAAAATAGCTTTGAAAACATTAGGATAAAGGAATCGCCTCAGCAATCTGTTGCACATTATCAAAAGATTATTGATGAGTTACAGAAAAAGAACCACCCGAGGCAAATTGGCTTTGCATACAGTTTTATCGGAAGGGAGTATCTGAACCTGAATAATTACGATAGCTCGGAATATTATCAAAACAAGGCACTTTCTGTTTTTACCATAACCAATAGCGAAGTGGGAAAGGCTTTGGCTCTGGATAGAATGGGACAGATTTTTCTAATTAAAAATCAATTTCTGGACGCGCTTAAATACTACTATCAGGCATTGCAGATAAATCAGTTGAACGGCTTTGAGCTGGAAGCTGCCGTTTCGTTGTATCATATCGGGCTTAGCCAACTTTACCTGGGAAATTATCATCAGGCGGTTGATTTTATAATCAAATCGCTGGGCTATTGGGAAAAGGTCAACAATCGGCCAAATACCTGGAACTGCAATGAGCTGATCGGGAATATCTACATTCAATCAGGCGATTTTCAAAGAGCGCTTCAATTTCATCGGATTGCACTTGCCATTCGTCAAAAACATATTCGGATAGCTGCCGAAGCAGGAATAACAAATCTCAAGGTGAATTATTTAGGAATCGCTTACTCCTACAACAATATTGCTGAGGTTTATCTTAATACGAATCACCTGGATTCGGCTTATTATTATGCCCTTCATTCCTATCAAATAAAAACCGATGAAGGCTCGGTTGCTTCTGTTCGTGATGTGGCCAACTCGGAGTTAAATCTCGGAAATATTTATTTTGCAATAAAGAATACTGACTCCGCCTATTTGCTGACACAGGCTGCCGCCGAAAAGTATAAATCCCTGCAAAACTGGAGCGATTACAGCATGGCGCTTTACAGCCTGGGGAAAATTGAGCTTTCGCTGAAAAAGCCGCTACTGGCTAGGCAGCATTTTCTCGAAGGCCTGGAACATGCGCGCCAGGTGCAAAGCAAGCAAAGCATCCTGGAAGGCTACAAAGTTCTTTCGGAAATGTATCTTGAAAATAGAGATTTGGAAAAGGCTTACGATTATTATGTGAAGTATGCCATGATAAAGGACAGCATTTTCGACCGTGAAAAATCGGATGCCATCGAAGAGATACAAATCCGCTATGAAGTAGATAAAAAAACAGCGCAAATCGAAGATCAGGAATTGGTAATCGGACAAAAGCAGCGGCACATAAAAACTGCCATCATCGTGGGCGTAATTGTAACCGTTTTGCTAATTTTACTCATCGTGTTCATCATCA
>CAZTCX010000329.1:1471-1840 GCA_964612515.1 uncultured Lentimicrobiaceae bacterium | reverse complement strand
CAAATAAATCCCAAAAGGACAAATTTCAAATAAGATCAAAAATACTACCGTCGGCGGGCGGTGTAAACATTCAATAGTATGAAAAAAACAGCGCTACACTTTCTCTTCCTTCTGGCAATATTTTGCTTGCAGCCATTGTTACATGCACAGCCGACAGGTTATTATGATCCGGCCAATGGCCTAAGCGGCGCAGACCTCAAAGCCGCGCTTCATAATATCATTAAAGACCACACGGCGAAATCCTACGACTATCTTTGGACTGCTTTTCAAACTACCGATAAACGAAGTGACGGAAAAGTATGGGACATGTATTCCGACTGCTCCTATACTTTTATCACAAACCAGTGCGGTAATTACTCTGCAGAATGC
>CAZTCX010000329.1:0-1461 GCA_964612515.1 uncultured Lentimicrobiaceae bacterium | reverse complement strand
TTGGTTCCTACCGATGGGAAAGTAAACGGCATGCGCAGCAATTATCCCTTTGGCGAAGTATCAAATGCTACCTTCACTTCCAGCAACGGCAGCAAACTCGGCCCATGCAGCGCGCCGGGGTATTCGGGAGTTGTGTTTGAACCCATCAATGAGTACAAAGGGGACTTTGCCCGCAACTATTTTTACATGGCCACACGTTACGAAAATGTAATTGCAGGCTGGTACAGCAACTCCACTGAAGCTGCTGCTGTGTTACTGAATAATAATTTTCCGGTGTACAAAGAATGGTTTTTGAATATGCTGGGCGAATGGCACACAAACGATCCGGTTTCACAGAAAGAAATCGACCGCAACAATGCAGTTTATGCCATCCAGGAAAATCGCAATCCATTTATCGACCATCCGGAGTATGTGTATCAAATCTGGGGCGTAGGATTAGGCCTGGCGCCCGAGCCTGAGCAGCATGCGAGCAATTTCTCGGCGCATTGCATCACCCTTAGTTGGACGGATGCCATTGGAGAAACAGTTCCCGAAGGATATCTGATTCGCATGAGCAGCACGGGGTTTAGCGATATTATTACGCCCACGGATGGCACCTCTGTGAGCGACGACTTTTATAACATCAACGTTAGTTATGGCGTGGGCACCTGTACGTTTGGTGAACTAAACCCCGGGACTCCCTATTATTTCAAAATATTCGGCTATACCGGCAGCGGCAGCAATATCGATTACAAAACCGATGGCACGGTGCAGCAGGTGAGCATAAAGGCGCGGTAAGAGAAAATCGTTCATTGTTAATCGTTCATTGTTATTCGTTCATTGTTAATCGTTCATTGTTAATCGTTCATTGTTCATTGTTAATCGTTCATTGTTCATCGTTCATCGTTCATTGTTCATCCCTTCGGCTGGCTTCGACTACGCTCAGCCACCGACCTCAGGGCAGGCGTTCATTGTTGGTTGTCCATTTTTAGATGAAAACGGTTTGGACGGGGTTTCGGTGGCTGAGCTTGTCGAAGCCCTCGTTCACTTTATTTTTACAGGCTGTGCCTGTTTTCATTGTTAAAAGCAGGCCTGTCGAAGTCAACCTGTCGAAGTCCGGTGGCTGCGGTGGCTGAGCTTGTCGAAGTCAGCTTGTCGAAGCCAGCCTGTCGAAGCCAGCCATTCAATGCAAAAATTTCATAAACTTATCAACCCGCCTCGTTTTGCATCAAAAAATAATTATTTTTGTATCCTAAGATTTAAAACGGATTTCTTAGTTGCCTTGATTTCATTTTTTATTTTAAAGAGAGCAATTAGCTCCAAAATAGCGCATTACAATGATTGGATTAGAACATACAAACCGGAAAGCACAATACCATAGTGTTGGCTGCGGTGGCTGAGCGGAGCCGAAGCCAGGAGCTGAAGCCCGGTGACATCGGTGGCTGAGCCTGTCGAAGCCAGCCTGTCGAAGCCCGGTGGCTG
>CAZTCX010000328.1:0-1841 GCA_964612515.1 uncultured Lentimicrobiaceae bacterium | reverse complement strand
TTACAGGCTTTATTATTCTCTTTTGTCATTAATTTACTCATGGGACATCCCTATCGTAATGTTTATTTAAATAATTTCTGCTGCTGAAGCTATCCAAAGGATATTTAGCTGTGATTCTCGAAGTGATTTTGCGTTTCTAATATAATTGTCTATCAGAGCAAACAACGATCGTTGAAAAGCCATTTGTCTGTCATTCCCGCGAAGCGGGGAATCTACGTTCAATTTGGTCTTCCGACATCCATGTGAATGACTATATTAAGGATCTTTCTACGTTATGCAAGGGCATCGGTATTTTTGAAGGATTTAACAGGCAAAAAGGCACCGGTTACGCAATCATGATTGATAAACTTTAAAAAATTCTGAAATCTTTTTTCAAGACGCTTATTGCCAAAGGCGACAAGATAGCTTTCGAGCGTATCGAGGTTTGTCTGATCTTTGAATTCTTCACCATTAATACGCAAACCGGCAAAATCATCTTTCGTGTTCAGATGCGAATGGAGATAGAAATAATCCAGAATGGCTTTTTCCGGTTCCGCAATTCTGCAGGTGTGGCCGCGAAAGCTGATAAGCTGGTAGCCAAACATCAGCTGTGGTTTAATGTGATGATAGGTGAATTCGCCAAAAGATGTTACGAACCGATTTGTTTTGCGTGAAGAAACAGACGTAATGCCATAAACAGCCTCGGGGATCAGGTTGTAATGCGCAAGCGCTATTTCCATCGACACGTACGAAGGCACATAAATTCGATTGGCCATAAGGAAAAGAACCGATTCATTAACTTCGATACCGGAAAAGGCATAATGACCCCGCCGGATCATTTTTATGTATCCCTTAGCCTGCCATTCACTTAAGCGGCGCAGATCAAAACTGGCCTCGATTTTTCGAATATCGGCCAAATTAAACGCCACAAAATCTTTTAATTTTTCCCGAAATGAAAGAAATTGCATTTTATATATTTCCGTAAATTGTTAAAAACAACATATTACGGAATCATAATGACAGACTTTGTGCAATTATCAAGCTGATTTATTGACTTACCTTCTTACGCTGCTCTCTACCCGCTATATTTTTAACTTTGAAATTAGAAAATTGAACCTTGATTTTTTCCCATCGCCCACAGCCCCTGCCGTCGGTTTTGATTAAGTTTGACGTGAATGATCCTTACCTCTTGATTCATTTTTTTATCGGTTTGGCGGGAACCCCCACCCAGGTTTCGCTGCCGGGAATATTTTGTGTCACAAAACTGAAAGCGCCGAATATGGCATTTTCGCCCACAGTTGCCCCCGGCATCACAACGCTGTGCGACAACCGATTCGGCATCAATTTTCCGAATATCGGCCACTCCAACGACATCAGCAAAACTCTCTATCGCCAGGCGGTGCATGGTCGTTTCCGTGAATGATTTCAGATCGACGTTCAAATAGTACAGTAAATCGTTAATACTTTTTTTCATCCATTGTATAAAATTTAGCAGGGATGCCTTTTGCGAGCATATTTGCCGGTACGTCTTTAGTCACCAGGGCGCATGAACCGATAACAGCACCATCACCCACCACACATGTCAAGATCGTTGCCTTCACACCGACAAAAACATCATTACCTATAACTGAACCGCCCGCAATGCTGCCATATGGATTAACCTGGACATAATCGCCAATAACAACATCGTGACCAATGCTGGCATAAGCATTCGCCACGAAAAAATCGCCAATCACGACATCCGTATTAATTCCCGAATATCTCTGGATAATTGCCCCTTCCCCGATTTTTGCCCATTTACTTAGTGTAACCGTCGGATGAATAATACTGATAAAGCTTGCACCATATATTTTTGCTTCCTC
>CAZTCX010000327.1:0-1857 GCA_964612515.1 uncultured Lentimicrobiaceae bacterium | reverse complement strand
GGTCAGGCAGCGGTCTGCAAAACCGCGTACAGCGGTTCGAATCCGCTCGACACCTCCGGAAAATTATCGCTAACCCGCAGCCATTCGTTGCGGGTTTTTATTTTCCTGGTAAAGATAAAGTTCCTTTTTATTCACATCACCAGCCTTCCTTTGCGCCTTCTTTGAGCGCTCTCTGGTTCTTCTATCACAATCCAGAAATTCATTTATGCTTTACAAAATCAGCCAACTATTTGGCATCACAGCCAACGTTCTCATTAAAAATTAACTTTGCCAAAAAAACTTAGAACTTCATTTTCATGAATAACAAGAAAGCATTCCTTTTTCCTATCTTGGCAGTTGCTATTATTTTGCTGTCGGGTTGGGGCCAAACCGGCCATTTCCACATCAGCCAAAGAGCGTCGTTGTCGTATAATGAACACATGGCGGATTTCGATCAATGGACAGCTATTCTGGCGGCTCATGCCAGCGATGCAGACAAACGCAAGAGCGGCGACCCCAACGAAAGCCCGCGTCATTTTATCGACATCGATAATTATCAGATTTTTAACGAAACCGGACGCATCCCGCAAACCCTCGATTCGGTGATCGCACTTTACGGCATTTATTTCGTTTACGATCAAGGCATTTTGCCATGGGCCACCAAGCGCTCCTTCGACTCGCTGGTGAGCTGCTTCGAGCGCTACGACTGGGAAAAAGCCGTGCTTTTCGCCGCCGACCTCGGCCATTACGTCGCTGACGGACACATGCCCATGCACATCACGCGCAACTACAACGGACAATTCAGCGGCAACGACGGCATCCACTCGCGTTACGAGTCAACCATGATCAATGCATACATCTCACAGATTACTTATGAAGGCGCGCCAGCCGAGTTTGTTGATGACGTGCCGGAATACATCTTTGGATACATCTATCAAAACTATCCTTACGTCGATTCCGTGCTGATGGCCGACGACTACGCCAAAAGCGTTTCGGGCAATACAGGTTCTCAGGCTTACAAGCAAGCATTATGGGAATATTCCAATGGCTTCACCACGCATCTTTTCAAAAGTGCATCGCATGCTTTGGCCGAATTAATTTACACGGCGTGGGTACATGCCGGTTCGCCAGTGCTGGGTTCTTCATCCATCGCCGATCCGCTGGTGGCTCAGGACATCCTGCTGCGACAGAATGTTCCGAATCCTTTTGCAACAAGCACCGACATCGCTTTTGAGCTGCTGAATCAGACGGATATTAGCATCGAAATTTATAATTCTACCGGACAACGGGTAGCCAATCCGGCCAACGGAAGTTACGCGCCCGGAAGTCACCGCGTGCAATGGCAGCCATCAGAAATCCAATCCGGGATTTATTATCTGATCCTCACTTCACCGCAAGGACGCCAAATGCGCAAGATGGTTCTGCAATAGACTCATTTTCATAAAAAATAAACGGGCTGCCTGATGTTACAGACAGCCCGTTTTTTTATTATTAAAAAAGAATGTTCTATTTATCAAATAGTTTGGTCCACTCTCTTTGTTTGCGTTTTTTCCAATCGCCTTTGTGGTAGGCGTAACTAATGATAAGCGGCAACACGGAGGTAGCCTCGGCATACACCATTTGTTCATAAACAGTATCCACTTTGCCCCATGAGGCGGCTTCTTTGAGTGTGGAGCTGGAGCAGGCGCCATCGCGTGGATCGGCTACGGTAATCTGAACGGCATATTTGTGCATGGGAACTTCTTTCCCCAAAATTTCGGCACAGACTACTGTGTCTTGAGCAAAGTTTTTGGGTACGCCTCCACCAATCATAAAGAGCCCCGAGCCACCGGCAGCCATTTTTATTTTGGTAAGTTCCAGAAAATCTTTCACCGAATC
>CAZTCX010000326.1:0-1938 GCA_964612515.1 uncultured Lentimicrobiaceae bacterium | reverse complement strand
ATATCAATCATCGAGGTAGGTTTTACGCCGAGGTCGGCCAGCATGCGAACGATATCCATGCGTGCCTCAGGTTTTAGTTGCCGTTCGAGAATATAGTCGTGGCCTTCGAGGTCGGGTTGCATTTCGGGATTGGCTTTAAAGACAGCTTTTTCGCGTTCGAGGACCAGCAGGCCGGCATATGCTCCGCCCAGATCGCCAGAAACGCAAAGTAGATCGCCCTCGTGGGCGCCGCTTCGATAAACTACCTTGTCTTTGTCAACCATTCCCAGTGCCGTCACCGAAAGTACCAGCCCTTGCACACTACTGGTAGTGTCGCCGCCAACCAAATCTACACCAAATTTTTCGCAGGCAGCGTAGATGCCTTTGTAGAGTTCTTCGACAGCTTCGAGTGGAAAGCGGCTCGACAAGCCAATTCCTACCACTACTTGATGCGGCGTGCCGTTCATCGCACAGATATCCGAAATATTAACGCTGATGGCTTTGTAACCCAGATGACTTAGAGGGTAATAGGTCAGGTCAAAATGAATTCCTTCCAGCAACAGGTCTTTGGTCACCAGCAGGTATTTTTCGCCGGTATCAATCACAGCAGCGTCGTCGCCTACTCCTTTGATGGTGGTAGGTTGCCGGTGCACGATTCCTTCCGTGAGGCGGTCTATCAATCCAAATTCGCCCAGAGTGGCGATGTCCGTTTTCTTCTCGTTGCTATCTCTAAACATGGTTTGCTTTTATTTTTATGAATTGGCAAAACTACTATTTAACATTGGAAAGCGGGAAGAAGTTGAAGATAGCAGGGCGCAGAGCACAAGGCGCAGAGAGCCTGGCGCAGGTCTGCTGCTATTTACTATCCGGGTTAGGACGGGGCTGCGGTGGCTGTGGTGGCTGAGCTTGTCGAAGCCAGCTTGTCGAAGTCAGCTTGTCGAAGCCAGCTTGTCGAAGCCCTCGTCTTTTCTATTTGTACAGGCTTGGCCTGTTTTAATCTATTGACAATTGAAACAAAAAAAGCAGGCAAAGCCTGCAAAAATAGATACAGCTTAGGCCAAGCCTAAGCTGAACACGCAGAATTATAAGAATATTGAACCGCTGAAAATCGAATGTTGAAATCAAGAACCACCACCTGTCATCTGCTGCCTTCCAGTTTCCACCACTTATTACTTACTAATTACTACCTACTTCTTTCTCACCACTCACCTCTCCTCGTTGCTTTTCCTGCCTGAACCATTTTAAGGAACGGCTGTTTAACTCCAATAGTTAGCACGCTTATCGTTTTAGCTTGAAAGGCGCACCGATAGCTAATTTTGAAGTATTGCATTTTATTACAGCCTGGCTAAATAGGTATTTGAGTGCTTAAAAATCTATACTTTTGCATTCCTTACCAATCAAGGGTTTCACAATAAAACTGATCATCCCACTATGGAGAATGACGAAACAAAACTGATCAACGATTTCACGAAAAGTGAATACAAATACGGTTTTTTTACCGATATCGAAATGGAGATGGCTCCGCGTGGGCTCGACGAAGATACCGTCCGTTTTATCTCTGCCAAAAAACTTGAGCCGGAATGGCTACTCGAGTTCAGGCTGAAGGCATTTCGCCACTGGCTCACCATTGAGGAGCCGAAGTGGGCGCATGTCCATCATCCGCCCATCAACTATCAGGACATCATTTATTATGCTGCGCCCAAAAAGAAAGAGCTTGCCAGCCTGGATGAAGTTGACCCGGAGCTGCTCGATACTTTTAAAAAACTCGGCATCTCACTCGAAGAGCAGAAACGCCTTTCGGGTGTGGCTGTGGATGCGGTGATCGACAGCGTTTCGGTGAAGACAACATTTACAAAAACACTTTCAAAGCTGGGCATTATTTTTTGCAGCTTCAGCGAGGCGGTGCAAAATCATCCGGAGTTGGTGCGCCAATACATGGCCAGCGTAGTACCCTATACT
>CAZTCX010000325.1:0-1964 GCA_964612515.1 uncultured Lentimicrobiaceae bacterium | reverse complement strand
GAAAATGACTTAACCAAAGGTCTGGATGTTATCGAAAATATTTTGGGAGAGAAAGTGCAATATTACCGTGCACCATATTTTTCGCTGGATCAGGAAACGCCGTGGGCTGTGGAGACGCTTCTCGGGCACGGCATTGAGGTGAGCAGCTCAACAAAAAGCTTTCATACTTTTCTAAATCATCCTATTCAGGATGCTCCATTTGTAATTAGGCATGACGATCATCAATTGATTGAGTTTCCACTGACCAGGTTGAATGTGTCCATGATAAAACTTGTTGTTACAGGCAGCGGATACTTTCGCGTGCTTCCCCTGTCATTCATTCTCCGCTATCTCAAGGCGCATCATTACAACATGTTTTATTTTCACCCACGCGATTTTGATGCGAACATCCCATACTCCTCCCGTTTATCATTAGGACGTAATATGCTTAATCATGTGGGCGTGACGCACGCATTGAGAAAGTTTGACCGGATGCTAAGCCAGGTTCCTTTCATTTCGATTGGAGAAGCTGCTCAATATGTTCAGCAGAACATGGAAGAGTTTCGGGTAATTGATTATCACGCAGGTGTGGACAAAAACTAATTATTTTATCACCCGTTTGCTTAGCCAATAGCCAAATCCTCCGTATCTTTCGACCCACCATACCCAGAGCAGGAATAGCACCACATAGAAAAAGGGGCGTAATATCCAATCGTGCGAAAATTGCCAGTATTCCGGCGCCCACAGCGTTACCATCCCCAAAATTACGATCCGCATCACATTGGTTATGTGCATGATCAGGATGCTTAAAGGAATGTACCACAATTTGTGCTTCCACGGGCCGGGAAATAAAAGAAATAACACGATGATCTGATAAAACTGTTTTAACCCCGAGCAACTTTCATTTACAGTGATGTATCCCGAATTACTGAATCGGATTGTGTTGATGGGTTCGTACCACGCGCCTGTATCGAAGGTGTGATGGATAATAAAGTAACTTTCGTTAAATACCTGCACTGCGAGCCAGTCAGCAAGCTGTGATACTGCTGTTATCGATTTGATGTCGGCTGCAAAAAACCACCAAAGCTTGTGAAACAAATAAGTTATCACAACGAACAGCAGGATATCCAGGACAAAGGAGTTGTTTTTCAAAAAGCTTTTTACCACCTGAGAATTAATCATATGAAGAAATTTTTGCAGCGAAAGTAATTTATTCCCTCATTTCAGCTATCATTTATTGTTCTTATAATTGAACAAATGCAAAATTTTAGACTTAAGAAACAAAAGTGTAAAAAAGAACAAATCGGGATGAGAATTTTCTGATACCTTTGTAAACTAAATTTTTCAGGTAAGAATTGAAATGAAAAAGCATACGATATCATTTTTGCAGCAACTTAGCAGGCAGATAGCATCGCGTTGGCTGGTACTTGGCGTTGACATTGTGATTGTCTGGATTAGTTACGTAACTGCACGTATTTTGCGGGCGAATTTCGAGGTCGATCTTATCAACTTTCAGCAGATGCTCTTGAATTCTGTTTTGGTTGTTGCCGTTTCCACACTATGCTTTTTCCTTTTCCAGTCTTACAAAAGCATCGTAAGGCACACCAGCATTTCTGATACTATCAAAGTATTTCAGGCAATGACATTGGCACTACTCATTCTTATGGTGTTTAGTAGTATTTCCTGGCCACTCATCATGGGCATTCGCATTGCTCTTCATCCTTCTGTTTTATTAATCTTTTATTTCAATAGCCTGTTTGCATTAATATTTGTAAGGATTTTCATCAAGTTAGTGTATCACAATACCCATAGCTACGGAAATAGTAGCTCTGTTAATGTATTGATTTATGGTGCTGGAGAATTGGGTCTGATTACTAAAAATGCGCTTCAAAGCAATCTCGCCACCCGATACAAAGTAGTTGGCTTTATTGATCATAATTCCGGAAAAGTTGGTAAAACCATCGATGGTATTCAGGTTCATCATC
>CAZTCX010000324.1:0-2004 GCA_964612515.1 uncultured Lentimicrobiaceae bacterium | reverse complement strand
CGTGGCACAGCACATCTATAACAAGTATTTTGTTAATCCGCGCTCGATGCAATACGCCCACAAATACCACTCAGTACGCAGCGGACGCATCTCTGCCTGGGACGACATCCTGAAACAGAAAACCGAGGAGCTTGGCTGGGACTGGCGACTGGTGGCCTCGCTCATGTATCAGGAATCACGGTTCCAATCGGATGCTATCTCGTGGATGGGCGCGCAGGGATTGATGCAGCTCATGCCCGGCACCGCCAAAATTTACGGCGTCGATAGCCTCTCCTCGCCCGTCGAAAATATCATCGCCGGCATCAAATACCTCAAAATGCTCGACGACCGCTTCAAAGACATTGTACACGACCCCGACGAGCGCATCAAGTTCGTGCTGGCTTCCTACAATGCCGGTATTGCCCACGTTTTCGACGCCCGACGCCTGGCCGAAAAGTATGGCCGCGACCCCAACCTGTGGGACGACAACGTGGACTTCTTCCTACTCAACAAATCTAACCCAAAGTATTACAACGACGAGGTAGTGTTTTACGGCTATTGCCGTGGCGAAGAATCCTTCAACTACGTCAACGACATCATGGAACGATTCGAGCATTACCGAAACGTAATTCCGGGGTAGCAGGCAGGCGGCAGGCGACAGTCCACAGCCGGCCTCAGTAGGCAGTCACGACGCGCCTCGCGCCCTGCAACTTGCCCTTACCCTAAAAAGATTTAATTGCACATCTACTATGCTTGCTGGTTTTTTCCTGCCAGATTTTGGGGTTGCGGTCGGTGCTGATTACGGCCAATACTTCCACCGTATTGTTTTCATCGTTAATGTAGAAATGAGCCATATACGGAAATTTCTTAACCAAGATACAGCCTATTTCTTTGTACCGGACAGCATAAATCTGAGGGTCTTTGCTCAGTGTTTTGATTTGCTTAATTGTTGTCCTCTGAAACCTTCCACCAAGTCCGGATTGTTGTTCGGTGCATCAGTTGGTAATTTCCTGGATATCGGTAAGGGCTTCCGGTTCAATTTTTATTTTGTACCTTTTCATCAGGCTTTAAGCGTCTTTTTAGCTTCGTCCCAATCCAAAAGCCGTTCAGGGTTTTTCTTTACCCTGTCAAAGCGCTCCATTACCAGTTTTTGATGGGCTTCCGGAATATCCATGCTTTCCTTTTCTTTATTTAAAGCATAATCGAGCATGTTTTTTATGGCATTAATAAGGTTTACATCATTTCACCTGCTTAAACTGCTCAATAATAATCGCTTTTTGTGCCTGTACGCTCATGCTACTTGCTTTAAATATTTAAGCAACCAAATTACTTCTGATATTGCATTTTAAAAAAAACGCATCTATCAGGGCAGTAAATTTATAATTTCATTTTATCCGGCTTTCTCCATTTTTCTTCATTAGAAAACCAAAACAATACCATTGACAAAGCCAAAAGTCCTGCTGCTCTTCCTTATTTATTCCCGAGCATTTTTCGTGGATCGACCCACTCATCAAACTCTTCCGCAGTCACCAATCCTGATTCGAGTGCAGCTTCGCGCAGGGTCTTGTTTTCGCTGTGGGCTTTCTTGGCAATTTTAGCAGCGTTTTCGTAGCCGATATGCGTGTTGAGCGCCGTGACGAGCATGAGTGAGTTTTCCAGGTTTTTGCGGATGTTGACAGGGTGAGGCTCTATGCCCACGGCGCAGTTGTCGGTAAACGATACGCACGCGTCGCCCAGCAGGCGTGCCGACTGCAGCAGGTTGGCAACCATCACGGGTTTAAACACGTTGAGCTGAAACTGTCCGTGGGTGCCGGCCACAGCAATGGTCATGTCGTTGCCGATCACCTGTGCACAAACCATAGTGAGCGCTTCGTTTTGGGTAGGATTTACTTTGCCGGGCATGATGGAGGAGCCGGGCTCGTTGGCCGGAAGGATCAGTTCACTGATGCCGCAGCGCGGCCCGGAAGCCAGCAGCCGGATGTTGTTGCCGATGTGCATCAGGCTTACGGCCAGTGTTTTTAAGGC
>CAZTCX010000323.1:0-2030 GCA_964612515.1 uncultured Lentimicrobiaceae bacterium | reverse complement strand
TTGGGGCTAAAGCCCCATAAAACTATGTATCCTGTTAACCCCCGGCCTAAAGGCCAGGGTTACTAATCATACACCAGTCAACTCATGTTTGCATGGAATCGTGTGAGCGTAAGTATCTCTCTTTTTGGAACAAAATGAAAAATCGGGCGAAGCGCTTCGTTCGACAAACTTCTACACAGCCCAACGGGGGAGCTCCCCTCTTTAATTGGAGAGGGATTGGGGGTGAGGTAAAAAACAAAATGGCTACCCTGCATACATATAAATATCATCAGCACCTAAATAATTACAAATATGATTAAAACAGAAAGGAAAAAGGTTGGGACGTTGCGGCATTAGTACCGGATAATTTTCAGATCAGAAACGGCGGCGTCGATGGAGATTTCGATACGTTCTGCAGCGGTGTCGAGGTTTTCGGTAACATAAAGACCTTTTTCATCTTTATTAAAACCTTCGAGGTCTTTGTTGGAAAGGATGGTGTTTGTTTTTACGCGGCAGCCCGACGACAGCGGTACCTGGATAGTAACACTCACGGCGCCGGCATTGATGGAAACTTTGCTCAGCGGCTCACGGTTGCCCAATTTGATTTTTATTTCGGAAGCTCCGCCATCAATATCAAAATTATCCACCTTGAACGGCGTGAGGTCGAAATCGATTTTGGCAGCCCCGGCATCCACTTTAAAATCCCATAACGGATCGGCATTCAGACTGATATTAGCCTTGTTCTTGAAATTACTCATGTTTCGGATTCGCTGCTGCATGGTAAGCTTCAGCACCACCGCACTCCCGGCGCTATTGGAATTCAGATTATAATTTCCGAAATTGCCTTCGCGCTGAAAATTCAACAGGTCATCAGTGACGCCATCAATCTTAAATTCGCCGGCCACAGCATCCAGATCGAGCACGGCGTTTTTTATCTCCGGATGATAGCCTTCGGTGAGATACTGATCGACGTCCTCCATGGTTTCATCCTGGTCATCGCGATCGTAATAATAGCCATGCTGGTGTTGGTTGCGAAACAAATCACGCCAACTGTCACCACTGTTTTGATGCATATCATTTCCGGATAAAAACCAAATGGAGAAGGCTACGGTGATAAATGCCAACACCAAACGCACGGCGCCATTGATGGGAAGCATCGAGATGCCGAGAATCACCAGTATTACAGGCCATATCCGGCGCAGTGAATACCATCCAAAATCGATATAACCAAAATTGCGCAACACAAACAGCAGCCCGATACTGATGAGTATGATGCCCCAAAAAACATTTTTTGATTTCATAATTATCTTATTAAAAGTTGGATAATAGGTTTAACGGTTGCCACTGCGTGTACGGCCAAAAATGATGAGGATCCCAATCACGATAAGCAGTACAGGCCAAAGATCGCCAAAGTTGATGCGCGGAATGAACTGGCCTGCCAGAAAAAGGGCGCCCAGTGTGATGAGGATGATGCCACCGATAAGGCTGCCCTCGTTGCGATTGTTGCGTTCGGTACGTTTTCTTCTCATTTCTTCTTCAGGGTTTAAAATGGTGTTGTCGAACTCACTATTTATTTTATCCGTACTGGAGAACGGAGAGCCGGTCGAGTCGTCGGCAGCGGGGTCAGGAGGAGCAGTGCGACTGAAGGAGCTGCTCTTGAAGTAAGGTTCCCAGGGTTCTAACGGTACAGCAATCCAGGCAATAATATAGATTAATACGCCACCGCCACCAAAAATGGCAAGTACTAAAAATAATATGCGGACAATGATGGGGTCGATGGAAAGATACTTTGCCAATCCACCGGAAACTCCGGCAATAACAGAGTCAGTGCGGCTTCGATAGAGACGTTTTGTTGTTTGCATAATCGTTTATTTTTTTTCAAAAGTAGATTTTTTTTGGGATTGTGACCTGCAGCATCCCATGTCTGCCTTTTGACGCACGAAAGTCAGATAGGTTACGAAGTCAAACCAGGGTAAGATTCAAAAATTGTTAATCGTTAATCGTTCTTTGTTCATCGTTAATCGTTGATTGTTCGTTGTTAATCGTTGATT
>CAZTCX010000322.1:0-2066 GCA_964612515.1 uncultured Lentimicrobiaceae bacterium | reverse complement strand
TTAGGGTTGGGGTTAAAGTGGATTGATTTTTCCATTTGAACTTAATCTGTTAAAGCAGCAATAATTAATTTCCATCAATCAAAAACAAAAGACAGCTTACATTTAGCGATGCACTTCACTAACTCTGCGCTTTAGCGCGGGGGTCAAATATCGCTGTCAGAATACGGCGGGCTTTAGCCCGCAATTTTTCCAAATCCATATTTTTAAACTGAAGCTCCATTGCTTGTAGCGAAAATGCTATGCGGCCAGCCGCGATGCAATGAGCGTGCCTGGTGGCCTGGCAGCGGCAGGGATTGTAGCGGCAGATGGCGTAGCGGCGGCTGATGTTTTTGTTGGCGGGCAGCGGCTGACGAAGGAAGCCCATGCACCGCCTACAAAAACACAGCCGCTGCAAGCCAGCTATAGCGGAAAGCCCGTCAGCCGCCCAAAGTATTAAATGACAAATTCCACTAATACAAAAGTCAAATAAATTTCAAATCACAATAAATCCAATAAATCAAGCCCGTTCGTAAATTAGATATTTGGGTTTTGAGATTTATTCGGAAATTGTCGCTTGTATTTCTTTTTAGATAAGCTTGATCTTCTCCCAGTTCAGGATTTTATAAAAATCGAAATCCTCCGGGTTTTCAAGGACCTTTGCGGCCAGGGGATAGTCTTCTTCGGTGAGGTACTGTTGGTTGAAGCTATAGACGATCTGCGCTTTTTGCGAATTGATGTTGACAAGACGTGGGCGCACTTTGCCATGTTCATCCGTTACGTCTTTCAGATAAAGCGGTGCGATGTCGCCTTTGGAATCTACGGTCACCATGCAGCCGGTAGCTCCCTGGTCGAAGAGTTTTTTGACGCCCATTCCCAACAATGCGCATAATACCAGGTCGTAACCTCCCGGTGGCACGCAACGCAGCTCGTAGCCCACTTCCACGGGGCGGCTTTTTATGTTAACACCAAGGCGTTTTAGCTCGCGCTGTGCCAGGACGTTGAAGATGTGAGCTTTGCTTACGTTGCCCAACTCAGGATGGCCATGCTCGTCGTAGGTGAAGTTGATTCCGGTACTTTCGATTTCTTCGTCGGACATAAAATGAAAAACGCCTTCGCTGATCATCACCGCGCCGTAGGAGATTCCCAGGATTTTGCGCTTGACCATCGATGAGATGATCAGTCGGATGATTTTGCGGATGGTGATATCGGTTTTGTTGAACATCTCAGGGATGATGATCATGGGATAATGACACGCGGCGCCGATGCCAAAAGCCAGATGTCCTGCTTCGCGCCCCATGGCCACTACGATGAACCAGTTGCCGCTGGTTCGGGCGTCTTCGTACACGGTTTGTGCGATGCGCACGCCCTCCTGTTTGGCCGATTCATAGCCGAAAGTTGGCATACCTTCGGGCAGCGGCAGGTCGTTGTCGATGGTTTTGGGAACGTGAATGTTCTGGATGCTGATGTCGTTATCTGCCAGAAATTTTGAGATGCGATTGGCCGTAGATGCTGTGTCGTCGCCACCGATGGTTACCAGGAGTTTAATGTTGTTTTTGGTGAAGAAATCTGTTTTAAAGTCGCTGTCTTTAGGTTTGTAACGGCTCATGTGCAATGCTGAGCCGCCCATCTTATGAATTTGGTCGGCTTTATCAAAGGTGATATCTTCCATTATGGGATTTTCAGCAAAGAGGCTTTTGAAGCCTTCGTGTAACCCGATAACGCGGTAGCCGCTTTGCAGAAAAACCTTAGAAATGGTGCTGATGACGGTGTTGATACCAGGTGCCGGACCGCCGCCGGCAAGAATTACTATTGCTTCTTTCATTTTTCGTTTAATGGTTATTTTTTTAATATTATTGATTCTAAATGTGTTAATCGTTCATTGCGAGCGCAGCGAAGCAATCTGTTTACTTCTTCGCGTTGCTTATTTGTTAATCGTTAATTGTTAATCGTTAATTGTTAATTGTCAATCGTAAATTGTCAATCGTAAATCGTAAATTGTCCTTCGTCCTTCGTCAATCGTAAATCGTAAATTGTCCTTCGTCAATCGTCCTTCGTCAATCGTCCTTCGTCAATCGTCCTTCGTCAAT
>CAZTCX010000321.1:0-2067 GCA_964612515.1 uncultured Lentimicrobiaceae bacterium | reverse complement strand
CTTGTCTGGTATCTGATCTATTTGAGCAGATGGAAAAACAAAGATAGAATTAATCTGAGCAGGTCTTTAAATTATAGACAATTTCCAGTCTATTGCAACTATTCTTCCGCATGCAATCCCTATTTATCTATCTTTGGAAGCTCAAATTTAATAATTCTTAAAGTGAGCATTCTGAAAGATTTAATTAAAGCCAAAGGCTACCGGCAAAAATGGCTTGCTGAAAAGCTGGGTGTCTCTGAGGTAACGCTGAGCAAATGGGCAAACAACAAGGGGAAGCCCAATGAGGAAAACCTAAAGAAGTTGAGTGATATTTTTGACACACCCATTGAGCGATTAAGATGAGCGAATTACAAGAATATAGTTTTTCGTTTACCGCAACTACCTTAAGGCTGGATGACTTCAGGCAGGCGGTCGAACTGTTCCGGCAAAGCCCTCCATCGATCGGTATTGATAGCCTCATCGAAGATTTTAGCAGCCGCAAATCACGGACAAACAAGCGCATTTTACAGGAATATCTCAAACGCTATGAAGCCTTAACCCCGGCGCAAATCGATTTATTTACCAGAACGGGATATCACCAACAAGCGCAGATTGCACTTCTTTCATGTTGCAAGGTCTATCCTTACATTGCTGACTTTGTAATTGAAGTTATTCGCGAGAAATATTTAGTGTATATTGTACTACCCATTCTTTAGACCAGAAAAAAACTTTTTAAGGTGATTTTGATTTCGTTTTTGATGTTGCATTTTTTTCTGTCCAGAGCTTTCATTTAGCAAAAACCAGAAATAACTTTTTGGACCCCCCAAAGGGTTTTGGTCAAAAAAAGTTATTCTGGTTTTTGCGGTCTTAGGCATACTGTGACAATGTTAATGTTTGCTCTTGCTCCTTTTAAGCTACCTGCTGATATTTCATAATTGGTATCTGCCTGCCAATGCCCTGATGAGTTTTACGGGTATTGTAGTAGGTGAAAAATTCATTTAGTCCCTGATAAAGCTCCAACCCATCAGAAGCCGGATTTAGGTAAACATGATCCTGTTTTACCGTACGCCAAAGCCGCTCGATAAAAATGTTGTCGATTGCCCGCCCTTTTCCGTCCATACTAATTTTTATACCGTTCTTTTCCAGATGCTCTACCCACAAGGCACAGGTGAACTGGCTGCCTTGATCCGAGTTGATGATCTCAGGTTTTCCATATTGTGCTTGTGCATGCTCAAGTACCATCAGCGAGTTTTCCGCATCCAAGCTATTAAAAACATCCCAGCCCACTACAAAGCGACTGTACAGGTCGATGATTGCAGTTAAATACATAAAGCCTTTGGCCATGGGAATATAGGTAATATCAATAGCCCAAACCTGATTAGGATGGGTAATTTTAAGCTCTTTCAAAAGATAAGGATGGATGTATTTGGCATGCCCAAGTTTGCTCAGATTCCGCCGAGGATAGGTAACCCTGATGTCCATTAAACGCATCAATCGGCGGATACGCTTATGATTAACCCAGAAGCCTTCCTGATCCAAAAAATCCTGCATTTGCAAAACTCCATGTGTAGGATGTTTAAGATTTTCCTGATCCATCATTCGCATGAGTTCCAGATTTTCCTCGCTCTCACCCCGCGGTTGATAATAAACGCTACTGCGGTTAACTCCTATCAATTCGCATTGACGCCGGAGGCTCAACTTTTCGTTTGCTGATATGCAACCCATTAACTCCTTCATGCCCCGACCTTCTTTAAGCTTTTTTTTAACCAATCCTTTTCCATTTCCAACTCACCAATCTTGGCGTAAAGCATTTCACGTTCTGTTTCAAAGTCATCGGGAACCGCTTTGGTTTCAAAAATTTCTGATGATCGGGTGACAAACTCCTTCTTCCACCGGTTTATCATATTTCCGTGAATTCCGTACTGGTGGGTTAATTCCGCCATCGTTTTGTGCTCCTGGAGCGCCTCAATGGCTACTTTGGCCTTAAAGGCCGCTGAATACCTTTTTCTTGTCTCTTTCATAATTCACACTGGTAAAATTAATAAATTCTCACCTTAACCAGTGGTCTAAATAACGGGGAGTATTATA
>CAZTCX010000320.1:0-2099 GCA_964612515.1 uncultured Lentimicrobiaceae bacterium | reverse complement strand
GCGGAGGCGGAGAGACCCAACGTTTTATTGCAATTTGGAAGGCTGGTACCGAAATTTGTGTACTTTTATCACAAATTTTAAGCTATGGAAATGATCCTTCAATTTTTGCTTTCGGTATTGATCATCTCGGCGCTGCTGTTGCTTTTGCCGGGAATCAAAACCACCAAATTCTACTGCGCCATTGTAGCAGCCATTCCCATCACCATTATCAACATGCTTATCTCGCCTGTTTTTGCATGTTGCGATTTATTAATTACTGCACTGGGATTTGGGTTGCTTATCGTGGTGGTAGATGCTGTAGTACTTTGGCTGCTTGGTAAGTTGCTTCGTGGCCTAAAGGTGGACGGATTTGGATGGGCTTTTGTTTTCGCGCTCATCCTTAGCCTCATCATCTATCTCGTCGAGCTAATTTTTGATACTGGCTATTTTCAGGCAATGGCCGGCTAATCGGAACACAAAAAAAACGGGACGTCTTTTCTGACTCCCGCTTTTTTTTTGTTTTAGATTTTAATCTAATTATGATTTGTGATCTTCATGAAACTTCTTTAGCCTGTATTCCAAATCATCAAACTGATTGCGATTGACCAATGAAACGCACGCGCGGATGCCTTCGTGGCGCTCGCTTCCGGTGATGTCGAGGGTGATAGCAGAAATCCCGTAATAGAGCATCTCTTCCAATAATTCAGCTCCGCTCATGCCCGGATAAGCAAAGGTGAAGTAAAAACCGTCGGCGATATCATTTTCCTCGTCTTTGTCGTAAACAATGAAAAAGCCATTGTTAGTGAATAACTTCTTCATAATCTTCGCCTTCTCGCCATATTCCTTAACGATTTCTACAAAATCCAATTCGCCATTGTTGGCGGCTTTCAGGATTGCTGTTAGCGCATATTGCGACGAGTGGTTGGTGCCGGAACTCAAAGAGTAGAGCGTTTCGAAGACGATGGCGTAGCCAACATTGCTCGATTTGTAATAGCGATGCAGGTCAGGCGCAGTGGTGTTGAAAAGCTTATCGGAAAGCACCATCATTCCAATTCTTTCGCCGGCGTAGCTGAATGCTTTTGAGCTGGAAATCAGCAGTACGTAGCTGTCAGTGTATCTTGCAACGGTAGGCTGATAGGGCGGAACTCCCGGTTTGGAATAATCCTTACGGAAATCCATTGCAAAATAGGCCAGGTCTTCTATTACAATCACATTGTATTTGTTGGCCAGTTCGCCGATAGTTTGCAGCTCTTTTTCAGTAAAGCAAATCCAGGATGGGTTGTTGGGGTTGGAATATAAAATCGTGCAAATTTTGCCTGTTTTAAGATACGATTCGAGTTTGTCGTGAAGCTTGTCGCCACGGTAATTATAAACGTCAAACGACTCCCATCCCTGACCCATCACGCGGAGTTGCTGTTTGTGCACCGGAAATCCGGGGTCGAGAAACAGTGTTCCTTCACGGTCGGCGTGCATGCGGTTGAGGGTCATAAAGCAGGCAAAGCTTCCCTGCATCGATCCTACAGTTGGCAGGCAGCCTTCGGGGCTCACGTCGATGTTCATAAAGTTTTTGACAAATTTTGAAATCTCTCCTTTTAGCGGAGCAATGCCAAAGATGTCGGGATAGATGGCAGCAACGCCCTTGTCGAGGGCTGCTTTTTGTGCCTCTACGCCAATCTGTGTGGGCGGAAGTCCGGGTATCCCCATTTCCATGCGAACGTAGCGCTCGCCGGTAGCTTTCTCAAGCTGATCAATAAGTTTTTTAATCTCGCGGATGGAGGCGTTACCAACTTTGGGCAGTCCGCTCTTGCGGATGGTTTCGTTTACAAGCTCATAATTTATGGGCGTATCTTTCATCATATCGACATTTTAAAACATGAATAATTGTACTGTTTTTCGACAAACAAAAGTAGTCAAATAACCGACGGCAGGCAGTTGCACGCCGGTTTTTGGGAAGGGTGTTATCTTTTGTAAACAACTGTTATCTAACCGCAAGGCTAAGACGCACGAGTTTTTGCAGAAGTTCTTCGAGCAGGTCAAGGTGCAGCATGTTGGCGCCATCGGAGAGGGCTTTTGCAGGATTGGGGTGGGTTTCGATAAAAAGTCCGTCAAAGCCGACTGCG
>CAZTCX010000319.1:0-2107 GCA_964612515.1 uncultured Lentimicrobiaceae bacterium | reverse complement strand
CCAAATATTAAAAAGGTAATGATTTTATAAAAAATACGGATTTGAAAAGACTGCGGGCTAAAGCCCGCGGATAATGGAGTAGTTCACCTGAACCCCGCCCTGAAGGGCAGGGTTAATGAAAGATGTGTGTCCAACTATCAAAATTGGAGACGGGAGTGCTTTCGCTTCGTTTGGGCTTTCCCACTAAATCAGGAAAGCGAGCTCACTTTTCAGTCGGCTGACAGAGGAGTTACCAAATATTGGCTTTGGCAAATATTTTCGATGCACTGCATCCTTTAGCGGCAGAGCCGCGCAATCTTTTTAGTTATCACATTGACACCGGAAGCCCGTCAAGGTGCAGAGCACCGAGATATTAGAATCCGTGGTTTTATAACAGACCCTAAACAATTACCAAAGAAAAATACCTTTGCCAAAAAAAACAGAGTGCTCATCAGATTCGAAAACATAAGTATTGGGTACAATGGCAAACCGCTCCTCGACGGGCTTTCGTTTGATGTAGCTGCCGGCGACAAGCTTGCGCTAAAAGGGGAATCGGGTTCGGGCAAAACCAGTTTGCTGAATGTGGTCACCGGCTTCGTCAGGCCCACGTCAGGTCGCATACTTGTAAACAATGAGGAGAGCAATCGGGAGATCATTCAGGCATTGCGCCGCCAAATCGCCTGGCTGCCACAGCAAATTAACTTTTCGGATTATGATGTTGAAGATTTTATAATGCTTCTCTTTAGTTTCAGCGTCAACAAACCAATACGTCCTGACCGCAATAAAATCCTGGAGCTATTCAACTTTCTGGGGTTAAAACCCGGGCTTATCGACAGCACCATGCAGGAGGTTTCCGGCGGCGAAAAGCAACGCATTGCACTGGTGAGCTGCCTTTTGTTGCAACGCCAAATCCTGTTGTTAGACGAACCCGTTTCGGCCCTCGACGAAGCTTCCAAAAAGCTGGTGATGGATTATCTCTTTGAACAAAAAGAGCTTACCATCATCTCCGCCTCCCATGATCCCGAATGGATAGCGCGCTGCAGCAAAGTCATCAACCTACACGAATCTTCACCATGGAAACAATAGACGTAAGCTGGGGCTATCTTTTTCTGGGCTACCTGATGCTGGGTATCCCACTGTGGGCATTTTGGTATTATCATACCGGCCTGGTGCGCGATACCATTGTAGCGGCAGCGCGCATGACGGTGCAGCTCATCCTGATGGGACTTTACCTCACGGTGCTCTTCGATCTGAACAATGCCTGGATAAATCTACTTTGGCTGCTCATCATGATTGGCGTTGGGACAGGAACCACACTGCGGCGCAGCGACCTCCACTGGCGCAAATTCCTGATTCCGGTAACGGTCGGTTCACTCCTATCCATCGTCATCGTGGATGCCTTTTTTCTGGGCATCGTTTTGCATCTCGACAATGTTTTTGACGCACGTTATTTTGTTACCATCAGCGGGATGATCATGGGCAACTCGATGAAGCACAACATCATCGCGCTCGATGTTTTTTATAAAACGCTTTCGCGAAATAAGTCGGATTACAAATATTGCATCGCCAATGGAGCCACCCGCCGCGAGGCGCTGCAGCCTTTTATGCGGCAGGCGCTCAAGATATCTTTCAACCCGCAGATAGCCACCATGGCCGTGATGGGACTTATTGCACTGCCTGGAACCCTCACCGGCCAGATAATTGGCGGCTCCAGCCCCGACACAGCTATCAAATATCAGATTTTGCTCATGCTCGCCATCTTCGTTGCCAGCATGATCACTATCCTCATCACCATCAATATGGCCAACCGCAAGCTGTTTGACGAATGGGATGACTTTGAGAAATTCTCATAAAAAAACCGGCTTCCGTCGCAAAGACAGAAACCGGTTTTTGAAATTCCAAATACCAATTTTCAAATGACAAATAAATCCCAAAAGCCAAATTTCAAATGTGCCATGGGCTGGCGTCCCCTTTAGATAGCTGTTAATAAAAAAAACCGGTCTCCATCGCAAGGATAGAAACCGGTTTTTGAAATTCCCAAATACCAATTTTCAAATGACAAATAAATCCCATAAGCCAAATTTCAAATGTGCCATGGGCT
Organism: uncultured Lentimicrobiaceae bacterium; assembly: GCA_964612515.1. Classification (GTDB taxonomy): domain Bacteria; phylum Bacteroidota; class Bacteroidia; order Bacteroidales; family 4484-276; genus SABY01. The sequence goes on along the minus strand of CAZTCX010000319.1, from coordinate 27 downwards.
GGCGTCCCCTTTAGATAGCTGTTAATA
>CAZTCX010000318.1:0-2116 GCA_964612515.1 uncultured Lentimicrobiaceae bacterium | reverse complement strand
TTCTTGACATTCTTGTTGTTTTGTGGCATATTTCCTCTAAATTCTGACTTCGGAGAATCTATATGAGCTACAAACAAATGGACAACAACTTCTCCTTTACCGATTTATCTTTAGCTGACTCCATGGAACACAACCGCTCTATTTCCCGTATGGAAAAAATCAATGCCATTATTAACTGGTCTTCTGTCGAAAGCAGCTCGTAGCTTATGGCTTAAGGTTCAAGGTTGATGCTAAAGCCTTACAATGCCGTGGGGTATACCGACGCACCGATATTTCATTTTTTCTTTTTCTTTATTGTATGTTTGAATTTCAAAACAGCAAAGTTTAGCTCAATAGATGTTTCTGTATCGCTTGTTTGCAAATCGTCACCAAAGATTCCTTCGATTAATTCACCGCCTTGTTTCATGAGGGCATTCTGAGTATTTTTGTCATGAACTGTTGACAGCTCTTTAATGTTTCTCGACAGATGTCTAATTTTCGAAAAAGTCTCGATGATTGCAAATGTTGCATCTATAGCTTGTTTGCTTTTTAATATCGTTGCAATCATATACAAACCTTTTTCAGTGAAAGCCTTCGGGAATGATCTTGTCTTCGCAAATTTTGTGGTCGAAAATTTCGACCGCAAATCAACAAACTCTCGCTCACTGATTTCAAACAGATAATCATTTGGAAATTTATCAGGGTTATTCTTTACGGCTTCATTAACACGCTTTGTCTCAACACCATAGATATTAGCGACATCGCTGTCCAAAAGGACGCTCTGTCCGCGCAGTTCAACAATCTGTTCTTTTAGGTTTTCAAATCTAACAATTTCTTTCATATCATGCTATACTTTCCAAAGCTTTTGAAATGCTTTTTTCTTAACGTTATTCTCTGAAATCCAATCCAATTCATTCCCTTTTAAATGGACAACGCGTTCGTCTTTACCGATTTATCATTAGCTGATTCCTTGGAACGTAACCGTTCCGTTTCCCGAATGGAAAAAATCAACTACATCAGAGAACAGAGGGACATCCTATAATGTTCCCGTCAAGAGAAAAATTTAATTTTTTAAAAGAGCAACAAAATCGGTAATGTAAATTTTACGCTTTCTTTCAAATGCACGTCTGCCCAACGCCTGACCCGGCAGACGCGCTGATTTTCCTTCTCTGCTGCTCACGGTTGTCAGACTTCAAATCTCATCGTTATCAGTATCCGGCATTTGCCGCTTGCGGCAACGCCCATCATCCCTTATCCAGATTTTAAAGTCAGTGAGCGGCTCTTTATTGTCCCTCCCGAGGTCAGATTGCCTCAACGCTGTTAACCGAGTTCGCTTCAGAGAATAGTCTTTTCCCGTTTTTGTCTTTATATCTGCTTCAGATGCTTGATGTCGAACACCTCCTGCTTTTTCATCAACGTCCAGGCAATCACCAGAAGCTTCGCTGATAATTTTACGAAACGTTTGGTTTTGATGCCCTGTTCCTTTTCTCGCCCTTGCAGCTGTTTTGCAAAATAAAACATAAAGTCTTTATTCCGTGAGGCGGCGATAAGGGCCGCCTGATAAAGAGCATATCGTGAGAGCTTTGCACAACCTCTCTAATTGTCATTCCGGGCTCCTTGACTGGCGCATGCCGGTTGACCCGGAATCCAGGAAGTTTTTGATAATACTGGATTCCCGCCGGATGTTTACCCGGCGAATGCTGGGCGGGAATGACAAAATTGTTGATTTTATGTGGTTGTGCAAAGGTCTCGATTTAAGTAGTTAAGTGCAATAGGCTATGGGCGATGGGCCAGAGGCGATGGGGAAAAAAGCAACGAGCGATGAGTCTGTAGGGCGCGGTCCCCGAACGCGCCGTTTTTCGGATTATTCAGAAACATTTTTTTCGGACTGTTCGGGGAACAGTCCCTACAATTTCTTCCTGGATTCCCGCCAGGAGATTGCGGGAATGACAGGTGGGGGTACGGGATTCCCGCCGGAAACTTGTCTCCGAAGTTTTCTGTCGGGGAATTGCGGGAATGACAGTGGTGGAAACGGGAATGACAGTGTACTGGATTCCCGCCTTCGCGAGAATGACACCACTATGTCATAACCTTTCAGGTCACGCGTGCCCGAGTGTCCCTGTCGGGCATCCACACC
>CAZTCX010000317.1:0-2136 GCA_964612515.1 uncultured Lentimicrobiaceae bacterium | reverse complement strand
TGTACCTTCCCATAACGGATTTGTTTACCGTGTTGCGCATCAATCAGCAAACTTCCGAACGCTACGATACCATCACAGGGTACCTTTTGCAGGAAAGCAAACCCTACCTGATCAATTATCAGCAGCGATACATTGCCGTATCGGGTGACACCATCCGACTAAAAGAGAAAGACATCCTTAAAACCAGTTCCGGGCTTTATCTTTATACCGGAATCTTCGGGCGGGTATTCGGTCTTTACAGCACTTTTAATTTCAGAGCGCTTACTGTGGAGATCAAAACCGATATGGAGCTGCCGGCAATTCGCGACATGCGCCTGGCACAGATGCGCAAAAACATAGAAATGTTGAAGGGCGATGTACAGGTGGATACCACCATCGGCCGGAAGTACCACTGGCTGAAATTTGGTATGATCGACTGGGCCATAAACTCTACACAAATCAGCGGACAGAGAACCAACACCCGTTTCTCGACGGCCATCGGCGCCGAATTGCTGGGCGGTGAAACCAATGCTGTGCTCAACTACAGTACCGACAACGATTTTGACCTGCGCAACCAGCAATTTTCGTGGCGCTGGGCCAATAACAAATCCAAATATGTCCGCCAGGTGGTGGCCGGAAAGATCAATCCTGGCTCCATTACTTCGATATATGATCCGTTTTATGGCGTATTGGTAACAAATACTCCAACAAGTTTCAGGCGTTCGTTTGGCGAATACACGCTGACGGGCTATGCCGAACCGGGCTGGACGGTGGAGCTTTACATCAACAATGTACTGGTAAATTACATGAAAGCTGATGCTTCGGGGTTTTACAGCTTTGAAGTGCCGCTGGTGTATGGTGCTTCAGAGGTGGTGGTAAAGCTATACGGGCCGTATGGCGAAGAGCGCATCCGCAAACAGCCTGTCAGCATCCCCTACAACTTTTTGCCCAAGGGCGAGCTGGAATACATGATCCGTGGCGGGATGGTTGACGATACGCTACAATCGACATTTACGCGCGCCGAGGCCAGCTATGGCGTCAACCGGTTTGTAACACTGGGAGGTGGCATGGAGTATTATTCTTTTTTAAAAAACAACCAAGGCATTCCTTTTGTCAGCGGCTCGTTCTCACCATTTAGCAACCTGCTGCTCACGGGCGAATATGCCGACAAAGTGCGGGCGCAGGCGTTGGTGAGCTACCGGCTCTCGTCGAGCGCCACCTTTGAAGCGAAATATGCCCGCTACGAACCCGGTCAGGAGGCAATCCGTTTTAACTATCTCGAAGAACGAGCCCTCACGGTTTCCATCCCCGTCAAGCTGGCGTCTTTTAATGGCTATACCCGCCTGGGCTTTAAGCAAAATGTTTATGAAAATTTTATCTACAATACTGCCGAGTTTTTAATTTCGAGCAACTTCGGCCCTGTAAGCCTCAACCTGACCTCCTACGCCAACTGGACCAACAACATCCGCCCATTTATCAACACAAATCTTTCGGCAAGCGTGCGGCTACGCAGAGGTTTTACAATTCGCGGGCAAACACAAATTGATATCAACCAACCTGAAATCATATCATACCGGGCAGAAATAGAAAAGCGTATTTCACGGTCAGGTTATGCCTCGGTCAACTATGAGGAAAGCTTTCGTGGCAAGACACGCAGTGTAAACGTGACGTTCAGGTACGACCTTCCCTTTGTACAAACGAGCGTTGCGAGCCGCTTCAGCAACAATAGCATTCAAACCTCGCAAGGCCTGCAAGGCAGCCTGGCTTTCGACAGCGGCAATGGATACGTGCACACCGACAACAGGTCTGTTACCGGGCGCGGCGCCCTCACGTTGGTGCCTTTTCTCGACATCAACTTCAACAATACCCGTGACGCCGGCGAGCCGCTTATCACCGGACTGGAGCTACGCATCAATGGTGGACGCTTCCTCACCAGAAGCAAAGATTCGCTGACCCGTGTGATGGACCTGGAACCCTACACCAGCTACCTGCTCGAAATGGACAACTCCGGTTTCGAGAATATTGCCTGGCAACTGCGCGACAAAACCCTCGAGATTTTTATCGATCCCAATCAGTTTAAACGCATCGAGATTCCGGTGTATGCTGTTGCAAGAGCTCTTTCCGCGCTTGCTTGCACCATATAAGCCTTATTAAGCT
>CAZTCX010000316.1:0-2151 GCA_964612515.1 uncultured Lentimicrobiaceae bacterium | reverse complement strand
CGAGGTTGAAAACAACTATGCTTTGATTGAAGCAATCGATTATAATACATATTCCTGAGCTAAAAACATATTTGATAAACTTGTACCCCCGATCACCAGGCCCCAGGCCATCGCCATGCGCCAGATAAAAGCGTTTGCCGCCAAAAGTACGCACCACCGGCGCACGGTGCAACGTTACGCCCACTTCCGATTGCAGATAGTCGAACGCCCACATATCGTGGTTGCCGCGGAAAAGATGTATCGGAATGCCTGCATCTGTAAGCTCGGCGAGCTTGCCCAGCAGCCGCACATATCCTTTGGGCACCACACGATGATATTCAAACCAGAAATCGAACAGGTCGCCCATCAGAAAAATCTCTTGTGCGTCGGCGCGGATGCTCTCGAGCCATTGTACAAACCGATGCTCGCGTTGCTTGCTCTCAGCCGCGTCGGGAACTCCAAAATGAAAATCTGATGCAAAATAAATCTTCTTTCCTGCCAGCACTTTAGTTGTCGGTTTAGGTAGCTATGAGGCGCAAAAGTAACAAAGAATCCAAATTGCAAGAGGGGAGGGTTGGGGCTAGAAAACTAGACAACAATGTTTGACCGGAAAAGCGCAAAGATTAAAAAAGAGGTTATTTTTAAGCTTTGTGTTTATGGTGGGAGCCGTTCATGCCGATTTGGATTTGCTCAGGTAAATGTAAGAATCGCTATCTTTATTTATGCTGCTGAAACCCGATTTTAGGACGATTTTTAAAGCTTTCTTGTTCCTGTTTGGTTTTTTCGAGCTGCTTCAAGTATTCGAATATCATCAGTATTTGATCATCATGTTCAGATAGTTCCTTTTTCAAAATACTTATTTCCTCGATAATGTCTTTATGAAAAAACAGTGCCTTCCTTACCATGGTAAAAGTACGCATGATGGCAATATTCATCTCTATTGCGTTTTTACTATTCAAAACACTCGAAAGCATTGCCACGCCATTCTCAGTAAAGGCAAAAGGTACAGCACCACCAAAATGCCGTTTTGAAGGTATCACATTTTGTGATACTACATCATCTATTTCAGCATCAGTAAGTTCATACATAAAATCATCAGGAAAACGATCCTTGTTCCTGCGTACCGCCTGTTTTAGAACCCTTGTTTCAACCCCATAAAATTCAGCAAGATGAACATCAAGTATAACCCGCTCATCTCTAATAGTTATAATCTTACGTGCTATTATCGCTTCCTGTGTTGCCACTGATCCGTTTTCTTTTGACATAACTTCGTTTTAATCGGTATTAAAAATAAAGATTTTCAACTATACAAAGAGCAGCGATCCTCGGGAATGAGAATGACTTTCAACTGCCCATCTTGGAGCTTATGAAGAGCATGATTCATTATTCAAAATTGTTTTTTTGATTCCCCTTCCTTTACAATTTTGTTCGCCATTGCAATCATCCCGGCGATGTCCTGTTGCATCATGCAGTTGAAATGGCCACGCGGACAGTTCTCAAAACCTATTTTGGAACAGGGACGGCACGATAAACCTTTTACTTCAAAAATCGAAAAGTTATCAGGATTCTCCGGCATGTAAGGATACATCCCAAACTCCGGCACGGTGTTGCCCCATATCGAAATGACTTTTTTGTTGAATGCTGCCGCCACGTGCATCAGTCCGGTGTCGTTGGTAATTACGAGTGAGGCATGTTCGACAAGCCGTGCCGACTGGCTGAGGCTAAATTTACCACAGGCATTAAAGACATGTTTGGGATCAGCGACAGCGATAATGTCGCCCTGAGCGGTATCTTCCGGGCCACCCAGCAAAATTACAGGAGCCTTAATTCCGCGACACAGCGCAATGGTTTTTTCTGCAGGCAGTTGCTTGGTGTTGTGTCGTCCGCCAATTACCACCGTCACATAACCTTGCTGGTGTGACGACGGCAACGATTCCATCGGAACGATTACTTCGGGCGGGATGAAATAATCGAGTCCGCATCCGTCGTTGGTTACTCCGAGGCCGGCCACCGTCTGCATGTATCTGTCCACAATGTGTACATGTGGCAGCCGGTCGATCTTGCAATTTACCAGCAGCCATTTGCGGATGTTGAGCTTGTCGAAGGAGGTACTTTTTATTCCCAGCTTGCGCCTCACGGCCATCGAGCGCCAGTTTTTGTGCAGATCGATGA
>CAZTCX010000315.1:0-2155 GCA_964612515.1 uncultured Lentimicrobiaceae bacterium | reverse complement strand
GGGATTTACTTTTTGAAATTAGAAGGCGACGGACTTGTGAAGATTGACAAGATGATCAAGCAATGATAAGACGATTTTTGAAATTTGAATTTTAAAGGCTGCCTTGCGTTCCCGTTAGAAAACTGAAGTAGCTTCTTGAGCAGCCTTTCGATTTGCAACTCATCTGATTTTTTCCCATTTCAACGCATTGTTGTCTGATTAAAAATAATCGACTCATCACTGCGCTGCTAATGACAAGCGTTTTCGTTGGGGTTGACCCAAATAAATCAGTCACTACAATCTTTGTAATGTGACCACTCAATTTCAATGTGGCGTGTTCATCACAGGGTTTTCACGAAGCCTTTCTTACAGCCACAAAATACCCATGGCAATAATTAGTTTTACTTTTGTCGAAAATATTCAACAGATGAAAATTGTATTCTTTAAAACACCCAAACCTAAAGCCTTTGAATACAAGCCGCGCTACTACGACGAGGAAAAGGAGCGGAAGGAGAAGCGGCGGCAGGAGCTTGAAAAGTCAGGCACCGGCGATACCAGCTTTGTGCGTGGTGAGATAGACCGCCGCTGGCGAAGAGAGGATCGGCAAAATCGGAGCAAATCACGTGGCATTAATCTTCTGGTTTACGCAGTCATTGCAGCATTGCTGATCTATTTCATCTTTTTTGTATAAAAAGGTAAAAAAAGGCATGTCAGATATTATTCATTTGCTTCCCGATTCGGTAGCCAACCAGATAGCGGCGGGTGAGGTGATTCAGCGTCCGGCATCGGCAGTGAAGGAGTTGCTCGAAAACGCCATCGACTCCGGCGCCACCCGCATTGACCTGGTGGTGAAAGATGCCGGCAAAACGTTGGTACAGGTCACCGACAACGGCTGCGGCATGTCGGGCACCGACGCCCGCATGGCTTTTGAGCGGCATGCTACCTCCAAAATTAGCTCAGCCAACGATCTCTTCAGCATCCGCACCATGGGTTTCCGCGGCGAGGCGCTGGCTTCTATTGCAGCCATCGCACAGGTAGAGGTGAAAAGCCGCCTGACCGACGAAGAACTCGGCACCTGCATTACCATCGAAGGGTCGGCTGTAAAAAGTCAGGAGGTCTGTCAATGTCCGGAAGGGACCACCTTTATGGTGAAAAATCTTTTTTATAATGTTCCGGCGCGGCGGCGTTTCCTGAAAAGTGACAATGTAGAGCTACGCCATATCATGGAAGAGTTTCAAAGGGTGGCGCTGGCGCAACCACAAATCGCTTTTGGGATGTTCAACGATCGCAAGCCTGTTTTTCAGCTTCGTTCCGAAACTCTCAAACAGCGCATTGTTTCGCTACATGGCCAGAACTACAATAACCGACTGATACCGGTGGAGCAAAAGATGGACACCTTCGTGGTCAGCGGATTTGTGGGACGCCCCGAATACGCCAAAAAGATCAGAGGCGAGCAGTATTTCTTTGTTAATAAAAGATTTATGAAGCACGCGTACCTCAACCATGCCGTGGACAGTGCGTTTGAAGAATTGCTTCCCGAAAAAGCCTTTCCGGGATATTTCATTTTCATAGAAATAGATCCCAATGAGATCGACATCAACATCCATCCTACCAAAACAGAAATAAAATTTCAGGACGAGCGCCTGATGTATTCAGTGATACGCAGCGCGGTGAAGTCAGCGCTGGGTAAATTCAGCGTAACACCGTCGCTCGACTTTGAAACGGAGCCTTCCCTCGATCTGAGGATGCCCACCGCCACCACGCCCATTCGAAATCCACAGATAAAAATAAACCCCGACTACAATCCTTTTGAAAGCCAGAAACCTGAGCCTACACCGCGCGAGCAGCAAAACCGGCAGAACTGGGAAAAACTTTATGCGCAGCAGGGAGAACCCCGGCCACAGCAACAAACGCATGCTTTTATAGTCGATCATACGGATGACGACCCCGCCGACGATCAGCCTTTTTTCCAGTTGCACCGCACCTACATCCTGTCGCAGGTAAAGTCGGGGCTGATGGTGATCGATCAGCAAAAGGCACACGAGCGGATCCTTTACGACAGATATGTGGAGCTGCTCAGTCGGCGCAAAGCTCTGTCGCAGCAGTTGCTTTTCCCGGTGACTTTTGCGTTGCCGCCTGCCGAAGCCGGCCTGATGCACGAAATTTCGGACGAACT
>CAZTCX010000314.1:0-2161 GCA_964612515.1 uncultured Lentimicrobiaceae bacterium | reverse complement strand
CCTATATTGCTACCACTAATAATTTAAACAATAAACAACTGGAGATTTACGAATTTTCAGTGGATTGGGATAATCCCGTCAACTCAACGTACCAGCTCGGCGTGTCACTCAACCCTGGCTATTTCAATGCAAATGTTGACGGCATCCCGCAGCCGGGAACCAACGGCACCCTCGACGTGCTTTCGCAGATGCTTATGTTCCGCCTTGCTTATCGCAACTTTGGCACCTACGAAACCATGCTGGCCAACCACACCGTAAAAGTGGGCAACCGCGCCGGCATAAAATGGTACGAACTGCGCAAGGACGACACCACCAACTGGTACATTTACCAGCAGGGCGTGTATGCGCCCGACGACGACCTGCACCGCTGGATGGGCAGCATGGCCATGAACGCCGACGGCACCATAGCGCTGGGATTTTCGGTGAGCAGCAGCAGCCACTTCCCATCCATCCGCTACACCGGACGCACTGCCGATGCACCACTAGGCGAAATGAATTTCGAAGAAATAGAAGCGGTGACCGGAACCAGCAACCAGTCCAGTATTTCGCGCTGGGGCGACTACGCCAATATGAGCGTCGATCCGGCAGATGATACTACCTTTTGGTTTACCACCGAATATTGTGGCGGCGGTTGGAAAACCCGCATCATCTCCTTTAACTTTGCCCCCTTGATGCCGCCCGTAGTTAGTGCTGGCGAGGACGCTTCGGTTTGTCAGGATACACTTTTCAGAGCATACGGAAGCGTTGCCAACGCCAAAAGCTATCTGTGGACAACAACCGGCGACGGCATCCTGCCCAACCCGCAAAATTTGTCGACAGTTTATTTTAGAGGAAATGGCGACCTTGCGAAAGGCGAGTTCTGGCTCACCCTTACCGCCCAGGGCTATGGCGAAGGAATGGTTACTTCTGACAGCGTCCATGTAGAAATCGTTTTTCGCCCCATCGTAAACGCCGGCAACGACACCACCATACATCTCGAAGCTTTCTATCAGGCGAACGCACAGGTTTCCAACTATGAAAACCTGCTGTGGAGTACCGCCGGCGACGGCACCTTTAGCCCCGAAACCTCCCTGGAAACAATTTATACACCCGGCGAGCAGGACAAATTAAACCGCTCCGTTAAGCTTACGCTGATCGCTTCGCCATTCTCTCCTTGTTCCTTTGGCGCCAGCGACAACCTGATCTTAACCCTCGACCCCACCATCGGAATTGCCGAAGCACCGGCATTAGAAAAGATTTCGGTTAGCCCAAATCCCTCTTCCGGGAAATTTACCATTACAGCCAACGACATAAAACTGGATGCGACGATCAGCATCCTGAACAGCGGCGGCGAAACAGTATTTACCGAACACATGCAGCCCGGCGATTATACCAGGGCATTCGATCTGCGCTACCAGCCGGCAGGTATTTATCTGGTACAGATTACCACAGGAAATACCACCGTGATCGAAAAAGTGGTCATTCAATAACGCTTGGCGCGGGGCGCGGGGCGCTTGGCGCGTGGCGCAAGGCGCGTGGCGCAGGGCACATAGAGCGTGGCGCAAGGCGCAATACATTTCCAATAATATTCGAATTTCAAAAAACAAAAAAGCCTCAGGTGACTGAGGCTTTTTTTGTTTTTGGTGGTATTGCTGTGGAGAGGCCCAAATTGGGCGTCTGTACGATGCTGTGTTTTTAGGGTGGCTCCGCACCAGGCGTCATCTCAATACCCCAGGATTATATCCTCTCGCTAATATTTTGACGTTTCGAGGTCCTGCGGACGCTCGAAAGTCTTCGCAGTACCCCGCAGGGTTTTGCCTTCGACAGGCTCTGGCACCGCCATTTTCGGGAAGCTCCATAATGATAGTAAAGTGTGTGGTTGAAGCTGAACGAAGTGAAGTCCCGCTTTTGGTGGGATCGCAGTACCCCGCAGGGTTTTCCGTTTGAGCAAGGAGTCAGGGTATGACTTCAAGTCATGCCCTGACTGGTCGCAGTACTCCGAAAGGTTTTCCGTTTGAGAAATAAAGCGCCACGAATGCACGAATGAAATCGCAGCACTTCGGGAAGTTTTGCCTTTGACAGGCTCAGGCACCTTCATCTTTCAATAAACTCATTTTGATAAAATTCACCGCAAGAAAGCTGAACGAAGTGAAGTCCCGCTTTTGGCGGGAACGCAGTACCC
>CAZTCX010000313.1:0-2188 GCA_964612515.1 uncultured Lentimicrobiaceae bacterium | reverse complement strand
AATTATGCGGTGTGCATAGCTGGCATCGCGGTCGGAGTGGGTAACCATGATGATGGTGGCGCCCGTTTGGTTAAGTTCCGTGAGGAGGTTCATCACCTCGGTTCCGTTTTTGGAGTCCAGGTTGCCGGTGGGTTCGTCGGCCAGAATAAGTTTGGGGTTAGCCACCACCGCCCGCGCAATAGCCACGCGCTGCTGCTGTCCGCCCGAAAGCTGCTGCGGAAAATGTTTGGCGCGGTGGCCGATCTTCATGCGTTGCAACACGTCGTTTACCTTTTGGCGCCGCTCGGAAGCTTTCATCTTGAGGTACATCAGCGGAAGCTCCACATTGTCGAAAACATTCATCTCGTCGATCAGATTAAAACTCTGAAAGACAAACCCGATGTTGCCCTTGCGAAACTGCGTGCGGTCTTTCTCTTTCAGGTGCGTTACATCTGTGCCGGCAAAGGAATAAGTGCCTTCGGTGGGATTATCCAGCAGCCCGACAATGTTGAGCAGCGTGGACTTGCCGCAGCCCGAAGGCCCCATCACAGCCACAAATTCGCCTTTTTTCACATGAATGTCCACATTGCGCAAAGCCAGTGTTTCCACCTCGTCGGTGCTGAATACCTTTGTTAATTTTTCTGTTTTAATCATTGTTGTGTTTTTTTGAGATTGCTATTTTATATCGATTCTTCTTTTATTTCAACACGATTCGTTGGTTGTCACCAAAATTTTCGTAGCCAGAAACAATTACTTTTTCTCCGGGCTTCAAGCCTTCCAATACTTCATAATACATTGGATTTTGCCTGCCGATTTTTATCATTCGCCTTTCGGCGTATTTGCCATCGGGCGAAAGCACAAAAATCCATTGTCCTCCCGTTTGTTGGAAAAAGTTGCCACGTGGCAACAGCAGCGCTTCTTCGGGGCTGCCCAGTTGCAGGCGTGTGTAATAGGTTTGCCCCGTGCGCATATTGGCGGGCGTTTCGCCGGTAAAAATCATCTCTACCGAAAAACGGCCATCACGCACCTCAGGCAATATTTTTCTGATCTTTAACTGATATTCCTGTCCCTGCCGGTCAAGGATCGCCATCAGCCCGGCTCGCACCTGGTCGATATAATGTTCGTCGATTCGTGCCACCACCTTGTACGATGAGAGCACATGGATTTGCCCGATCCTGCCGCCTTTGGGAACCGATTGGCCAAGCTCTACTTCCAGCGTGGTGAGCTGCCCGTCAACCGGAGCTTCCACATTTAAATTTTCCTGGCTTTGCCGGATCAGTTTCAGGTTCATCTCCATGTTGCGAAGATTATCCTCCATCTGATCCACCTGAATTTTGCGGTAAATCGAATCCTGCCGCTGGCGTTCCTGATAAAGCTCGACGCTTCGCTGTGCAAATTGATAATCCTCCTCGGCCATCAGGAACTCTTCTTTCGATATTAGTTCATCCTGATACAAAACCTGTTTCTGGCCGAAAACGCGCTTTTTGCGTTTGATGTCAAATTCCAGATTCAGCAGCTCGCGTTTGATCTGCAGCTTTTCCTGTTCCATCACCACCATGGTATTGCGCAGGAAATTGCTCTTCTCGGCCAGTTGTGCTTCACTGTTTAAAATATTTAGTGTCAGGTCGGGATTGCTCAGGCGTAGAATTACATCGCCTTTGGTGACCATCGTTCCCTCCTCGATCACTTTTTCTTCTACACGTCCACCCTCGCGGGCATCCAGAAAAATTGTGGCGATAGGCTCCACATTTCCGGTAACGGTGATGTAATTATGAAAAGTCCCTGCTGACACTGTTTCGATCTGCACCTTTTCGGCATCCACATTTAATGTCGACAAATGAACTGCAAAAAATGCTTGATAGGCAAGGAAAGCAAATAGCAACGACACCAAGATTATCACCAGATGTTTCCTTTTAAAACCCTTTTTCCTCACTTTTGGAATATCCATCGTTTTAATTTTTTAGCTTTTAATCGTTTTTATTTAGGTGCTTTTTATAAGCTCTCATTAAAATTGCCACTTCCTGTGACCCCCTCTAACTCCCCCTTGAGGGGGAGAATCCCAACGCACTGGCCGCTGCTGAGGCTTGTGCGGCGGGTCTCCCTTCCCTTTCAGGGGAAGGGTTGGGGATGGGGTCATTATGATGTGGAATAGATTCTGCCACCTAAATAGTTACCTTTTAATCTTAATCCTTTCAATCTCAGTGCCGCT
>CAZTCX010000312.1:0-2203 GCA_964612515.1 uncultured Lentimicrobiaceae bacterium | reverse complement strand
CCAAATAAAACCACCTTAGCTGCCAATATGAAGTACGATTAATGAGACAGCCCCGTCGGGGATGGGGCATTGGAGGCGAAATAGCTGAAACAGTCGTCGCAAGTATTCACACCTAAATAATTGTGATTTACTTGATTTTTTTTATTGGTTTTTAAATTTCCCCCTATCATACAATCGAAACATCCTTTAGAACTTTGCGATAAGCATTAAAAATATTAGCACGCGAAACGAAACCGACATATTTTCCATTATCAACGACAGGCAAATTGTAATAACCCGTTTTGCGGAATTTCTCCATCACACTGTCCATAGGTTCGTTTATTGTCACATGTTCTTTGGCCTGCATAATATATCTGGTGATGGGTTCGGAATATTTTTCAGGTTTAAACATATCCACGCGAACGTCGTCCAGATCGATGAGACCAATATAGGTCTCGTCGTCGGCCATTACCGGGAAGATGTTCCGCTTGGAGCGTGAGATCAGTTTGGTGAGATCGCCCAGCGTGCTATGGGGCGAGATTGTCAGCAGGTCGGTGTCGATCACGCGTTTTACGTTGAGCAGAGTGAGCACCGTTTTATCTTTGTTGTGGGTGAGCAGGTCGCCGCTTTCGGCCAGTTGTTTTGTAAAAATCGAATGCGGGCTAAAGATTTTTATGGTGGTAAAAGAGATGGCGGTAGTTATCATCAGCGGAACGATAAGCTCGTATCCGTTGGTCATTTCGGCGATTAGGAATATTGCTGTAAGCGGCGCCTGAAGAACGGCCCCCAACACGGCCGCCATTCCCACCAATGTAAAATTGCCTTCATGTAACGGGTTCACAAATCCGATTTGGTTGAACAGTCGCGACAGTGCAAAGCCTGTAAGTCCGCCAGTAACGGCTGCTGGCGCAAATATCCCTCCAATGCCGCCAGCTTCGGTGGTAAGGGTTGTAGCTATAATTTTGGTAAAAATGATCAAAATCAAAAACAGAATAAATACCCACCAGATGTCGCGGTATTCATAAAGCGCGGTGTTATTGAGCAATTGATCACTTTGCCCGGACATGATCAGCCGGATTGATTCGTAGCCTTCGCCGTAGAGTGGTGGCAGCAGAAAGATCAGAATTCCTACGGCCAGTCCGCCAACCATGAGTCGGTTTTTGATGCGTTTGCTAAAAAACTTGCGTATTTTCTCGTGCATGCTATTGAAGTAAAGCGAGACCAGCCCGCAGATTACGCCAAGCAAAATATAGTAATGAAGGTCGTAAACCTCGAAAGGTTCCGTTACCGAAAAATGGATGAGGATATCTTCGGCAAGCAGCAGTTTTGTTGTGATAGCTCCAGTAGCTGAAGCGATGAGCAGTGGAATGATGCTGGCGGTGGTGAGGTCGAGCATGAGTACTTCCAGACTGAAAATGACCGCCGCCACTGGTGTCGTAAAAATGGAGGCTACCGCGCCGGCTGCACCACAACCGATGAGCAATGTGGTGTTTTTGTAATTCATGCGCAGCACTTGCCCCACACCAGAACCGATGGAGGCACCAGCCGAAATAATGGGCGATTCCAAGCCGATGCTGCCACCAAAACTTGCGGTGATCGAGCTTCCAAATACGGCCGAGAAAAACTTATTACTTTTCATCTTCCCATCAAATCGGGCGATGACGTGAAGAATTCGTGGAACGCCGTGTTCGGTATAGTCGCGGATGATATATTTTACCAGCACCACCGTAATGGCAATGCCGATGCCGGGATACAAAACGTACCAGAGATTCTGTGAGGAAATTGTGAAAAACCCGGTCAGAATGCCTTTGATGTAATAAACAAAGGTTTTGAGCAGGAAGCTCGCAAGGCCCGTCCCCAGTCCGATGAGGAGGCTTAGGAGAATCACGAAATAATTGTCGGGAATATTATTAACCCGCCAAACAAAAAATCGGCCTATAATTTTTTGCAGATTCACGGGGTGAAAATAGTAAATTCCTCAAGGGTGGGGGCAGGCGGGTTGTCAAGTTATCGGGCACTCAAATGCGAAAGCCAGTGAGTTTGAAGTTCCTAAAGGGATGTAACCCTAACAAACTATCTTAAACAATCCTCAGCGATTCTTTTTCTTTAGTCGCTCTTGCTCGTAAGCAACGGTACTGATCAGCTCGTTCAGGCGTTTTCGAGTGGCATAAAATGTTTGGTGTATATCGGGCGTGATGGTTAGGTTGGCGAAAAGATCATCAGC
>CAZTCX010000311.1:0-2213 GCA_964612515.1 uncultured Lentimicrobiaceae bacterium | reverse complement strand
ACTTTATCGAAGGCGACTACGATGTGCTGGTGGCTACCACCATCATCGAAAACGGGCTTGACATCCCCAATGCCAACACCATCATCGTCAACGATGCCCACAACTTCGGCCTCAGCGATCTGCATCAGTTGCGCGGACGCGTGGGACGTGCCAACAAGCAAGCTTTCTGTTATCTGCTTTCTCCGCCGCTGGCTTCGCTCACCACCGAAGCCCGTAAACGACTGAAAGCAATCGAAGAGTTTTCTAATCTTGGAAGTGGCTTCAACATTGCCATGCGCGACCTCGACATCCGTGGCGCCGGAAACCTGCTGGGCGCCGAACAAAGCGGCTTCATCTCCGACATCGGCTACGAGATGTATCACAAAATTCTGGACGAAGCCATGCTTGAGTTGCGCGAAGAGGAGTTTAAAGATGTATTTACCGACCAGCCCCCACGCGACTTTGTGACGGATTGCCAGATAGAAACCGACCTGCAGATTCTTATCCCCAAAGAATATGTTGCTGTAACCACCGAGCGATTGAGTCTTTACAAAGAACTGGATAACGTGGCCGACGAGGCAGCGCTTCAGCGTTTTGCCCAACGCCTCACCGACCGCTTTGGCGCCATCCCCGAAGAAGTGGCTTCGCTCTTCGACACCATCCGTCTGCGCTGGATAGCACGCAAGATAGGTTTTGAAAAAGTAGTTTTGAAAAATGGGAAAATGATCGGGTATTTTGTGGGCACCGAGGAGTCGGGATATTACCAGTCGGAGGCTTTTGGATTCGTGCTCAGCTACATGAAAAATAACCCTGTGGCTTTCCGCATGCACCAAACCGAAAGCAAGCTGCGGCTAATCTTCGACAAAGTGCCCGACGTGGCTAAAGCGCTCAAAAAGCTACAACCGCTTTACGGGCAGGCTCAGGAAGCGCAATCTTAATTTTTAGGACGATCGTCTTTCTGCTCGTCGTCTTTTACATTGTCTTTAAATTCTTTGATCCCCTTGCCGATGCCGCGCATCAGTTCGGGTATTTTCCGCCCGCCAAAAAGTAGCAGAATCACTACCAGAATAATGATGATCTCGAAAGCTCCGGGCGCCCAGGCGGCGATGATTTGGTAATTCATATAGATGAATATTAATGTGTGGCTGGCAAAGATAGAATTTTATGAAAGAAAGGCGCAAAGAGCAGGGCGCAAGACGCAAAGAGCAAGGCGAGTGGCGCTGGGGTTTGGACGAGGCTGAGCCTCGTTCATTTTATTTTTACAGGCTGTGCCTGTTTTATCAAGTTTGAAAAAGCAGTCACAGCCTGCAAAAATAGATGCAGAACTCACCTGGTTGAGTCTGTCGAAACCACCTTCTTCAAAGTATTCCGATCAATCTTGCGATTAGGAGTTTCAGGGATTTTATTAATAAAAATAATTTCTTTGGGAACTGTAAACTTCACGTAGTTGAGCTTGTCGAACTGAATCACGTTCGGACGTGATTGCACGTTCGGACGAGGTTGTACCTCGTCCATTCTATTTTTACAGGCTTAGCCTGTGTTTTATGAAAAATAAAGGCAGGCACAGCCTGCAGGAATAGATGCGACTTAGGCGCAGCCTAAGCCGAACCCAAGAGGCGCGATGAACAGGTGCGTGATGCATGACGCGTGGCGCAGGGCGCGTGGAGCTGAAATTTTTATAAAGTCTGCCTGCGCTTGTCGAAGGTCAGGTAGCTGAGCTTGACGAAACCATCTTCTTCAACGCTTTCCGATCAATCTCGCGAGTAGGAGTTTCAGGGATTTTATTAATAAAAATAATTTCTTTGGGAATGGCAAACCGCTCCAATACAGCCGACATTTCCGCTTTCAGTTGACGAATCCTTTCCTCCTCCCACTTCTCATCTTCGATCACCAACACCACTTTTTCGCCCAGTCGTTCGTCGGCAACGGATGAAATTACAAAACGGCAAGGAACAAAAGTTTCAATTTTTGCTTCGAGCGTTTCCGGAAAAAGATTGATGCCACCGGAAATGATCATCTGGTCGTAGCGGCCGAGGATGCGGAACGTGCTGGGAGTGAGCAGCTCGGCTACATCGTTGGTGTGGACAGGCGCCGGGGCAACATCCGGCGCGTCGATGATCAACCGCCGATGGTTGTCGGCAGAAATATTTACGCCCGGCAGCACGTGAAACGCCTCGTCGGGTTGTTGTCCGTTGAGCTGCTGCATGGCTATATGCGAGACGGTTTCGGTCATG
>CAZTCX010000310.1:0-2218 GCA_964612515.1 uncultured Lentimicrobiaceae bacterium | reverse complement strand
TTTTTACGATTGGATTCGGCGGAGCCTTTTTTCTGCTTCGATGCTTCTAACAGTTGAACTGCAACCGGCGGAGATTTTATGATGAAATCAAAGGATTTGTCTCTATAAACGGTGATGATTACAGGCAAAATTTTGCCTGGCTGATCCTGGGTACGTCCATTGAACTGCTTACAAAATTCCATGATGTTCACCCCTTTGGCACCCAATGCAGGGCCTACAGGAGGTGATGGATTTGCAGCGCCACCTTTGATTTGCAGTTTGATTAATCCGCTAACTTCTTTTGCCATTTTATCGTTCTACTTAATTAGATGTTCCGGATACAACAGCTTGTTGATCCGGTAAATGAGTTTGAAAATTCTATTCTTTCTCTACCTGCATAAACCCCAACTCAAGAGGCGTTTTACGACCGAAGATCTTCACCATCACTTTCAGTTTCTTCTTCTCTTCGTTGATTTCTTCGATCACTCCGCTGAAACTATTGAAAGGTCCATCAGTAACGGTAACGGTTTCGCCAACAATAAACGGCACATTGACTTCCTCGCCCTGTTCGGCCAGTTCATCAACTTTCCCAAGTATTCTTTTCACTTCTGACTCACGCAATGCATCGGGTTCACCGCGCGTGCCCAGAAATCCCAGAACATCAGGTACACTTTTAACGATATGAGGCACTTCGCCCACCAGGGCGGCCTCTATCAATAAGTACCCGGGGAAATAGTTACGTTCCTTGCTGATTTTTTTACCTTTCCGTACCTGATAAACTTTCTCGGTAGGAATGAGTATCTGCGAGATATAGTCCTGGAGGTTCAAGCGATTTATCTCACTTTCGAGATATTCTTTCACCTTCTTTTCCTTCCCGGAAATCGCTCTAACTACATACCATTTTTTCTCGTGATTACTCATACCAAAGGTTTACTTGAGGTTTGTAAAAGAATAAAGTAACCTGTAGGCCACACTTGTGTACCTGCACTGTAATTTACAGCCAGGTATAAAAACCTTTAAGCAGGCTGCTGAATGAAATATCCATCAGATAAACGACGAAAGCGATTATCAGGGAAGCAATGGATACAACGATAGCACTACTCTGCAGTTCACTCCATGAAGGCCAGGAAACTTTGTGTAACAGCTCATCATAACTTTCCTTGGCGTAATTTATTATTTTCAATTTTGCCATTAGTTCTTACTTAATAATTGGCACGGGTGGTAGGAATCGAACCCACAGCCTATGGTTTTGGAGACCATCGCTCTACCAATTGAGCTACACCCGTAGCTTTTGTGATTTAATAAAAGGAGTTCCGGAAGTAATTATTTACTCCGGAACGCCTTTGTATTTATAACCAAACACCTATTAAAATTAATCAAGAATCTCTGTTACCTGACCTGCACCAACGGTACGTCCACCTTCGCGGATAGCGAAACGAAGGTTTTTGCTCATTGCAATTGCGGCAATAAGTTCTACTTCAATGGTCAGGTTGTCGCCGGGCATTACCATTTCTACACCTTCGGGCATAGAGATCTCGCCGGTAACGTCGGTAGTTCTGAAATAGAACTGAGGACGGTATCTGTTATGAAACGGAGTATGACGTCCACCTTCTTCTTTTTTCAGAATGTAAACCTCTGCTTTGAATTTTTTGTGAGGTGTAACTGATCCGGGGGCAGCAATAACCATCCCGCGGGTAATTTGATCTTTGTCGATACCGCGCAGCAGCAAACCAGCGTTGTCGCCAGCTTGTCCACGGTCGAGAATCTTGCGGAACATCTCAACTCCGGTAACAACACTCTTAAGCTTTTCGGCACCCATACCAATGATATCCACTGGATCGCCGGTATTAATAATGCCAGTTTCGATACGACCGGTAGCAACTGTGCCACGGCCGGTGATTGAGAATACGTCTTCAACAGGCATCAGGAATGGTTTGTCCTGATCGCGCTCGGGCAATGGAATCCATTCGTCGCAGGCTGCCATCAGTTCCATTACTTTTTCTACCCATTTGGGTTCTTTGTTCAAGGCACCAAGTGCCGAACCTTGGATAACAGGAGTGTTATCGCCATCAAATTCATAGAAGCTCAGCAGGTCGCGGATTTCCATCTCAACGAGTTCCAAAAGCTCTTCATCGTCAACCAGGTCAACTTTGTTCATGAAAACAACTAGTCTGGGAACGCCTACCTGACGTGCCAGCAGGATGTGCTCGCGCGTTTGGGGCATTGGACCATCTGTAGC
>CAZTCX010000309.1:0-2221 GCA_964612515.1 uncultured Lentimicrobiaceae bacterium | reverse complement strand
GCAATGATTTACAAGACTGGAAGACAGAACACCAGGCGGTAACAGGCGGTATATTTCATTGCCGAAAATAGTGCTGAAATCAACGGTTGTAGCTCGTTTCAACATCATCGTGGTT
This sequence comes from uncultured Lentimicrobiaceae bacterium, assembly GCA_964612515.1. GTDB lineage: Bacteria > Bacteroidota > Bacteroidia > Bacteroidales > 4484-276 > SABY01. The sequence goes on along the minus strand of CAZTCX010000309.1, from coordinate 2,106 downwards.
TGAAAGAGACGTGCTCCGAAGTCGGCAACAAAAATATACCGCCAACCGTTAACCCCCAACCCAAAAAAACCCTTCCTGAAAGAAATAACAAGCATCTTGCTTCCCGCGTCATGCGCCATGCGCCACGCGCCCCGCCCCCGCATCACGTGTAAAGATACCGCTTGATATTTTTCTTGGGCGTTTTTACAAACTCTACGTCCACAATTTCTACATCGGTGATTTGTGCAAAGCGGGGCAAATCGCTGTTGAGTTCTTTGAGTAGCTCTTTCATCTTCTTGTCGATATCCTGAAAGTCGAGTTTGTCACATTCCATGGCTTCGCGGTCGGGATAAATCATGGCCACGAGCTTGTCTTTGTGCAGCTTCACCACGCATTCCTGCACGCACGGCAGGTTGGAGATTTTGGCTTCGATCTCTTCGGGATAGATGTTTTGCCCCGACGGCCCCAGAATCATATTCTTGCTGCGTCCTTTTATATACAGGAAACCGTCGGCGTCGATGTAGCCCAGGTCGCCGGTTTGGAGCCAGCCATCTTTGGTAAAGGTTTCTTTGTCGGCAGCTTCATTTTTATAATATCCCAACATCACATTGCTGCCTTTCACCACTATTTCGCCAATGCCGGTGACGGCTTCCGCGCGCGCAATTTTCATTTTCATCCTGTCCACCACCACGCCAGCCGAGCGGGGACGCATCTTTTCCCAGCTTGCATAGCTTATCAGCGGGCCACATTCGGTCATGCCATAACCAACGGTGAAACGGAATCCTATCTTTCGGAAGAAGATTTCCACATCCTCACTCAAAGGGGCACCGCCGATCACTATTTCGCGAAAGCGCCCGCCAAAAGTCTCCGTCAGCGTTTTGTTTACACGTCGTCGGATAACATCGGCCACCACCGGCGTCTTGAGCAGCATCTTCATCAGCGGCTTGTCGAGCTTGGGAACGATTTTCTTTTTATAAATTTTCTCAATCACCAGCGGCACCGAGAGGATCAGGTGCGGTCTGATCTCACCAAAAGCTTTGGTGACGATGGCCGGCGACGGTATTTTGGAGAGAAATGTAGTGTGACATCCCAACGTAAAAGGAAACAAAAACTCAAACAACAACCCGAAGACATGTGCTAACGGAAGGAAGGAAACGATCTGGTTGCCGGCCTCCAGCGGCATATTTTCACGGGCAAAAATTATATTGCTAAAAAGGCTGCGCTGTGGCAACATTACGCCTTTGGTAAAACCTGAAGTGCCGCTGGTGTAGGATATTACGCACAAGTCTTCGGGTTTTCCCTGATGGTAACGAATAACATCCGGAACCAAAGCAGCCGAAACGCTCTGCTGCTCTACACGTTGAAAAGCCTCTTTGGTTTTGGAACCTTTCTCGTGTAACAAAGTAAAATTGCGCAGCTCCAAAATGCAGGTAAGCTCCTTCATGTGATCGATTTCGAGGCGCTCGTAAATGGAGGATGAAACGATGAGGATTTTAGCGTCGGAATGATTGACGATATGATGCACATTTTCGGTAGAAAAGTCAGGCAAAATAGGCACTACCACCGCTCCGTAGGTGATGATACCAATAAAAGCAATAGCCCAGTCGGCAGAGTTGGTTCCCAGCAAGGCAATTTTGTCGCCTTTGGCAATTTTCTCTTCTTTCAAAAAACGGTGCAGAAAATCGATGCGCCCAGCCACTTCGCCAAAGGTCAGCGTATCGTCGCCATAGTTGGTAAAAGCCGGCTGATTCCAATGCTTCCGTATCGCGTCACTGAAGAGGCCGCTCAGGTGGGCAGGCTCATTGTTTGCATTTTTTTTATCCTTGCGTTTCATAGGCGTTTTTGCTTTTCAAAAAAGAAATTACTAAAACAAATAAGCACGCAAGATACAAAATTACCATCCCTTGGTCGGGTCATTTTTTTAATAATTTGCATCCTGTTACTAATTTTTGTAATAATCAGAGTCTGATTTTGAGCTTCTTACAATGATAAAGATTGGGGAGATGGATTATTAACATTTTTGTTCGGTAAGTTCGTTTTTCCATGAAAAGATTCTTCGCTCCACTGCGTTCCGCTCAGAATGACAGGCGCTTAGGCTTTTAGGAAGGGGGAGGTTGGCGGCTCTGC
>CAZTCX010000308.1:0-2252 GCA_964612515.1 uncultured Lentimicrobiaceae bacterium | reverse complement strand
CTGGTCAGTGGTGCTTTTGTTTATCAGGGGGCTATTTTGGACGGCCGCTTGAATGTAAAAATCCAAATCGCGCTGCTGTGCCTTGATAGCAGGATAATTAAACAAGACGAGTACAGCCAGAATTATAGTTTTCATTAGAGTTGTTTTATTCATCACGAGCCATCGTAAAACAATGCCAGTCATTTTGTTTGTATTGGATTGCTAAATGATGGATTTCACAGATATTTTTAACAATAGCCAAACCCAGCCCAAAAGAGGCGGAATTGTCTTTGGTAAAGCGGTCGAAGATAGTTGAATTTGAAAGCGTGTTGGGCTGGCCGCTGTTACAAATTTGAAATTCATTTTCGGTGATATTGATCACAATCTTTCCACCCTTCACGTTATGTTTCGTGGCATTCGATAGTAAATTTCCCATCAGCATATCGCCAAGCTGGTCGTCCATTTTCACCAAAAACCCCACCTCAGAAACCCAATCTATTGTTAGATTTTTTGCAGCCAGCAATGGTTCAAATTCCTTTACTTTTTGATAAAGAATCTTTGTGAGGTTTACCACTTTATTATTTCTGAATTGCCGGTTTTGAATTTTTGTAAGCAAACCCAAACTCTGATTGAGCGCCGAAAGTCGCTTTAAGGCATTGATGGAGGTAATTACTTTTTTAAATGTTTCCTCCGGCAATGGCTGCTGCAATATTTCGTCGAGGTTGAGCAATGCAATGGTAAGCGGAGTTTGAATTTCGTGCGCTGCATTTTCGGTAAATTGTTTCAGCGTTAGGTAGTCGGTAGCGAGTTTACGCGTAAGCGCGCCCACCACTTGATTGAGCCTGTCGAATTCGCGGATGTTGGTTTCCGTCAGGACAAGTTCGCCGGGTGGGTTGAAATTAAAACGCTCTATCGCCCCGAGATTGATTTCAAAATCGTTCCAAACTGTTTTATTCATTTTTGCCGTGACAAGAAACGAAATGCCAAAAGCCGAAGCGAGTAATACGAAAAATGACAACGACAACAGCATCACCATGTCCTCATTTTCAAAAGTTGATTGCCTTAGTTTTATCAAATAATAAAACTCACCGATTTTGATTTCACGGGCATATTCTAAATATTCCTCCAGCTCATCCTCCGTTTCGTCCTGAATAAATACCTCCTTAAAGCCGGGATTTGCCAGCTTTGGATGCTTTAATTTCTGAACTTCAAGGGTAGGATAGATATTCGGGGTGTCACCGGTGTCTTCAATCTGCTTTATGACGGAGGCCGCCATTTCCAACAAAGATTCTTTGGTTTCTTCAATCACTATGCGGCGCAAAGCAAAATATCCGGCAACCGAAAAAATTAATGTTGCTAATAATAAAATATTCATTGTCCTGAAAATTTATAACCCATACCATAAATGGTTTTGATGTAATCGTTGCCTCCGGCCAGCTTTATTTTTCGCCGCAAATTATTGAGGTGGGTGTAGATAAAATCAAAATTGTCGGCCAGCTCGACATTGTCGTTCCAGAGGTGTTCGGCAATGGCTTCCTTTGTCAAAACCCTGTTTTGATTGATCATAAAATAAAGTAGCAGGTCGTATTCCTTCTTGGTGAGCGTGATGCACATCCCGTTCACTTCAATGGATTTGCTGTTTGTGTCTATCGAAATTTCATTCAAAACAACCCTGTTATTCCCATCGAACTGATGGCGCCGTAGTACTGCCTTGATGCGCGAGTTCAGCTCCGACAATTGAAAAGGCTTGGTTAAATAGTCGTCGGCACCCAGATCAAGGCCGGCAACTTTGTCGTCGAGCGAGTTTTTTGCCGAAACGATAATGACCCCTGCAAGAGGATTAAATTTTTTGATGACAGGTATCAGATCAAGGCCGTTTCCTCCCGGCATGGTGATGTCCAGCAGAATCAGATCGTACTCATAACAAGTGATTTTTTCGTGTGCCAGTTCAAAGGTAGTCGCCAATTCACACACATAACTTTCTTTTACTAAAAAGTTGCTTATAGCATTGAGCAGGTCAACTTCATCTTCTATAATCAGAATTTTCATCCGGCAAATAAATTATTTAATTCTAAAGGAATACTAAAGCGTGACTTTTGAAATCAGGAACTTTTTTGCAGGCTACTCCAATACATTTCATAAAAAGAACACCAACATTGACATGATTAAAAACCAATTCACTCCACGGATTATTTTACAAAGTCAAAATGATGCTTAGATAAAAGCTGCGGCCAGACTCCCAAAGCGCCGCCTGCGAGCCGATGATGCGGCGG
>CAZTCX010000307.1:400-2291 GCA_964612515.1 uncultured Lentimicrobiaceae bacterium | reverse complement strand
TATCCGGAAAATCGTATAAATCCCGCCAAATACGTGAAAACGAATGATTTGACTCCAAATGAATGCTTTACTTATTAATAATCAGATAAAAAACCTGGTGATAATGTGAGGTAAAAACAAAATTACGCCTACTAAAACTGCAACCATGGCGGTGATAAGTACTGCTGCTGCGGCCACATCTTTGGCGTGTCCGGCCAGCGGATGCTTTTGTGGTGAAACCAAATCGATAAGCAGCTCCAGCGCAGTGTTGACGGCTTCGGCTGCCCACACCATGCCAACGACGATCAGCAGCAAAACCCATTCGGCGGCAGCAAGCTGGAAATAAAAAGCTACTGCAATGACCAAAATCGTAGCCACCAGATGGATGCGCGCGTTGTGTTGCGTCGCCAGCAAATACTGCAACCCTTTGACGGCAAAGCCAAAGCTGCCGATGCGCTGCCGGATACTAAAAGGTCGTTTCTTTTCAAGATTCGCCATTGCTGTCATTTTTTTAAGTTTTCAAAAGTAGAAAATTAACGGCATGATGAAGGGAAAAGAGCAAAGAGCATGGCGCGTGGCGCAAAGAGTAAAGAGCATGGCGCAAGGGGCAATGAACAAGGAACAAAAAACAACAAACAATAAATTGTTTTTGGGAAAGTCTATCTCCTTCGCGGGATGGTAGGAATCCACTGGTAGGCGCCCAGGTCGGGGCTTTCGGTGCGCGACACGCCGTTAATGTCGAAAGGTACGGTAGCCGCTACTCCGGGGCTGCCAGCGCCGATGGCAGGCGACAGACTGTCGGGGCGGAAGTCGTTTTCGCGATAATCAACAAAGAGCGGATCCTGGTTTTTAAGGCAATTAATAAAATTGGAATCCTGCGCGATATTCATTTCCGTTTTGATCAGACAATGGTCGAAAGTGTATTTGAATTCAGCCACGGTGTCATCGATCACCAGCTCGTTGCGTTGGCTGCCGTAGAAGATGTTATTACCAAAATAGGCCTCGAACGGATAAGCAACCGGTTGGTTGTTTTGGTCGAGGAAATAGTTGTTGAGATAAACCGAGGCTGTGTTGCGCACGCCGTAGTTCCAGTAGTTGGCCACGGTGGTTTGCCGGAAGTCATAGAGACCGCCAAGTGTAAGCGCCAGCGCATATTGTCCGCAGTTGGCGACAACGCAGTTTTGTGCAGCAATCACATAATAACGCGTGAGGATTCCAGCACCCGACATATTCTCGATGATCGTATTATTTAGCGTAAGCTGGTTGCCCATGTATTGCTGAAGTGTTTCGGCCTGCAAGCCGATAAATCCATTGCGAATCACGGCATAGTTGATTTGATTATCCACGGCACCTTCGTTTATCCAGATGCGATCCCACTGTCCGGGCAGATCGGCATAAAACGACTCCAGCCTGTCGCCCTGAAAGTAAACGGGTTCTTCCTGCGTGCCCATCACTTTTAGCGAACCGCCTTTGTATATCCACAATCCGGAACCGCTGTGAAAATGCACTTTTGTGCCGGCATTGATGGTGAGGCTTCCGGTGGAATCGACCACGGCATATCCGTAGATGACGATGGGAAGCTCATTGGTCCAAGTGGTGTCGATGCCTTCGCCGGCCACAATTTTGTAGCGTGGCAGGCCGGGACGGTCGGTATCCCAGACGATGTAGCATGCATTTTGCCCCCAGGCCACCAGATCGACATCCTGTTGGTTGCCATTGATATCAAAAACGATGGAATCGGTGATGACAAAAGGAGCGGTGGCATCGTTGGGGTTGATGGTAACTTTGGCGAAGATGTAGATGCTGTCGTTGCCGCGGATTTCGATGTTTTGGAAATCGTTGCCTGCCATGCCGTTCACGTTGATGCTGTAGCGCGATTCGGCGCCACGGGCAAGTTTTATGCGCGAAATAT
>CAZTCX010000307.1:0-390 GCA_964612515.1 uncultured Lentimicrobiaceae bacterium | reverse complement strand
TCGCTGGTATTGCGCACGCGAATCTGTTCGGTGATGGAGCCTATGGAAGTAAAAACGGTGTCGAAGATCAATGTGTCCGACGAAAACTCAAGTCGCACCGAGGGGCTTTTGTTGATGGTGTCGTCTTTGCGACAGGCAGAAAGCACGAGCAGCAGTGCCAGCGAAAAGGATATCAGAATGGGAATAATACGTCGGATCATGTGAAATTTCTTAGCGGCACAAGCCTGTTTTTTCTTTGCAGATTACGCATTTTTAGGAGGTTTATTGTTGGTGCTGTGGCCTTTCTTATCGTTAGCAGAGGATCATTTTATCAACTCTTCCACAAAATACATGGCGATAAGCCCTTTGTGTTTGGCAGCAATTTTTCCGCGTGGGATACATTTAAACTGC
>CAZTCX010000306.1:0-2299 GCA_964612515.1 uncultured Lentimicrobiaceae bacterium | reverse complement strand
TTCTGCTGGAAGACTCCGGCGATGTCGCTGGTAGCAAATTTAGCAAGGATGTGGTCTTCGGGCAGCACCATGGTTACCTTTACGTCGTGGGCAGTGAGCGAGGCAGCCGTTTCGGTGCCGATGTATCCTCCGCCAATCACTACGGCTGTATCTGCGTCGATGGCACATTCACGAATGGCATCGCTGTGGGTGATATCGCGCAGATAGAAAATGTTTTCAAGATCGTTGCCTGGAATGTCGAGGTACCTGAGCTGCGATCCTGTTGCGATAAGCAACTTATCGTAATGAAGGGTTTCATTGGAATTTAAATCCACAGTTTTGGCAACAAAATCCACAGCTTGAGCCCATGTTTCCAGCTTCACATCTACGCCGCGTAATTCATAGAAGTCCTTTTTATTAATCAAAATCCCATCATCTTTATCTTTGTCCTGCAGGTATTCTTTGGAGAGTGGCGGTCGGTTCATGGGCAGGATATTCTCGTTGGAAACAATGCACAGTTCGCCGACCGGCACGCCCTGCTTTACAAATTCTGCGGCGGCAAATCCTGCAGTAGTTCCTCCGCCAAGGATCACATATTTATAACTTGTCATGATATTTTGTTTTTAAAATTAATTGCTTAATAACGTAATAATGCATTTAGTTTGGAGGTGCGCTCGGGCATTTTGTCGGGCGGCATCATGAACACACGTCCGCCGTTAAGCAGCGTATGTGTGGCGGCCAGATTGAGCAGGCCGGTGTTGTATTCGGCTTTTTCGCCATCTATCCGGATGTCGTTTTTCTCGCGGTCGAAGACGCCCCACACTTCGTCGCCTTTGCTCACAAAAAGTGTATCCACGCGCTGATTGACGGCAGCAGGAATCACCACATCCATTTTATAGGCTGCGCGTTTGTTGGCCAGCGCTTCTTCAAATAGGCCGGCCTTCTCTGAGCGCACACTATCGAAATGATCGGCCAGCAGCCCCCAGGCTTTTTTGTGCAGGGCAGAGTGATCTTCACGTTCAGGATTTCCGGCAATAGATTTTTCCCACAGATATTTGTAGTCGTTGACTTCTGCGTAAAGTGGGACGAGATGCTCTACGGCGGCGATTACTAGCGGCACGTTTTCATTGTGCAAAATCTTCATCAGGCCATCGTTTACAATTTTGAAATATTTCAAAATCTCCCGCTTTTCATCTTCTTTTCCTGCGCCGTGGCCGTGGTACATTGGGTTCTTGTCGCCAGTTTGCTGCGTTCGGAACTGTAGATTGCGCTCTTTTGTTGCATCGCCCAACGCGTCTTCCATTCCGGCAGGCAGGTATTGCGCGGCTTCTGCAATTTCATCCAGTTGATGCGGCGTTCCGGCATAAAGCTTAACCTCGTTGAGGCTGAGCGCCAAAAGATAAAAATGACCTTCGTTGTTCAGATAGGGGATGAGCGGGGTAAGGTAGTAATGCGTGTTTACAAACGAAAAAGCATCAAAAGATACGGGCAGCGAATATTGGACAAACTCTCCGGGCGAGATAAACAAAGCCAAACCATCGGAAAGATTTTTCCAAAACGTGCCATCGTCAAGCAATGCATTGGCTGGTTGCAGCAGCTTATCAATCTCTCCTTTGCGAAGTTTATATTCCTCCAACTCTTGTCGCACCGCCTTGAGCTGACTTTTCATCATCAACTGGTCGAGACCCTGATTTACCTCCTGTCCGGCTCTATGGGTGGGGATAAAGATGCTTACGCAATGCGGTAGGTGCTTCTGTGCTAATTGTTTGAAATCGTCCAAAGAAAAGTGATTCATCATGGCGGTATTTATTTATTAAAGTTGTAAAGAAATAGTAGAGAAAAGAACATGCCAAAAAGGGCACCCACAGCCAGAAGCCGGATAAGCCGCCGCCACCCTATATTTGCGGCACCGCCTCTTTCGGTAAGAAATATTGGCATGAAAAGATTTGGGAAAAAAGTTCTACACGAAAAGGATTATTAATTATCAAATGAAGACCCACGCAGAAAGGAAAGATTTATCTTTGGCCAATTAAAATGAATTGCTTTCGGGAATATGGTTTGGTGAAATAATAGTCCGCAAAATTGAAAATGCTAAGCACTTTCCCCACTTTACCATTTGTTTTAAAACCGACGGCCCGACACTCAGTATTTTGCCCATTTTTGCTCGTGGTGCAGGTTTTTTCCGAAAATCAAGCCTGCAGCGCAGGGAGCAATTATTGATTTGGATTGCCGCTGATTTTTAAAGTTTAGTACAGTAGAGAAACGAAACATGAAAATAGGACTGATTTTTCCGAACAAGGATAGAAGGTACAAAACAATG
>CAZTCX010000305.1:0-2348 GCA_964612515.1 uncultured Lentimicrobiaceae bacterium | reverse complement strand
CTATTTGTGCCAGTCGTGAGCCATCTTTTACCATTTCCGTTCCCATAAATTCGTCGAAACGGCATACCTTTTTATTAAAGCAATGGCCTTTTGCGAAATATTTTCTGTAAAAGGAGCTCTTGCATAAAAATCCAAAATCTTTTCAACTTCTTTTCTTTTCTGCACTGTTTTGCAGCCTGCAAACAATTCCATAATTGTGATGTCAGAAATCACAAATTTGTAGTTCTTGGTTGATAAAAATGAAATTGCTTTTTCATTATTTCTAAAAGCAGCAATTAAAATATTGGAGTCTAGAAGGATTGCGTTTTCCATAATGTTTGCCTGAAAGATTTGGTTGATTCGCTCATCTCAGTCCAATCAGCCAACATTTCTTCAACAGATGCTGCGATTTTTTTAGCCGGGATGATTTCGTCTGTTTTCTGACCTTCAAAATCTTTTATTTGCAGATTTGAAATATCTCTCCAACCACGCAAGACGGACAAAATTTGTTTTGTCTCCTCCACACCGGACACTGTAAAGGATATTTGCTTCATAATGAATTTCTTTAAAACGATAATATTAATAACGGCTGTAAATCACAAGCTATTTTCTAATTCAAAAAGCACCCTCAGCTTTTCGCAAAAATAAATCAAAAAAACTTCTGCCTGTTTGAAAAGTTGCTTTCCAATCAGATTTGTAGTGTCACTGCCGAGATATCCAACTGCTGTACCTTATAGTAAGCCGTCGTTTTGCCTGTGGTAGCGGCGTCGATTAGATTTTGTAAGGGTGACAACCGCTGCGTTTAGGTCTTAAATAACTTTAAATAATCTACTTTCGTAGCTCGAAAATTAAGTTTATAAAATTTAAAATAAAAAATTATTATGGCAAGAGTTCAAGGAGCTATCGTCGTCGACACTGAACGTTGCAAGGGATGCGAAGTTTGCATAGGCGCATGTCCGACCAACGTGATAGAACTGGCGCAGGACGTCAACGGCAAAGGCTATCACTTCGCCTACATGGCGCAGCCTGAGGCCTGTACAGGATGTTCTAATTGTGCTGTCGTTTGTCCCGACGGCGTAATTACCGTTTACCGGATGAAAAAGACAGCTTAAAGAAAAAATGCATTTTAAAAAAGTCGAATAGAACATGGGTGAATTAAAATTAATGAAAGGTAATGAAGCCATCGCCGAAGCGGCAATCCGCGAAGGTGTTGATGGCTATTTCGGTTATCCTATCACACCGCAGAGCGAAGTGCTCGAGTATCTGATGGTAGAAAGACCGGAAGAGCGCACCGGAATGGTTGTGCTTCAGGCCGAAAGCGAGCTGGCAGCCATTAACATGGTTTATGGTGCTGCAGCCGCCGGCAAAAAAATCTTTACCAGCTCCTCAAGCCCCGGTATCAGCCTTTATCAGGAAGGAATTTCATATATCGCCGGCGCCGAGCTGCCCTGCGTTATTGCCAACGTAGTACGTGGCGGCCCCGGACTGGGAACTATCCAGCCATCACAGGCCGACTATTTCCAAACGGTAAAAGGTGGCGGCCATGGCGACTACCGTCTTTTCACACTGGCGCCGGCATCGGTGCAGGAGATGGCCGACTTTATAGAGCTTGGATTTGAAATAGCTTTTAAATATCGCAACCCGGTGATGATTCTTTCCGATGGCATGATCGGTCAGATGATGGAAAAAGTAGAGCTGAAAGAACAGAAGCCACGCTGGACCGATGAAGAAGTTGTAAAACATAACGGAAGTTGGGCTGCCCATGGCCGTCCTGCTACCCGCGAACGCAACATCATCACCTCGCTCGACCTGGACTCGCTGAAGATGGAAGCGCACAACCACAAACTGCAGGAGAAATACCGCCGCATGGAAGCTGAAGAGGTTCGCTACGAAACTTTCCAGACCGAAGACGCCGAGTACCTGATGGTGGCTTACGGATCAAGCGCCCGTATCGCTCAGAAGTCGCTGGTTCTGGCACGTGCCAAAGGCATCAAAGTTGGCCTTTTGCGTCCCATCACATTGTTCCCGTTCCCATCCAAACCGCTCATGGATATGGTGCCACAACTCAAAGGTATCCTGTCGGTTGAGATGAGCGCCGGACAGATGATCGAAGACATCAAGCTGGCTGTGGAATGTAAAGTAAAAGTGGAACACTACGGTCGTTTCGGCGGCATCATCCACTCACCGGAAGAAGTATTGCAAGCATTAGAAAATCAAATTATCGGAGGTTAATCAATGATGGAACTCACAGATATTATTAAAGAAGAAAACCTGGTTTATAAAAAAACACCGTTAATGACCGACAACGTGTTGTCGTACTGCCCGGGCTGCGGCCATGGCACGGCACACCGCATCGTGATGGAGATAAT
>CAZTCX010000304.1:0-2386 GCA_964612515.1 uncultured Lentimicrobiaceae bacterium | reverse complement strand
TCGCGGCCGTAACCGGTAGAGCCTCTGAAGTTCATCTGCAACACGCCAAAGCCACGGTTGGCCAGAAATTGAATCTCCGGGTTCCAGCCCCAGTTGTCGCGTGCCCAGGGACCGCCGTGCGGATTCACCACCATCGGAAGGTTTTTGGCTGTCTCGGGACTCAGGCCGTTGGGCAGTGTCAGATAACCGGGAATTACCATACCGTCGCGGGCTGTATATTCGATGGGGTAGGTGTTGGCCATCTGCTTCTCGTCGATCCAGGGACTTACTTCATGGATTTTGGTAAGCGCATCTTTTTTGACATCATATAAATAATAAGCGCCAAGCGATTTATCGGAATAGGTGCGCACGATGTACATGTCTTCGTTATCGTTGGCGCCGCTGATAGCGATTTCATATCCTTCGAGCTTGCTGTTTAGTTTTATAAAGATGGTGGCCATCTGGTCATCAAAAAAATGACGTTCGCGCTTCCACGAAACAAACGAGGCAGCAGTCAGCACTTTGCGCTTACGCGAATAGGAGACATCCGAAACATCGTATTTATCATTTTCATAAAGGGTCTCTACTTCCTTTCCGGTTTTGGGATCGAAGATTACCACGGCTGCTTTGTCGCGCCCCAGGTTGGAAGTAGCATATACATTTTTATTATTAAAATCGAAAAACTGCGGGGATACCGATTCCTTAAAGTTGGTGGTGAGGGTAGGTTGAAATTCCTCATCTTCGGTGTCGCGGTAAAGCAACTGAGTGTTTACGCCATCCACAATGGCCATTGCGATGCGCAGTTTGCCGTCGTGGTCGGTCATCCAGCCTTGAATGTTGCCGGGGTTTTCGGCCAGCATCGTCATTTCGCCGCTGTTGATGTTGAGGCGGTAGGGATCAAAAATCTGTGGGTTGCGTTTGTTCAGCCCGATGATCATCTCGTCAGGGATGTCGTGCAGGTCGTCGATAATCTGGGTACGGACACCTTCGAAGCAGGTGAGGCATTTCTGGTTTTTGCCGTTTTTATCCACACCGTAAAGTGCAAAGTTTTCGTCGCCGCCGTTATCTTTCAGATAAAGGATGCGGTTGTCGTTGGCCCAGTAGTAGCCGGCAATGTCGCGGTCGGTTTCGCTGGTGAGGCGGGTAGCTTTGTCTTTACCGATTTGTTGCACGAAAATGTTCATGCGGTTTTCGTACGGAGCCTGATAGGAAAAGTACTTCCCGTCGGGAGAGATTTGGTAGCCCGACTTCTCCGGATTTTTGAAGAAGTCTTCCAAAGGAATCTGGTTTTGTGCCATCATAGGTTGGATGTTCATTAGGCCGAGCATCAGGAACAACGCCAGTGTTCCTGTCAGCGTAAGCAATTTATTTGTTTTCATTTATAAAATAGTTAGTGATTTTTTTAAAGCGGCAAAGATAGAATTCCTATGGCAGTGGCGGTAGGAGAAAGGTTTAAAAAAGATTAAGACAAAAGGGAAAAGACAAATCCCGAGTTCCAAATTCCAAATCCCAAGTTCCAAATCCCAACTAAACTCCAAATTAAAAATCTCAAAACATCAAGGTGATTCGAGGGGATGTTTTTTTAATTGAGATTGGATACCAAAATCAATTCAGAATTGTTTGTAATTTTGTCGCTTGTCGATGCGTGTTTGATGCATTAAAAAATCTAAATTATGAAACAGGTCGTTTTGAATATCCCCGAAAATAAATTCCCCTTTTTTATGGAGTTGGTTAAAACACTTGGCTTTGTTACGGTTGCGGAGGAGATGCAGCTGACAGAAGAACAACAGGAATTCGTAGCTGGTACAAGAGATGCTTTAAAACAAGTTGAGCAGCACCTGAACGGAGAAATAAAGTTAAAGACTGCTTACCAGTTGCTTGATGAGCTTTAATATTTATACCACCGATTATTTTGAGAAGGAGCTAAAAAAGCTATCGCGAAAATACCCTTCTCTCAAAATGGATTTTAAGATGTTGCTTGACTCATTGAAAGCATCGCCCATACAAGGAATCCCGCTTGGTAAAGATTGTTACAAGATTCGTTTGGCAATAGCATCAAAAGGTAAGGGTAAAAGTGGAGGAAGCCGTGTTATCGCTTGCATTAAAGTTTATTCAGAATCCATTTTCCTGCTTTCCATTTACGATAAGAGTGATAAAGAAACAATTCCAAATATAGGGCTCGATTATCTTCTTAAAAAAGCTGGACTTTTTTAAGTGTAAATAAATGTTGTTGAAGTTTCTGTGTATTTGCGCGTCAACCTTACACAGATTGGTACCTTACCCTTGCGCCCTACGTTTTTACTCCGCGGGTGGCCCAAAATCCGGATTCTTTAAAAACTCCTCATCCTGCAACGTTTTTATAAAAGCAATCAAATCGGCTTTTTGGGGCGGCGTGAGCTGTATGCCG
>CAZTCX010000303.1:733-2397 GCA_964612515.1 uncultured Lentimicrobiaceae bacterium | reverse complement strand
GGTAATGGCAATGTCCATCAGAGTATCGTCGAATAATTTAGCAAAGTCGCTTTCATTTTGCCGGCTAAAAAGTTCGGAAATAAAATGGTGGGGCTTTAGTTTCGCGGTATCTGCACCCAATTGCAGGAGCAACATTTCGTAATCGTCCTCGGAATACTGGTTTAATACTGTTTCCCAGTTTTCGGCATTTTTCAATTTGCTGTCGAGTTTCTTTACCTCAAAGGCAAATTTGTCGTTCATGAATTTGTACAGGAAAACCTGTGTAATTATCTTGAACTCGTTGCCATCGTTTCCCAAGCCGTAATTTGCACTTATGCTTTTTAGGTTATCGATGAGTGCTTTGGTTTTATCTTTAAAATCTAAATCTGTCATACTGCTCTTCCGTAGAATTCGTTTATGTATTCGTTTACCACCAAGTTGTTAATGTACTTCGATGATTCCGCATTCAAATTTATTTTGTTTTTGTTTTTGAATTGGTCAATTATCAGCCGCATCATTTGTGTACTGAAATAGCTTTCGTTATTCAATAATTTTGTGTTTTGCAAAACTTGTAAATCAGCTTCGCTTTTTACCAATTTTAAGGCATCATATATTGGGCTTTCCCTTTCTGAAATTGTTCTCTTTTCAACCAGTCGTTTGTGGATTCTCGCATATTTTGGGTCGCTATCGTACATATCTTTCAGTAAATTATTTTGGCGATTGAGTTCTTTTATCTTCTGATAAATTAAAGAGAGCGCGCCAATGTTTTTCTTCATTTCATCTTGAGTAATTTCATCTAAATTCTTCTTTTCGAAAAGGCGTTTCAATTCTTCGTAAAGCGAAACAAATTCGGGATCCTTTTTATCGAAATTACTTGCTAATGTTTCTCTTGTTTTACGCAAGGTATCTTTAAGTTCGTCAGCTAAAACAAGTTCTTCTTCAGATATTTTGGTGAAATGAAACAAAACATCTTCCAGAGCAACGTTGAGCAAATTCGTGTCATCGAAATTGTTTTTTAATGCCTCTTGTGTATTGAGCAACGCCAAATGGTTCTCAGTTTCTCGATAAAGGTGGCCTAGTTTTTTGAAATCCAGTTTTTCAAGCAATTCAAAATTACCAAGCAAACGGATTAGGTTGTATAAACTTTTGGCATTCCCTAAAGCTTTTTTAATGAGGAGGACTTTCTCGCGGCTTTTAATTTGTTGAATTTGCTGAGAAAACAACTCCGCATCCTGGGTATTAAAATGTAGCAGTATTTCCTTTATCTCTGCTATTTCTACTTCAATCTCCTCTTTCGATTTGAATAAGTTGGAATAAGACTCCATCTCATCACCAAGTTCCGCTTGCAGCTCATCAAAATACGCTTTGTTTGTTGCGTCAAATTCAGCTCTAATGTCTGCAAAATCGACTACATAACCGTACCTGAAGTTATTATAGGTTCGGTTTACCCTTGTCAGCGCTTGTAATAAATTATGTCGTTTGATAACGCGCCCTATGTATAGTTTCTTCAATCGCTTAGCATCAAAGCCTGTTAAAAGCATATTGTAAACGAACAGAAAATCAATCTCGCCCTCTTTAAAATTTTCAACCCAGTCTTTGCGCTCATCTTTAGTTCCAATGTCGTGAAGAATCAAAGCTGACGTTTTGACTTTATAGGAGTTTTTTCGTTTAGTTCTAAACTTTTC
>CAZTCX010000303.1:0-723 GCA_964612515.1 uncultured Lentimicrobiaceae bacterium | reverse complement strand
TGCTGTTCTTGATCAAATGCATATTTTTCATTGAAAATCCTGAACATTTCTTTCGCCTGGTTGGAACTATCGCAAACGACCATACCGCCAATGGTATTATCTGAAAAAGTCAATCGGCTTTTTTCGAAGTCGTTGACAATATAATCAAGCATTGGCTCAACAAAACTCGGATGCGCGAATGTTTTCTTTTTTTTAATATCGCCTCTCAGCACTTTAATTTTATCCAAAGCATCTTTGAGCACAATTTTGTAATTGCTTTCAATTTCCTCACGGATAAGCTTTAATGTGTAACCATCAGCTATTGAAGCGTTGTAATAATATTTGTGAATATAGTTTCCAAATAAATCCCTCGAAAAGTTGTCTTTCGTAATTAATGGCGTTCCGGTCAATCCAATTTTGATTGCATCAGTATCAGATTGTGTAAGATTTGCCAAAAAGCTACCCATTGGATTGTAGCTGCGGTGTACTTCGTCGAGAAAGTAAATCCTTTGAATATTGATATCGTAGTCTTGCGTCTTTGTAACATTCGATTCCTCGCTAAATTTTTGAATGTTGACGACCGTAATTTCAGGTTTCCCTGAGTTGTTGTGAATGGCAGTTGTGGTTTTTATCGACTTTACAAAATCATTTTTTGAATCAACAATGTGAACAATCAAACCACGGCTTACAAATTCTCGTTTGGCTTGAATGAGCAGATCCAGGCGGTCAACAATAAAATAGAAT
>CAZTCX010000302.1:0-2457 GCA_964612515.1 uncultured Lentimicrobiaceae bacterium | reverse complement strand
AGCCTGTGGCGAGCCTGTTTGGGGCACACTCGAAGAAGCAGCCCGCGAAAAAAATCTCGACGATGCAGCCATCGAACAGCTGGTTGAGGAATTGCGTGCAATGGCTTAGGCAGGGCGAAGGGCGCAGGGCGGAAGAGGCGGGGCGCAGGGCGCAGGAAAAAACTGTCCGGTTTTTCTGTGTTTGAACGAGGTACAACCTCGTCCGTTTTATTTCTGCAGGCCTGGCCTGTTGTAGAAATGACGTCACAAGATCAAAAAAAAACGGCAAGCTAAGCTTTACGAATCACGGGAACTGAAGCCTGTGGGCTGAGAGCTGTGGCCTGAAACTTCCTACCACCTCACATATCCCGTAAAGGTTCCCTCCAAATGTCGCATCTGCCCGTATTCACGATAGACTTTACAATTAAAATCAGCAGTAAATTTTAAAAGATTTTCGTGGCTGCTACCAGTATTAATCTCCAGTATTTCAGAAATGTTCAGACTGCTTCCCTCCTGGCCGCGCGCTGTGTCGGAGGTAGTCCACGGTAAATAATAGTAGCCCGGGTCGTGGATAATGATTTCGAAACCATCGGCGGCAAAGGGCGAAAATTGCTTTGTGCCAACGACAAATATTTCAGGAATTTGTGCCGGCAGCTCTAGGTGGCCGGCGCGCAGCTCGATGATAGGGCTGGTGCGGGTAGCAAACTCGCCCGCTACTATCCAGCCCGAATCGGTGGCAATCGTTTTGGTTTGTGGGAAGTAAAAGTCGTAATCCTGTATAAAATGCCAGGTTTTGTCCTCCAGTTTAAAATGCAACTGTGAAAGACCGTTCACGTCGTTGCGGGAAGAATCGCTTACGCAGATAAAAGTTATGGTTTCTGCCGCTTGTGCACCGTAAACTATTTGCATCGAACCCTCAAGCATAGTGGTGTCGGCAAAGGTTCCCGCCACTGCGCTTTGGTCGGGCAGGCTAAACGAAAAGTTTCGGTCGATGATTTCGCTCAGGCCGTCAGCGTTGTGCAGATCGCGCAGCCTCCAATCATCACCGATCATGTAGCTCAGGCGGCAGCGCGTAACATAAGCATGCTCCTCGATATTCTGCACTTCAAACTCCGCCAGTTTCATCTGCGAAGTGTTGCCAATCCACAGGCCCTCAAATTGTAAATCACCAGGATTGCCCGGCAGACGCGGTATTTCTTCAGGCTCGCAGCCAGCCAACCACACAACCGAAAATGCAGCCATTGCGCAAAGCAAAAAAAAGAGGGATCTACGGAATTGCATTTCTGACGGAGCTTTTATAATCAAACCACAATCACCCCGCTGCCCAGGCAAATGGCAGAATCGGGGGTGTAAACCACACCAAACTGTCCGGGGGCAACACCCTGCAGGCGCTGCTGCGATTCGATAACGTAGCTGTCTCCCTGACGTTGTAGCGTGCCTTCGTTAAACTCGGGCTGGTGACGGATTTTAAATTTTACCTCCTGTGCTGTGTCGTAGTTGCGGTCGGTGTGGCCGTTGATGAATTGGAAATGCGCCAGGTTTACCACCTTTTTATATTGCCCGTCGGGGTCGTAGCCATTGGAAACCAGCACGCGGTTGCGCCGGATGTCTTTATCGACGACAAACCAGGGGCCGCCGCTAAGCCCCAGCCCGCGACGCTGGCCTATTGTGTGAAACCACAACCCTTCGTGCTGCCCCAGCACCTTGCCGGTTTCGGCATCCACGATGCTGCCGGGGTTGGTGCCCACATATCTTTTTATAAAATCGTTGTAGTTGATTTTTCCCAAAAAGCAAATTCCCTGGCTGTCTTTGCGCTGCGCCGAGGGCAGGCGCGCTTCGTCGGCTATCCGGCGCACGTCGCCTTTCACCAGATCACCCAGCGGGAAAACCAATTTGGCAAGTTGCTGCCGGTTGATCTGCCCCAGGAAATAAGTCTGATCTTTGAAATGATCGCGGGCGGTGGCCAGATATTTCTCCCCGTCGATGTGCAGTGTGGAGGCATAATGCCCGGTGGAGATAAGATCGAAGTCGTGGCCGTATTTTTCATCAAAAGCACCAAACTTGATCATCTTGTTGCACATCATGTCGGGATTTGGCGTAAGCCCCATCTTCACCGTTTCGATGGTATAGCTGATCACGCGCTCCCAATATTCTTCCTGAAGGGAAATCACCTCCAGCGGGCAGCCATATTTTTTGGCAAGCCAGGTTACAATTTCGATGTCTTCCTCGGCGGGACAATCCACCCAGGCAGGGTCGTCCTGCAATCCTATTTTTATATAAAAAATATGTGGGTCGTATCCCTGCTCTTTGAGCAAATGAATGGTAACAGAGCTATCGACGCCGCCGGAAACCAATGAAGCTATTTTCATCTTTTAAAATAATTAACAATTACAACGAAAAAGGCTTTCGGGAATTACATGAGTTTTTGGTAGGCCTTCCACCAGCGATCGGGGATTTCGTTGGCGGCAGCCAGTTGAT
>CAZTCX010000301.1:0-2458 GCA_964612515.1 uncultured Lentimicrobiaceae bacterium | reverse complement strand
GCTCGAAGATCGTCTGGACATTTGGAGCGATAGTGACTGGGAGGAATTCAAAGCCAACTTTAACGACGGCTGGGATGACTTCAAAAAAGAGCTGCGCGAGCTGACAGATAGTGAAGACAACGGTCAGGATGGCAATAATAATTTGTAAAATAAAGTTGAGTGATTGATTAGTTGATTGAGTGAATAGAGAATCCCGGCAGCATGCATGCTCCGGGATTTATTTTTTTAAAACTTGATTTTGGCGGCTTCACAGCGTGATCTCAAAACTTTTATAAATTCATTTTGTTGAAAAGACAACATTGAAATTTAAAAATCTATTCTATGAAAACCCAGTTTAAACTTTTTGCAATTGCTATTTTGTCCACGGTTTTTATCACAATAGCCTGCAACAGCGGCCAGGATTATACCGGCAACAATCTGGAAAACCGGCAGGAGCGTCAACAGGAGCTGAAAGAGCTGCAAAGCGAGCTGAACAATTATGAATCGGAGATAGATGCGACCTTGCGCGATAAGCCCATCGACTTCAGGGAGCGGATGTACCAATCGCTCGACAGCATTGAAGTACAGCTCGACGATTTTCAGAAACTCATGAAAGAGAGTGGCGGAACGTTCAGCGCGACAACGCAACAGAAAATTGAAAACCTGAAAATCAGGTTTGTGCAGCTACATGACCGCATGGACAAATGGTCGCCAAATGATTGGGATGAGGTGGATAATGTTGTTATGAAAGAGTGGGAAAGTTTTAAAAAAGAGGCCGCTGAGCTTACCGCCGGAAACGATGATTTGAACAAAAACGATAATAAAATGTAGCTACGAAAGATAAAAAGTTGAGTGATTGATTCGTTGATTAAGTGAAAAAAATCCCGGTAGCGTTAGTGCTCCGGGATTTTTGTATTTAGCCGTTCCTGATGATATTGTCAGGAATCGAGGTTTTGCTATTTGATCATTCCAGCCTGCTTCAGACATTTTTTCATCATCTCAAAGGTGCGGTTGATTTCGCTATCCAGTCCTACCGAGAAACGGATGAGGCCTTCGGAAAGACCCATCTCTTTTTGTTTATCTTCCGGCACTTCCGATGAGGTGCTTTTGCCTGAATTGCTAAAGAGCGTTTTGAAATAGCCGAGGCTCACTGCCAGATAGCCCACGCCTTCGGTTTCCATCAGCTCCATCACTTCGGCAGCTTTTTCGGCGGTAACTGCGTCAAATGAAAGCATACCACCAAAGCCGTATTTTTCATTCATCATCGATTTGTGCAGCGCGTGACCGGCATGGCTTTCCAGACCGGGATAGCTTACTTTAAGGCCTACCGATTCCAGCTTTTCTGCCAGGTACATGGCGTTGCGGCTGTGCTGCTGCATGCGGATGTGGAGCGTGTGCAGGTTTTTCAGAATAGACGACGAGCGGAACGGATCGAGCACAGGACCCAAAAGCATGGCGGTACCGCTGTTGACGTCGATAAGTGAAGCAATAAATTCAGTACTTCCGCAGATGGCGCCGGCTACGCAATCATTTTTCCCGTTTACAAATTTGGTGAGGCTGTACAGCACCACATCGGCGCCCAGTTGCGCAGGGCTAAACAGCATGGGTGTAAAGGTATTATCCACCAGCAGCTTTGCGTTGTGCTTGTGCGCAATGTCGGCAAGTTTCCGAATGTCAGAAACTTCGAGCAGTGGGTTGGTAACGGTTTCGGTATAAACGATGCGCGTGTTGGGTTTCATGGCAGCTTCTACCTCTTTCAGGTCGGTAATATTTACGAACGTGACGCCGATATTGAATTTCTCAATGTAGTTGTTCAGAAAAGCAAAGGTTCCGCCGTAGGTGGTGCGACTGACCACGATGTGGTCGCCGGCATTGCAAAGATGCAAAATCGCCGAGGTGATGGCAGCCATCCCTGAGGCTGTAACCCACGCTGCTTCTGTGCCTTCCATGGCGGCCAGCGCATCAGCCAGATATTTGTTGCTGGGGTTCCAGTGACGTGAATATAGGAAACATCCTTCGGCCTCGCCTTTAAAAGTATCGAGCATGGTCTTGGCCTGCATAAAGGTGAATGTTGCTGAATCCGTGACGGATGGGTTTACGTCGCCATACTCGCCAAACTGTAATAAATCCTGAATTTTACTTGCCGGATCAAATTTCATAATCGTATATTTTTTTAATGATTAAATTTTGAAATGTCGAAGCAAAACTAAGGAAATTGCGCCGATTTAAAGGTTGTTTCTTTTATGAATTTAAAAACTGTAACTAAAAAATTGAATATCCTAAAAAACCGTAAGTTTGTGACTTGTTTTTTACAGCAGATGTTTTAATTTCTAAACAACGATTAACAATTAACAAATAACAATTAACAAATAACGATGGAAAAAGAAGCAACGCTATGAAGTAAAGAGATTGCTTCGCTGCGCTCGCAATGAACCATTAACAATTAACGATTAACAAATTACGAACAGCTCATGACTGA
>CAZTCX010000300.1:0-2461 GCA_964612515.1 uncultured Lentimicrobiaceae bacterium | reverse complement strand
ATTCAAAACCATAAAATGATCGATCACAGAAATGTCAACGGAATAACACTTGAAGGAGAATATCGCGAAGGCGAGGTACTGCGGAAATTTTGCTCCGAAGAGTTGTCGGTGAAGCAAATCGAAGCCTGGCGCCGGAGCCTCTTCAGCTTTTTGTTGCAATGGCTCGACGACAAATCCTACATCATCGTTCCTTCAAGCGGCAGCAGCGGCCAGCCCAAGCAATTGCAGCTTAGCAGGCAGCACATGGTGAACAGTGCGCTGAAAACAGGTGAGTATTTAAATTTAAAAAAAGGAGACAGCGCATTGCTTTGCCTTTCGGCGGATTACATTGCCGGTAAAATGATGCTTGTAAGAGCCATGACGCTTGGACTGAATCTTTCCGTTACAGAACCGGCTGACGACCCACTACAAAAGTTTCCTGATGTGCGTTTCGACTTTGCCGCGATGGTGCCGTTGCAGGTGCACGAATTGTTAAAAACCAAAACCGGCGAAGCAAAACTCAACAACATCCGTAACCTCATCATCGGTGGCAGCGACATCGGGGTGATGTTCGATGAATCTATTTGATCCGGAAGATACAGAATGTTTTTATTCAAACAAAAGAACGAACAAATATTTTTAGTCGAAAATTTTAGGATACAGAGAAATTTCCTACCTTTGTTTCAAAAACATGAATAAAATGATGACCCAAAAAACAATAAATTATCATTCCTACACTATACTGAAGTCATTGGCATCATGTGTGTGTGTGTGTGTGTGCAAACATCAAATAGATCACCTCCGTTTAGCAATTTCCTCTACTTTATTTAATTAAAAACATTCCACTACAATACGTGTGGAATCGTAAATTTTGTTTTTTCTCATTTAATACAATAAAAAATATAATTTTAGTTTTAACGATAGCAACGATAATCTTTGCTGGTTGCAAAAAGGATAGTAATAGTACTATTGTCACTGCACAAAACAAACAGAACATTGAAAAAATGATCTTAGATTTCAGAAAGCAGTTAATGTCAAAAGAGAAGGAAGGTGGTGTTTACGTTACTGACAGCGCGGTTTGGTATGTAGAAGCACTCCTCAATTATTCTTTTTGTGAAGCTGGAAACCAATGTAATACAATCGTGGTTGATACTTTTTCAACTACAGCGAACGGGGTTAATGAATTCACGATTGGTCAATTAGAAAGTGTTTACTCTAACTTGGCAGATAGCATAAACGAAAATAAACCAGCAAACAAAATTGTGTTTGCAATTGACATTTATGCTCATCAAGAGGTAGATTTTACAGTTTTCGCGGCAAGAACAGCATACGCAACCCTGAGCGAACCTGCATTCAAAGCTACTGCAGACACAGCCGGATATTGGTTTTATGGAGGGGATCGCGGGATGTGTGGAAAGGATAGTGGGTTATATGTTGGAATGGATGCATCAGATGTACTGGAAAACCGTATTAGCAATACAACCTCAGACGTGTGGTCAAGCCTGGAGGGTTTTACCATTCTTCCTTCCTGGTATTATGATCCTAACTTCCCTTTTGATATGCCTTATCTCCAACCAACCAGGATGTTTTCGGCGTTAGGTTCGTTCGAGTATTTAATTGACTATTGTATTTCCCCTGATGTCATGGATTATTACCTGTCTAGTAGCGGAATATGGTATATTATCAACGACATTAAGCCTGCGGGAAAAACTTTTGCTTACTGTGATTTGCAGGCAGGTTCGCTGGATAATTTGTATATAGTTCATGCTGGTGGATTTACATTTGGAGTACCAGTTCATTAAGTCATTCAAATCAGGCATGTTCCATGCCTGATCGTTTTAAAAACAAAAATGATACAATCATGAAACATTCATTCTTTATTTTGATATTAGTGCTCTTTGCGCAATTCCAACTGGTTGCTCAAGATGGGTTTGTTGTAAAAGCCCCTGCACCACATGTGTGCAATGTTCCGGAGGATATGTTGATAGCTCCAGATGGTACAATATTCTTCATATTCTCATCAATGCCACCATCACCATCTCTTACCTTTACCAACGAAATCTACAAGATTAACCCATTTGGAGAAATTGTAGATTCTCATGCCTACACTGACACGGTTACTGGTGAGGTTGAATATTTGCACTGTCTTCTGGTCGAAGATACACTGTATGTTTTTGGTTGGGGATTTCAAACGGATGAAGTGAATAACATTCGGACTTTTCTATTGATGCAAACTTTCGATTTGCAGCTTAGTTTGATAAGCACCCACCAGATACAATTAGATCAAATATTTCCATATATCTCCCTTCACGGGCGGGTAGTCTATCACGGAAGTAGTTTCCACTACATTTCAAGTTATTACGTCTCCGGTAATACACAAATGCCGTTTAAAGCTGAAGTGTCTAAAAGTGGTCAATTAATAAACTTTAAAATGAGTGTCGGTAAAGATAAATAAATTCGAAATTTGCATTATCTTTAGTGC
>CAZTCX010000299.1:0-2494 GCA_964612515.1 uncultured Lentimicrobiaceae bacterium | reverse complement strand
TTAAAAAAAATAGATTCTTCGCTGCGCTCAGAATGACAATGGTTTGCGATGAATTTGGGGAGGGAGGGCTCAGTCGGCGGCGGCGCCGCCGACTGAGCCCTCCCAAGAATCCTAACAGCCTGTCATTCTGAACGAAACGTAGTGGAGTGAAGAATCTATTTATGGAAAATGATGTTTACCGGACAACAATGATTATAAAAGTGGCTTTTTGGAGAAATCTACAATAATGGAGAAAGCAAACGCACCAGCTTTTCCCAGAGGAAAACGTATTTAGGCCTTTTCAGCCAGTCGCTGGCATTAATTTCTGTAGATTGTTTCAGGTCGTCGTCGAAAGCATTTTGCAATTGCCGGGCAATCTTTTCACTGTAAACCATTGCATTGACTTCAAAATTAAGATCGAAGCTACGGTAGTCCATATTGGCAGAGCCTATCACCGCCAGGTCATGATCGATGATCATGGTCTTGGCATGCACAAAACCTTTTTGGTACGTAAATATTCGTACCCCGTGACGCAGCAGCTCCGTGTAATACGAACGGGCAGCAGCATTCACCATTTTGGAATCCGAAATTCCCGGCACCAGAATCTTTATTGCAATGCCGCTTTTCGCGGAAATGATCAGCGCATCCATCAGGCTGTCGCCCGGAATAAAATAAGGGCTGGTAATGCAGATGCTTTGCCGGGCCGAAGCAATGGCCTGCATCAGTGAGTAGAAAATGACGGGTAGCGAAGAATCGGGGCCGGAAGGTACAATCTGCAACAGCGTGGGAGATGTTTCGTTTTCCCGGACACCCATTTGGAAATAGGCTGGCCCGAATTGCATTTTCCGTTCACTGCAAAAGTTCCAGTCGCAGATAAAAAGATATTGCAGATAAAATGTCGCCGGGCCATCAATCATCAGGTGGGTGTCGCGCCAATAGAGGCCGCCTTCAGCTTTTGTATCGTTCCGGTATCTATCGCTGATATTGATGCCGCCAATGAAAGACCTGTTGCCATCGATGATAATAATTTTTCGGTGGTTGCGGTAATTGATGCGGCTGGCAAAGGCATACCATTTTATTTTATAAAAAGGCGCCGTTTCCACACCGGCATCTTCCAGCCTTTTGATGAACGCTTTGCCCAGCCCATGACTGCCAAAGTCGTCGTACATGAACCGTACCTCCACACCCTGCCTTGCTTTATCTATCAAAACATCTGCTATGGCATTTCCGGTTTCATCATTTTCATAAATATAATATTCGAGATGGATATGCGACTTTGCGCCCTGCAGCGCCCTCAACACTTCCGGGAACTTCTCTTCTCCATTCAACAGCAACTTAACGGAATCGTTGCCGGTGAGTGGGCTATTGGTAGAATTAGAAATAAATCGTGCTAATGTGTTGTGCGCCGGAGAAAGCCGTGCTTGCTGCAACACCGTCTCTGTGTAGTCGCGCAGATGTCTCTTGATTTTTTGAAGCAACACATCGTTTTCTACTATTTTTTTGCTGTATAATTTATGCTTTCGATAATTAACACCAAAAGAAAAATAGAACAGTATGCCGACAACCGGCAACAGGATGATAAAGAGAATGTAGGCCAGAGCTTTGGCACCGCTGCGCGTATCGTGCAGCACCCGCATGATGACCAGCACCACGATGGCAAAATAAATTATTTCGAGGGCTAAGATCCAATTCATGCCTGTAATTATTTAGGTGTTAATACGCCCCGTTCTTCGAAGTATCTGAAAAACCCAAATGAAATGTTGCATTCTTCCAAATTCCAATTGACAAATAAATTCCAAAAATAGACAAAACAAATCTCTGGCTAATTGTAACTATTTAGGTGCAACCATTTTATTGTTATGAACACCGTAGCTCCACTTGGAGAGGAGCTGGAGATAAGGCAAAGAAATAAGGGGTTGGTTCTGCTATCATTCAACTATTCAACAATAGCTAAACAACTATTGCAAGCGAGTTCACCCCCTGCGGGAAAAAACAATTGACGTAAGTGCTTTATTTACTCCACTCTTCGCGGATAGCTTCTTCAAGTTCATCAAACCGCGACCTCAATTCTGCTGAAAGTACTTTTGACCTTTTGTGCAGCTTGCGCAACTGAAACGAGAAGAAAATGCTAAAGAGGCCGGCGAATAAAAAGCTCAACGCTATAAAAATAACCGCACTCAAGCCGGCAAATAGAGGATTCCATATGAGAATGAAAGAAGCAATGGTGCCAAGAATACCAAACGCCAGCAACCAGCCCCAACCGGGACTGCCGTATTTTTTTACGTCCATCGAAAAGCTAATGGCTCCAATGGAACGGAAAAGGATCACAAACCCAATATAAAAGGCAAGCACTCCGATGGAGAGATGCGGGTCTAGGAACAACAAAATACCAACTACAAAGGTAACAATACCAAAAGCCAAAGACCAGCCCCAATTCTGTAACTGATCGCGGTTTGCTAATGAAAAGATAATTTCGGAGAGGCCTCCAAACAACAAGGAAAGACTGAACAAAATG
>CAZTCX010000298.1:443-2495 GCA_964612515.1 uncultured Lentimicrobiaceae bacterium | reverse complement strand
CTCTTCGAATAAAATACCTGCTTCCGCTGATGCGCTTTTTCATCCAACCTAAACCCCGTCATGGTGAGCTGTGCCGGCGAAGCTGATATTTTCTCTACGCGTCCATCCCAATCGATGTAGGTTATGGCTGCATCTGTAATTTTAAAAACGTCGGTTTCGATAAAATTGAAATAGGGTTTTATTACCGGAAAAAGATGGTAGATGTTGATGTTGGTGGCAGTGGGCTTTGCCGGGCCGGCTACCACTTGCAGGTTGGGCTGCTCCAGTAGGATTTCTTTGAGGCTAAGCCAACGATTGATAAAGTCAGATTTCAGGTCGTGGCTCTCTATTGCAAGATGTGGCAACTGCAATTCAAACGCGCCGGTGCCGTATTCTTTGGGATGCGATGCCGAAATAGAATCGATGGTGAGCCGATTGGTGCGCGTGTCGAAATCGAGCTTGGCATAACTTATTTTCAGGTTTGACTCGGCCAGGGTAACGTTTTGATTGGAGGTGGTAAGTTCCAGATCGTCGATGAAGAAAAAGTGGCTGCGCTCTGCGTAGCTTGCCGAATCCATGAGCAGATGGTGGAGTGTAAGGCTAAACTGCGGCACCAGGATAGACTCACGGCTTCCTGCCAGATGCGAGGGAAGTCGCAAACGCCCTTTATCGATATGCACGCGCATTACCTCCAGCGGCTTGAAGTAGGAAGTAATCTGACGATAGATATTTGCTGCGATAGTGTCGCGGTTGATGGTGCTATCGGCCTTACCGGGCGCCGGATAAAAAACAATGTCGGGTTGCTGTATGACGATCTCGTCCAGCTTCAACGCCTCACCAGGCACTACATTAAAGTGAAATCCTTTGAGTGTAACACGCGGAATATTCAAATCCATCCAGCTTTGCCCGTCAGCTCCCACGGTGGTGGTGTCGCGCTGGATATGAAGACCTTCTAACGACACAGCGCTCGTCACAGATGAGATGTCGAGCTTCCGGAATTCGATCTGGTGCAGCTTGCTGCGGTAACTGAATAGACCATCTTCGAGCTGCAGTGAAATGCTGTCAGAAAAAAACAAGCGCTCCTTTTTGGCGTAAGCCTGGGCATCTAAATTGAAGTTATGAATTTGAATGGAGACATTTTTAACTTCTATAGTATCGCGGGTTGCACCGCGTCTATGGAGGATTTTGAACGAGGCATGGTCGAGGTTAAACTTTTCTACCCGCAGCAAATCCAGATAATCCTCGATAAACCGATACAAATACCGGATAGAAGTGCTGTCGGCGGATGGGGATTTTGAATCGTCATCTGTGCCAAAATCGCTGCTGGTGGTATTCAGCTCAAAGGTAGGAGCAGAGATCAAAACATCCTCTACCACCAGTTCTTTATTCCAGAGTGCCTGCAACACGCCCACACCTTTTATGCGCAGGTGCGGAACCAGCAAATGCGTGATGGTGCTATCGGCCACTCCGGCCACTCCATGATAAGCGGTGTCGGGAGCCAACATGAGATTGTCTATAACAATTTCGCGGCGGAAGGCATGGAAACTTATGCCGGAATAGCTTAGCGCATATTGCCCGTTGGTTTTGGATTGAACCACCTGCCGGGCCGCTTCGCCAATGATGCGGTCGGCGTAGATATTTAGCAGCAGCGGGATAATCACAAAAAACAAAAATGCCAGCGCTGCCAATGTATAAAGCAGTGCTCTTTTCAGCTTTTTGTGACGGCTTGGAGGCGTTTTTTCCTCCTGTGATGGCGGCGAGGGATTGCCGGAAATCTCGTTGCTGCGTTTCAAATTCCTTCGGTGTAAATATTTGTCCAAAATTATACAAATAATGATCTATGCAGCGTGGCAATGGAATTTTCGGAGATTGACTTTACAAAGTAAAAAGTATAGAAGCGTATCTTAAATTCTTCTCCTTTTCGGGGATAAAAGGATATTAGGATCACTACCCGCGTCTGGGATAAAAGAATGCCGGGATCACTAACCTCGTCTGGGAAAAATGTGCAGGAATCAATAACCCCGACTTTTAAGTCGGGGATTGAATGAATATTTTACAATGGCTTTAGCCAAA
>CAZTCX010000298.1:0-433 GCA_964612515.1 uncultured Lentimicrobiaceae bacterium | reverse complement strand
ACTTTACAAAGTAAAAAGTATAGAAGCTTATCTTAAATTCTTCTCCTTTTCGGGGATATAAAGACGATGGGAAAATGGTGCAAGGATCACTAACCCCGGCCTTCAGGCAGGGGGAAAGGGCTGCGAAATTTCAGTGGGCTTTAGCCCAAAAAATAACACCCTTTTACAAAGTTGGATAGAACGCATTTTTGATTTGTTTCACGGTGTAGCTGGCTCCGTGATACAACACGCTGATAATGTCGAAGCGCGCTTCGAGCTGCACATTTTTTATCATAAAATAACCATTGGCAGCTTTTATGATGGCGCGTTGCTTGGCCCGCGTCACAAAAACCTCTGGCTCGCCAAAGTTGGCCGTTCGACGGGTTTTTACCTCTGCAAAAACGATGAATTCCCCGTCCTGTGCGATGAGGTCGATTTCATTTTTACCAAAATG
>CAZTCX010000297.1:0-2513 GCA_964612515.1 uncultured Lentimicrobiaceae bacterium | reverse complement strand
CGTTAGCAGACATAGCTCTTGCGGATTCCTGCATCACACACTTACCAGCACGAACTCACCCATTTTTTAATAAATGACCAGCCGCCTGATACAAAGTTCTCCGTTGTGGCTAAAAGTTACAAAGTAAATGCCGCCAGGATGGTGCGATAAATCCAACTCATTATTATCTCCAATCATGCGGGGGCTTAAAATCTTAACTCCCCGGCTGTTAAAAATAGAAATTTCGACAGGAAACTTCACCCCGCCGATGTAAAACTTTCCGGTAGCCGGATTGGGATAAATAATGGGCGACATCCGTGTTGACATTGAAGCAGAGCATTTATTAATTGCTGACTGGTGAGATATTATTTCTCCTTTTGGTCAGAATCGCTGTTTCAACCTGACGTTTTTCGGCTATCGGCTATTTTGAATTATCTTTGCAGGAGTTTTAAAAGTATTAAAAAACCAAGCAATGAACATCGTAATAACAGGAGCAAGCAAAGGTATTGGCAATGCGCTGGTTAGGCGGCTGGCTGCCGATCCTACGCATCATATTGTAGCCATATCGCGCGATGCCGAAAAGCTGAACGCATTGGCTGCTGAATGTCGCTGGCAAAACAGCGATGCGCATGTTCACCCCATTGCTTTCGATCTATTGTCGCCTGGCTATTCATTTAATCTTATCCCCAAAATCGTTGAAGCTTTTGATAGTGTTGATGTTTTGGTAAATAATGCCGGATTGCTGATAAAGAAAGACTTTGCAGCATTTTCGGATGAAGATTTTGATGCGGTGATGAACGTCAACGTTAAGAGCGTATTCAAACTCACCCGTTCGCTGCTGCCCTACTTTGCTCGTCCGGCACATATCGTCAACATCGGCAGTATGGGCGGCATACAAGGCACGGCCAAATTTGCTGGGTTGTCGTTGTACAGTACCGCCAAAGGCGCTGTGGCGGTGCTTACAGAAGCACTGGCCGAGGAGTTATCCGAAAAAAAGATTTCGGTAAACTGTCTGGCATACGGCGCTGTGCAAACAGAGATGCTGGCGCAGGCCTTTCCGGGTTACACCGCTCCATTGAGCCCCGAAAATATGGCGGAGTTTGTCGCCTGGTTTGCGACGCACGGACATCAGTTTTTTAACGGGAAAGTACTTCCCGTTTCATCATCAACACCTTGAAAAATATATTTTTTAATAAATGGACAACGAGGATCTCATAACACATAGCGGAATCATCACACGGCACGAAACCGGAACCCTCTTCGTAAGCATCATAGCGGAATCGGCCTGTTCGGCCTGCCACGCCAAAGGAGTTTGTGGCATGTCGGAAATGCAGGAAAAGGTTGTAGAAATAAGCGACGCGCATCATGCAGAACTTACTGTTGGCACTCCGGTGACCGTGGCTATGAAACGCACCACCGGACTCAAAGCCGTTTTGTATGGATATTTACTACCTTTTGTGCTTTTGCTGACAACACTTTTCGTTGCAATGGGTTATTACCATAACGAAGGCAAAGCAGGCCTGCTGGCTCTGGCCATCCTGCTGCCTTACTACTTTGGACTATACATGCTTCGTGACAAGATGAAAACAAGATTTGAATTTACAATACTCGAAACGTAATCAATCACTTCTACTTTAATAATAAAATCCAATGAAACAATTCCTATTCTATCTTCTACTTCTCGCCTTTATCCCTGCTATTGTTCCGGCGCAGGAGCAGCTTTCGCCACGCATTATTCGCAAAGCAGCTTACGCAGATAAAACACCACCACTTCGTGAAATGACCGTGATACTGCCCGGCGAACGAAAACGCGCATGGAAAGATGGCATTATTAAAAATGAATCCGTTGAAATGCTCCCTAAAAATGAAGCAGGAGAGCAGCCTGGAATTTATGAAAGCCTGCAACAAACCAAAGGTGAAACAAAATCGCGCGGACCGTTGGTTAACGTAGATGGCGTGGGCAATGTGAACGGCGTTTACCCGCCCGACACCGATGGCGATGTAGGTCCGAATCATTATTTTCAGATGATCAATCTCTCATTTGCCATATTCAGTAAAACTGGCGCAAGGCTCTATGGTCCCGCCGACAACAGCACGCTATGGCAGGGATTTATTGGCCCCTGGACCGGCACCAACGATGGCGACCCCATCGTGATCTACGACGAGGATGCCGACCGCTGGGTAGCATCACAGTTTGCCGTCGAACTCTCCAACGGCAAAAGCTATGAACTGGTTGCCGTGTCAGCAACCGGCGACCCATTGGGCGAATATTACCGTTATGCTTTCGAATTTGATCATTTCAATGATTATCCTAAACTGGGCGTGTGGGGCGATGGCTACTACTGCACCTTCAACTTTTTCAGCGGCGGATTTATAGGATCGGGTGTAGCCGCTTTTGAACGCGAAAAAATGCTCGTGGGCGACCCGGATGCCAACATGGTCTTCTTTGGATATTTCCCCGGCAAATTCAGCCTGCAGCCTTCTGACTTCGATGGCGGCCTACCACCCGAAGGCTCGCCGGCTTATATTGCTAC
>CAZTCX010000296.1:0-2572 GCA_964612515.1 uncultured Lentimicrobiaceae bacterium | reverse complement strand
GATCGTCGGTGATGTAGGTTCCTTTCTCAAAAATAAAATAATCTCCATAGCCAGCTTCCACTGCAGTTTCCCAAACTTTCTTGGTAATGTCGGGTGCATAATACATCGAAAAACCTTCGAGCGGAAAGGTAGCGCCGGGAGCGCCAACCATGTCGAGCAATATTCCATATCGCGCGCTGTAGTTGGGCTTGTGCGGGTTGGCCGACCAATACTGCGAGCCAAGTCCCCACGAGTCGGAGGATTGATCCGTTTGAGTATCCTGCGGCGGACCATAATCTTCCAGGTCGAAAAGAATAATGTCGATGCCCTGGCTTATTGGATGCAGATGCAGTTGACGCGCTATTTCCATCAGCACGCCAGTGCCGCTGGCGCCGTCATTGGCACCATCAATGGGCACGAGATGGTTGGCAGCGTCGGCATCGTGATCAGCAAAAGGACGTGAATCGTAATGTGCCGAGAGGAAAATCCGGCTCTTTGCGTCAGGATTAAAAGAGGCAATAATATTTTCCCCATTAAAAATCCGATTGTCATACACCCGTGCTACAAAATTCTGAACCATCACCGTGTCGGCCCATTGCTGCAAAGATTCCGTCAGCCATGCTACAGCGGCAGCATGTGCTTTGGTTTCGGGTACGCGCGGCCCGAAATCAACTTGTTTTTTTACGTAAGTAAAAGCTGAGTCGGCGTCGAATTGTGGAACTGCAACGGTCTGACCCTTCGTTTCGGCACTACTTCCGGCCTGCTGCGACTGATGAGTTTCGTTGTTGCAACCTGCAAAAAATAGTAGCATTATTATTAAAAACTGATAATTTGGGGTACCCGACAGAAATCCTGATTTTTTCATTACTGTTTATCTTGGTGAAGTTTCTTTTGCCTCATGTTGTATCCAATCGGCAGCGTGGCCAAAGGTACCTGAAAAAACAAAATCATACGTGTGCAACCTTTCGCGACGGGCTATCTCACTGGCCTGAAGGTTTTGATGTAGCACTTTGTAATCGCCAGGATATCCAATGGTAAAAGCAGTGATGACTTCATATTTGTCAGGAATCCCGAGCAATTGATGCGCCTTCCCGCGGTCGAAGCCAGCCATCTGATGCACATAAAGTCCTTCGTGGGTAGCCTGAAAAGTGAGATGCGCCATGGATTGCCCCACATCATATTTGAACCATTCGGCAGGCTTTCCATTCTTTAGGCTGATGGTGCGTCCGGCAGCAATGGCAAGCACCGGCGCCGTTTTCACCCAAAGCTTGTTGAAGTCATCCATCGTACTATAAATTTTTTCGTAGGTCTCGTCTCCGTTTATTCCAACAACAAACGCCCATGGCTGCTCATTACTGGCCGACGGTGACCAGCGTGCAGCCTCGAAGATGCGCTGCAATTTATCCGTTTCAACAGGCTCGCCATTGAAGGCCCGCGGACTCCAGCGGTTTTTCAACAAGCGATGAATGAGAAATCTGGGATTGGCCTTTTTGATCTTCATTTTCTTTGAATTAAAAAAGCCCCTCTTGGGGCCTTTATCTTTATTAAAAAAGAACTTTTCTTGTTAATGTTTTGCAAGATAGTTAGCCACGCCTTCGTGCGATTCCTGCATGCCTTCGTCGCCACGATGCCAGTCGGCTGGGCAAACTTCGCCATTCTCCTCATAAAACTGCAATGCATCAATCATGCGTAAAGTTTCTTTTACGCTGCGGCCCAGCGGCATGTCGTTGACTACCTGATGGCGCACCACGCCTTGCTTGTCGATGAGGAACAAACCGCGATAGGCTACACCCGATCCGTCAAATTCCAGCTCGCCGTCTTCGTTGTAATCAAAATCGCCGTCGAGCACGTCGTAATTTTTCGAGATTGTCTTGGTAAGATCGGATACCAGCGGGAACTTCACGCCTTTGATGCCACCATCTTTTTTCTCGGTGTTCAGCCATGCCCAGTGCGAATATTTGGAATCGGTAGAACAGCCGACTACAGCAACATTGCGTTTTTCAAATTCCTCGATCTGATCCTGGAACGCTATAATTTCGGTTGGGCACACAAAGGTGAAATCCAATGGGTAGAAAAAGAATACCACATATTTTTTGCCGATATATTGCTCGAGCGTAAATTTCTCAACCATCTCGCCACCGTTAATCACCGCTTCAGCTTCGAATAAAGGGGCTTTCTTTCCTGTTAAAACTGCCATAAAATATTATTTTTTGATGTTAAATGTTTGTTTTACAATTTGGTGACAAAAATACAAGGAATTTGGAAGGTATCGTTTTTAAAATTCGTTAAAACCTGTACCTTTACAGCAAAAAAACATGAGAGAATTTACTAAGGGCGTTGCCAAAATTCCACTAATACACGAAGAAGTAGCTTCCGTTGCCGGATTTCTGTGGCAAAAAGGATGGGCAGAGCGAAATGCCGGAAACCTTTCGTACAACGTCACAAGCTTTTTCGATGCGCTGCCTGGCGGATTTGATTTTGAGGCTCCGAAATCATTGACACGAACTTTCCCGCATCTCGACAACCAATTGCTGCTCATAACGACTTCCGGATCGCGGATGCGCGATGTTGCGACCAGCATTTCTGCCAACAC
>CAZTCX010000295.1:0-2591 GCA_964612515.1 uncultured Lentimicrobiaceae bacterium | reverse complement strand
ATGTTTTATAGCGTATTAATTATTAATGATTTATTGAATTTTGTTTGTCAATGAGCATTGGATTTAGAATGCCGGAAAAGGTTACAAATCTTTTAAATTATTTGACTTGCTGAGATTATTCTCTGATAGTTTTGCTGATGAATAGGAATCATCGCCACCTTGCCTTAAGATACATAATCGACTCCGGAGGGTCAGAATATTGCTGAACTTTTCCAGCCCGGTAACTATTGGTAATAAACAAAGGTGTCCTTTAACACGTTTCTTACTAACTGTACCTCTGAGTTCAGGATCTTCATTTCTAATTATTTATAATTTTGATACTGGCTTATAATACTGGATTACGAAAAAAGTTACAAAATCCTGTAACCTTTTCCCGCTTTCTCTATCTAAACCTAAAACACTATTTTAAATGGAAGCAATAAACATCAAAGATTTTAACAACCACAAAATTGAAGAGAGTGAAGTCATAAAACGCATCCTGGGTGGTGAGAAAGAGTTTTATGAGATTTTGGTCAGGAGAAACAATCAAAAGCTGTATCGGGTAATCAGAAGCTACGTAAAAGATGAGGCTGAGGTAGAAGACCTCATGCAAGACAGCTATGTCAAGGCTTTCACCAAATTACATCAGTTCAAACTGGAATCCTCCTTTTCTACCTGGCTCGTCCGCATTGGAATAAACGAATCACTGGCCCGATTGAGAGAAAAAGGTAAGTTATACGATTTAAACGGACAATCGGATGACTTAAAGAGTGACCTGATTTTCGAAATACCAGATGACAAACAACTAAATCCGCAGGATAAAATGATACGGAAAGAATCAAAACAAATATTGGAAAATGCCATAGACCAACTGGACATCAAGTACCGAACGGTGTATATAATGAAGGAAGTGGAAGAGATGAGCCTAAAGGACATCGCGTTTGCCTTAGACTTGACAGAAACCAATGTAAAAGTACGTCTGCACCGGTCGAAAGAGATGCTAAAAGAGAAGCTCTACGAAATATCAAATGAAAAAGAGGTCTTTGAATTTGGCTTTGGCCGATGCGACCGAATCACCGAAGGCGTGATGCAACGGATAAGATAACTTAAACTTGTAATTCTTCTCAAAAGCTCCCTTAGGCCAATGCGCCTTCGGGAGCTTTTTATTAATGAAGAAAAAGAAAACCTATTTCCGAATAAGCTTTTTCACTACTGCCGGATGATCTCCTGAAAGTTTCAATTGATATACGCCGGGAGGCAGCGCCGAAACATCCCAACTTAGCGCGTCGGCGGAATCGTTTGTGCGCTGCAACAGCAGCTCGCCATGGGCAGAGTAAAGCTGCAAGAGGCTGTACTGGCCCAGGCCCGTGATGGTGATGGTTCCGTCTGTCGGGTTTGGATAAATTTCCACTGTGGTGGATGAAGCTGTTCCAACACCTGTGGCGGTTTGCTGGATATGGGTGATCACCGATAAGCCATGATCGGCAAAGACGCCTCCATCTCCAGTAGGATCATAAACGACTGTCAGAATACCGACTTCGTTTGTGGCGGGACGGTAAACCTTCAGACTGATGGTTTGTCCGCTCACGTATCCGCTGGTACCTGGCTGTTGCGCATCGTCGGCAAAAGCAGTGATGGCCAGCGGTTCACCGGGTATTTCAACCTGTGCAACGCCGCAGCAAATATTCTCGGGCGTAAACAAACCGATGATGTCGCCAGCCATAAGCTCTGCCGTAACGCCGGGAGCAAAAGCAACCAGATGTGAAACGGGCGAAGCTGCCGGTTGGTTCCAGGGAGTTTCTATCAGTGGCGTTTCTGGATATTCGCCATTCCAGCCGGCATCGGAACTGGCGGGGAAGGTGATGATTCCAGCAGAAGTAACGCGCACATAATAGGCTTTGCCCGGCAAGAGGTTGCCCAGTGTGTTGATGCTCATGGCAGGCCAATAAACGCCTGTTCCGGCTACATCTTTCACAATCTGAAAACCAACTGTTGTCGGCAGCGTAGCCACGTTTACCGGATTGTTGGTAATAACGGGAATCAAATTCCAGCCTGCGGCTATGGGCAAGGTCTTGTCGGTTTCGGGCATACCAGATATGGAGAGCGTGGCAGCACTATTCATTTTTACAGCATAAGCCGACTGGCTTGCCCAGGTGCCGATGGTATTGATTGGCCCTGCCGGATAATAAATGCCGCTCAAAGTTTGGGCAATGATTAGTTTGGGTGACAGGGGAGCAAATACATTTACGATGTTGTTATCGGCGGGCATTATGTAACTCGACAATCCCTGCCAGCCGGCGCTAAGACTGATTGCCTGACTGGGATAGGCGCTTTGCGAAACGGTGACCGTTACCACAGGCGAACCTCCAGAAGCAGTAACGACGATGCTTCCCACGCGTGCGCTTCCTGTGGCATTTTGGACATAATTAACGGTCAAGGTTCCGTTTCCGGATCCCGACATGGGAGCTGCCGTAAACCATGCAACACTTTCGGTGACAACCCATCCGGTATTGGATGCGATGCTAAAAGTTGTTGACCCGGCGCCAGACGTTACAGCGCGGTTTGCCGGAGTTATGGTAAGTGTAGGGCTGGCACCGGCCTGATTCACCGTA
>CAZTCX010000294.1:0-2602 GCA_964612515.1 uncultured Lentimicrobiaceae bacterium | reverse complement strand
CTGGCTATTTCGCTTCGATTTGTGCCAGGGTTTTCGGAGTAGTTAGTGCCAGTGATTTCGGTTCAAAACGTGCCACAGGGTCAGTTGTATTTTGACCGATTTCGGTTCGTTTTATGCCAGAAGAATCCAAGGCCAACCGGTAACGGTTCGTTTTGTGCCACTTTGAAAGATCAGTTAAAAACATATTATGTCGTATTTTTTATAATCGATATGATATGGCAAACAAACTTGATCCTATGGATTTACAACAAATCATTACCTTGCACAAAGCCGGGAT
Organism: uncultured Lentimicrobiaceae bacterium; assembly: GCA_964612515.1. GTDB lineage: Bacteria > Bacteroidota > Bacteroidia > Bacteroidales > 4484-276 > SABY01. The sequence goes on along the minus strand of CAZTCX010000294.1, from coordinate 2,325 downwards.
GAGCAACCGGCAGATCGGTGAACTACTGCAGATTTCGCGCAACACCGTTAACACCTACCTTAGGATGGTGAAAGCCAGCACCTATAGCCTGGAAGAGCTTTTGGGTATGGGGAGTGGTAAGTTGAGCGAGCTGTTTACCTCTCACACTACCATTATCAACGAGCGGTTTGATGAACTGATGAAGTGGCTTGAGAAACTCAACCATTGGCGTAACCACCCGGGCTTTACCTTTCTTTATCATTATCTTGAGTACCGCAGTGCGGTTACTGATCCATACAGTTACACTCAGTTTATGGAGCACTATCATCGCAAGTACGATATGATAAAAGGTTCGATGAAGCTTGAGCATGAAGCCGGCAAAGAGGTGTATATTGATTTTGCGGGAAAGAAGCTACATATCACAGACAAAGCAACCGGCGAACTGGTGCCGGTAGAAGTTTTTGTGGCCATTTTGCCCAACAGTCAATATACCTATGCTGAAGCCTGCCGGAGCCAAAAGCGCGAAGATTTGATAGGCTGCATGGCAAATGCCTTGACGTATTATGGTGGAGTGCCCAAGGCTATTGTGTCGGATAATTTAAAGTCGGCGGTAACCAGGGCAAGCAAATACGAGCCGGAGATAAACCGCACTTTCAAAGATTTTGCATGCCATTACGGCTGTGCCATCAACCCTGCCCGCAGCTACGCACCACAGGACAAAGCCCTGGTAGAAAATGCCGTCAATCTTGTTTACCAGCGCATTTATTATCCAATCAGGAATATGACTTTTTTTTCACTTTCTGAGCTTAACGGGGAAATAAGAAAACTGTTGGAAAACTACAACGATTTGCTGTTTCAGCGCAAGCAGGCCAGCCGCAGGGAGTTGTTCCAGTCTGTAGAACGCGCTTACCTGAAGCCACTGCCCGAGACAACATACCAGTTGAAGGACTACTGCAGAGCCAAGGTGCAAAAAATCGGACATGTCTATTTCTCACCCGACAAAAGCTATTACAGCGTACCGTACCGCTACATCGGCATGCACACGGCGATCCATTACACAGCTTCCATTGTGGAGGTGTATTACAACCACAAGCGTATCGCCTTGCACAAAAGAAATCCGGCACCGGGGAACTACAATTCCAACAAAGACCACCTCAGCAGCACGCATAAAGCTTACACCGACTGGAACCCGGAATACTTTAAACATAAAGCAGCCAAACACGGTGAAAATGTACTGACTTTAATAACACAGGTACTTACAGGATATGACTACCCGGAAACAGCTTACAAGCGTGCCATGGGAATCCTGCAACTCCACCGGGGATACGGGTCACAACGCCTGGACGATGCGTGCCAGCACGCGTTGCTTGCCGGCACATATTCCTACAAACGCATCAGCAACATATTGAAAAACAATCAAGACAAACTCCCATTACAAGTGCAGGAAAATAATGCCCCGCATATCCCTGCTCATGAAAATCTACGTGGGGCATCAGCTTACAAATAATGCTAAAATTAATTTTTATGAACAACAATCACACAATTGAAAAGCTACGTCAAATGCGCATTGGCGCAATGGCAGAGCTGCACTATCAGCATGTTAAAAACAACGGCGCCGGCAACTTCACACCCGACGAGTACCTGGGTTTACTTACCGATCATGAATGGGAAAGCAGGCAAAATCAGAAAACCGAAAGACTCATTAAGCAGGCAAACTTCCGGCAAAAGGCAAGCATAGAAGAGATACGCTTTGATCCTGCCCGTAATCTTGACCCCAACATGTTCAATCGGCTGGCCACCCTCGACTTCATCCGCCGCAAAGAAAACCTGATCATCACAGGGGCATCGGGCGTTGGCAAAAGTTATCTCGCACAGGCGCTGGGTCAGCAGGCTTGCTTGTTGGGTTATAAAGTTTTATATGCAAATACTGCACGCTTGTTTGCACGCTTAAAACTTGCCAAAACCGATGGTACCTACCTGAAAGAACTCAATAAACTTCAAAAGACAAACCTGCTGGTTTTGGATGACTTCGGCCTGCAAGCCCTCGATAATCTCAGCAGGGAGGTATTGATGGATATTATCGACGACCGTCACAACCATTCATCCACAATCATTGTCTCACAAATACCTGTATCGGTATGGTACGGCATCATAGGCGAAGGCACAATTGCTGATGCCATATTAGACAGGATTGTGAACTCATCACACCGAATCGACTTAAAAGGAGAATCATTAAGAAAACAAGTTTTAAAAAGTGAAAACTAAATTTATTGTATAATTGCAACCTCTTTCAAAAGTGGCACCATTTCAACCGAAAAGGGTGGCATGGTCAGACCGAAATACCCA
>CAZTCX010000293.1:0-2612 GCA_964612515.1 uncultured Lentimicrobiaceae bacterium | reverse complement strand
GCTTGAGGATGCTGCCGCTGCTGCGCGCGCTGGTGATCACATCCACCTGGCCGCCGTGGCTGCCTTCGGATGAAGGTGTGGAAATATTGCCAACATAAGCCAGCACGTCAGCCGTATTGTTTTCGACGATCATCGCGGCAATGTTGTGGATTCCGTTGGCGGCAAGCAGGCGCTGGTGACGGCTGAGGACTTCGTTGCAGTTCTTTTGCAAAGCTGCGTCGAGCGTGGTTTTGATGATTTGTCCGTGTGCCGCAACATTTATCCTTTCGGTGAGATGAAAAGCCAGATCGGGCAGCGGCTTGGGCTTTTGTGGCAACGGCTCAGCTTTGGCCAAGTCGCAAGTTGTGGTGCTGATGATGCCGCGTGTTTGCAACCGGTCGAGGAGTAGATTGCGTTTTTGGAGTAGGAGCTGTGCATTCCTTCCGGGAAATATCAATGCCGGAGCGTTGGGCAGCACTGCCAGCGCCGCCGTTTCGGCCCAGCTAAGGTTGTCGGCGCTGCGGCCATAATAGCGCCACGCTGCAGCATCCAGCCCCACCACGTTGCCACCAAAAGGAGCATGCGAGGCATACAAAGCAAGGATTTCGTTTTTGCTGTAGCGGCACTCCAGTCGCAGCGCCAGACACATCTCATAAAACTTTTCTGCAACAGTGCGCGGCTTTCCTTTGCGCATCAGCCGGATGGTTTGCATGGATAGGGTGGAGCCGCCGCTCACCACGTGGCCGGCAGCCAGGTTTTGCTTCAGCGCCCTGGCCAGCGCCAGCGGATTAACGCCGGGATGACGGTAGAAATAACGGTCTTCGAAATGGGTGATGCAAACGGCGAATTTCTCCGGAACCTGTGCTGTTGCCGGAAAGCGCCACTGTCCGTCGTCGGCGATGCGTGCGCCCAGCATCTGCCCGTTAGCAGCCAGCACCACTGTGCCGGTAGGATCGCGGAAGAGTTGGCGGGGTAGCGAGAAATAAAAAACCACCGCCAGCACCACAAGCCCCGCCACCAGCCAGCGCACGAACCGTGGAGTTTTTACGAAAAGAATTTGGATTTGGGTCTTCAATTTCATCAGCTGGAAAAAAACTTAGTTTTGGAGGATTCAAAAAGGCATGTTGAGAAAAAGAGTTTTTTTTTCGCTTTAAATGGTAGAGGTTGGCTTGTACGAATTGCAAAGGTGCCAACCTGATAGCGGGAAGAGGATTATTTTTCTTCCCACAATCCAACTTTTTTGCCCCTTGCTTCTCTTTCTAACTCAACAAACCTTTCTGAGTATTTTACATTTGGAGGTACAGTCATTGCTTGCCCATAGCCTTTTTTTATTAAGTCGGTATTTAAAAAGGTACCATCTTGTAAGTAGACGTAAGCCAAGGTTCTCCCATACCTATCAAAACGACTTACATCGAATTCTAATTTGACTTTGTTCCCCGTCAAAATACTTTTTACATAATCGGAGGCTTCGCGTCCATAAAACTCAACCGGTTTTTGTGGATGTACTGTTTCAGGTGTGTTCACTCCAATAAGCCTAATTTTTAGCCCCTTTTCAGAGCCATCATCCACCCAAAAGGTGTCACCATCAACAACTTTTGTCACATCCATTAATCCGGCTTTTTCAGCTTTGTCACGTCCTATGTTACAATCAAGGATTGTAATACTAAGGAAAATAAGAATTAAATATTTTGATGTGCTATTCATAGTACTTGGATTTTTTTGTTTAAGATTTCTAAATTAACAGCAAAATTGATTAGATTCTTCTAACCCAGCCGCCGTAATCCGACTTTTTCGCTCACTTTCAGCTAAAGAGTGCATAGTAGCTATTTCATTTATTTCTACTTTAAGAGATAAAAAGCCTCCACTTACACAACCAAATTTAGAGCATAAATGGAATTTCTTGCATGATGCGTTAAGCAAAATTTCGCAACTCGTCTGAATATTTCCAACACCCAAAAGTTGACGAGCAAAGTCCATTAGTGAAAAATGTTTGAAAAAGGATTTTATCATCTTCATAATTAATATAGAGTGCCTGTATTTTAGCCTCTGCTACTTACTCTGTAATGGATTTCAATGTGCTACCCTCTCAACCCATTACTAATTTCTCTTTAATTGCATTTACTTTAGTCTTAGTACTTAAATCCTTTTTGGATAGTATCCCGAATTTTATTGCTCTTCCTATCTCTCCAACCCATAATACCAAAGATGTGGAACCAATTATCACAAACCATTCCTGGAAAGTTAAAGGAACCGTTCTGAAAACTTCACCACCAAATTCCACAATCAGGAATTGTCCGATAAAAATAACGGCAGCGACAATCTCAAACCCAATACTTTTTGACATGCCTTTAAAAGCCGATTTTCCACTAAAAAATGCCTTGGCATTAAACATATTCCAGAATTGTAACATTACAAAAAAGGTAAAGAATACTGTTAGCTCTTTAGTGCTAAGGCCTGCTTCACCGGTTCGGAAAAAATCTGTATCTGTGAAGTAATAAAGCAGTCCTAATAAAAGAACAACAAACAAAGTACCGATGCCAAATATAGATTTTGCCATATCTTTTGAAATAATAAAAGCATTTCGGTCTCGCGGCTTGTCTTTCATTACTTTTGGATCAGGAGGAAGGGATGCT
>CAZTCX010000292.1:0-2616 GCA_964612515.1 uncultured Lentimicrobiaceae bacterium | reverse complement strand
TGCGTCATATGGATTGTATCAATGGTTTCCTGAATCGTATCGCCGGGCGGGGAAAGCATTTCTTCACTTAACTGTAAATCTGTGGCCATGTCCTTTTTCTTTGATTGTTGTGTATTTTGATCTGCAAAAATAAAAAAAGGGTTACTTAGCTTTGCGCCAAATAACCCTGATTTATGGAAGGTTGTGGAGCTGCAGGGAGTCGAACCCTGGTCCAAACAAGCAGCAATAGAGCTTTCTACATGCTTAGTTTATTCTTAATTGTCGGCAACAGGCAGGCAACAAACAGCCAACCCGAGGCTTATCTTCTTTGTTTTCGCCGCAAGCCCGAAGCTTGCCCGCGGCTAGTCTTTAATTGCTTCACCCCGAACTCAGACAGGAAAAAGACGTATCCGCCTGCGGGATGTCTCGTCCTCGACACCTTGTGTCGGGATTGGGCGCTAGTCTACTAAACTTCGACTAGGCTGCGAGAGCGTAGTTATTATTGCCAGTTATGGCTTTAGGAATAGTTGATAACGAGCCACATTCCAAATGCCCGGCATGCTTACTGTACCACTTCCTTGCTGTCAAAACCAATCAGCCCCAAATTTTTCAATGAACGATGAATCTTTAAAACGTACCGGCAAAAGTAATATTATGAAGCAGACTGATAACCATTATTTATAGCACCCGAAACTTTTGATTTTGCCAAATTCCAAATTGCAAAATTCAAATCACAAATAAGTTCCAAAAAACAAATCCCAACCACCACAGCTTCTTAGTTTTTTGATTTTTGAGATTTGAAAATTATTTGAATTTTGCTTTATTGTTTTTGAGATTTATTTGACTTTTGCTCTATTGCCTTTGAATTTCCGCCCCTTTTCCATCCTCCTTTTTTTACCTTTGCCACTCACATCCAAAAACAACAACTATGCGTATTCCCATTTATCAGGTAGATGCTTTCGCAGATAAAGTCTTCGGCGGTAATCCTGCGGCAGTTTGCCCACTCCCTCACTGGCCCGACGATGCGCTGATGCAGAAAATCGCCAAAGAGAACAACCTTTCGGAGACAGCCTTTTTTGTCAAGACGGCCAACGTTTATCAAATTCGCTGGTTTACGCCTACGGTAGAAGTGGATTTGTGTGGGCACGCCACCCTGGCGTCGGCGCATGTGCTTTTTAATCATCTTGGCTTTTCCGGCGACATCCTCTTCTTGACGTCGCGCAGTGGGGATTTGCGTGTTAAAAAACAAGACGACATGCTGGTGCTAGACTTTCCGGCAGGATTTTATGAAGAGGTTGAAGCACCACCGATATTAAAAGAAGCCTTTGGCAAACCAGCGCTACAAACGGTGCAGGCTCTCGATTATCTGATGGCTATTTACGACGACGAGGATTATATTAAAAATCTTCAGCCGGATTTTCAACTGCTCCGCCAGCTTCCTTATCATGCAGTAATTGTAACCGCACCCGGAAAAAGTTGCGACTTTGTATCGCGTATGTTTGCTCCTGCCATTGGCATCGATGAAGACCCGGTGACGGGATCAGCGCATACCATCCTCACACCCTATTGGTCCAAAAAATTGGGAAAAGTGCATCTACTGGCACGGCAGATTTCGGAACGGGGTGGCACACTCCACTGCAAGATGTCAGGCGACCGTGTGGAAATTGGAGGCAAAGCGGTGACCTACCTCACCGGACATATTGAAGTGTAATAGAAAATTTCAAAAAACAATAAGTCAAGTTCCATATAAATTCCAGTTTTGAAATCTCAATGATCAAACGGTTCCAGAGTTTGGAATTTGAAGTTTGGGATTTATTTGCCTATTGAAATTTGGGATTTGAAATTCACTCTTTTCACCCGCTCAACCTCAATATCTCTATCCTCTTTTACAACTTATGAATAAGATATTTGGAAGAGATGTGTCGCACCGGATACCAGGCAGCCAGCAATCCAAGAATGATGACAGTGGCAAACACCAGCAAAAAATCCACAGCTTTGATGGCCACCGGATAAGCATCCACCACAAAAGTGCCCGTTCCTCCCCCCAGACTAATCAGTCCGAAAGTCTGTTGCAACCAACTGATGAGTCCGCCAAGCAAAAGCCCAAGCAAGGCGCCGCCGATAGAAATCATGATGCCTTCCAGCCAGAAGATGCGCCGGATAAGTCGGTTGGACGCACCCATGCTGTGCAGCACAGCCACATCTTTTTTCTTATCGAGGATAAGCATGGTCAATGAGCTGATGACGTTGAAAGTGGCGATGATAAGGATGAAGGTGAGGATAAGAAAAATTGCCCATTTCTCTGATTGCATCACGCGGTAAAGCAGTGCCTGCTGCTCAAAGCGATCTTTAACAACAAAGCCGCTGCCGAGGATATTTTTGATTTCTTCTTTTACCTTCTTAACATTATATCCCTTTGCCAGCCCCACTTCCACGCTGGTAACCTCGGTGGTGTAGTCGAGCAGTGAGCGGGCGGTTTCTATGGGTACCAAAGCATATTTGATATCAAAATCCTGTTGGATGCTAAAGATCGCCGAAGGGAAAATTCCTTTGCTGTTGAAAGCCTGCTCGATGTTGGCGCCAAAGCGCCCCTCGCGACGCGGCACATACACCATCACCGGATTGAGCAAGTCGTTG
>CAZTCX010000291.1:0-2638 GCA_964612515.1 uncultured Lentimicrobiaceae bacterium | reverse complement strand
GGCTGTGCGCAAAATCCAATATTTCAAGTGCCGCTATCTCCGATTCCAAAACAACCGGCCTTTCAGCGGCGACAAAGGTATAGTTTCTTTTGGCCAGATGTTTTACATTATGTTGCGTCAGCCGCATCTGATGCAAATTGAGATTGGTAACGCCCAGCCCGATCATCTGCGGAAGCAAGGCTTTTAGTGTATCAATATCTTCAGGCACGGCCGGTATTTCAATGGTGATGTTGGGAATGATCCCGGCGGCCATTTTCACCTTATCTAATTTGTTGGCTGTAGCGCCAATATCAAAACGTACTTCATCGATACCTTCAGCTGCCAACTGCCTAAACATGTCAGAATTTCCGGCGATACCATTGGTGTAAAGCCAGGTGTAAACGGAAGCGTCGCAGTGTTTCCGCACACTTTTAAGATAAGCCAGCGTGCGCTCAAAATAAAGCAACGGCTCGCCTCCGCTAAAGCTCACGCCGCCAAAGTTCATCCAGCGCACATATTCGGCGTAAGCCTCCGGCGTATCAAAGGTGAGCATCTGTGAGGAAGGCACCGCGTCGGCAGTTTGCGCCGACGGACAATAAAAGCAGGCGCCGTTGCACTTGTTGGTGATAAACAAACAGCTCCAGCGCCCCAGTCCGCATTGCATACATCCTTTGGAAATATGCTTATGGAAAGGCTTGCTATTTTTAAATAGCCACTGATGGCGCTCATCCCGCAAAAGCTGTTGGCGATGATCGAGCAAGTCGGCGTGCTCCCAGGCATTAAGCCACCGAAGCTGCGGCCAAGAGGCAAAGTCTTTTTTTTGTTGTGACAACAACTGATTGAAATAAGAATACAAGGCTTCCATGAGACAAGTAGAGATTTTTAAATTTTAAAAAAGAAAAAGTAGAAAAAGAAGGAGCAAAAAGGAAGGTTGCAATCTTAAAGATCGGAAAATATGTACAGAAACATCAGCAGCTTGTGCAGGTCTGAGTGGTCTCTGGCAGGTAATTGAATGGATGCTTTACGGTTCATAATGGCAGCAAAAGTAGATTATTATCAGTTGCTTCTGCATTGAAACTTAATTGGTCATACTCCGTCATTTGCCCCATCCCCGGCCCTTCCCCGGCGCGGGGAAGGGAGCGCACTCTTATCGCATTTTGGTAAAACCCAAACAGAGTAATATGCTTGGCAAGCTCCCACACCGCCCAGCAGGAGCGCTCCCCTTTCCAATTGGAAAGGGGTCGGGGGTGAGGTCTAAACTGCCGGACGTGAGGCGTAAATCCCTATCAATCAGGTGCAAATTCAATATCCAGAGTTGCATTCCCTTTTATTGTGCATCCCCACAAATTATACTTGCTCTAAATTACTAAATGTCAGGAGTTGCCAGCTCAAGATGACAAAGAAGTTCCTAATTTTGCACCGTCATTGATATAAATGTCTTTAACATTAATAATTAGAATAACGAAAAAAGAATCTGCTATGGGAAAAAGAACAATTGTAGCGATGCCCGGCGACGGCATAGGCAAAGTAGTTTTGGAAGAAGCCATCCGCGTGCTTGATGCCGCGGGCTTTGAAGCTGAATACGTACACGGCGACATTGGCTGGGATTTTTGGTGCAACGAAGGTAACCCGCTACCCGACCGCACCCTCCAGTTGCTGGAAAAACACAAAATCGGGCTTTTTGGCGCCATCACTTCCAAACCCAAAGATGCCGCCTTCGACGAGCTAAAACCCGAACTCAAAGAAAAAGGCCTGGTGTATGCCAGCCCCATCGTAGGGCTGCGTCAGCACTTTGGCCTCGACATCTGTATGCGTCCCTGCCACACGTACAAAGGCAATCCGCTCAACTTTATCCGTCGTGGGGTAGGCAGCGCCATCGAAGAGCCGGAAGTAGATGTGGTGATCTTCCGCCAAAATACCGAAGGCCTTTACGGCGGCGTGGAATGGAGCGACCCGCCACAACAGGTTTACGAGGCTATGCTCACCCATCCTAAATTTAAGACGAACTTCGGCATGCATCCAAAAGCCGAAATCTCTATCTCTACGCGAATCTTCTCGAAAAAACACACCGAACGCATCCTGCGCGCCGCCTTCGAGCACGCCAAAAATTATGGTTACAAATCCGTGACGCTTGCCGAAAAGCCCAACGTGATTCGCGAAACCTCCGGCATGATGTTCAAAATGGCCAAAGAGATGCAAAAAGCCGACTATCCGGGCATCGAACTCTGGAACACCAACATCGACGCACAGATGATGTGGCTCACCAAAAATCCCGAAAACTACGGCGTGATCGTGGCCGGCAACATGTTTGGCGACATCGCTTCCGACGGTTTTGCAGGCCTCATCGGCGGACTAGGCTTTGCCTGTTCGGCACAGTTCAACCCCGACAGCGGCATCGGCGTATTTGAGCCTACCCACGGTTCAGCGCCCAAATATGCCGACTATCCCGTATCCATCGTCAACCCCATCGCCATGATTGAGTCAGCGTGTATGATGCTCGATTTTATCGACGAAAAGAAAATGGCCGAACGTATCCGCAAAGCAGTAGCCGAAGTTATCGCTGAAGGCAAGGTTCGTACTTATGATATGATGAAGATGACCGGCCGTGCCGACGTTATTGAAAAAGGCGCCGCCTCTACCCATCAGATGGCCGACGCAA
>CAZTCX010000290.1:0-2656 GCA_964612515.1 uncultured Lentimicrobiaceae bacterium | reverse complement strand
CATTCCGCTAACCCTGGCACTCACTTTTACTGTGATGGCTTACATTGGTTTTGACTTTAATATCATGACCATAGGGGCTATTGCAGCTTCTATCGGATTGATAATAGATGACGCAATCATTGTTTTAGAACAAATCCATCGTACGCACGAAGAATCTCCAGAACGCAAGCCACAAGAAATAGTGGGTAAATCCATCCGTTTTCTTTTCCCTTCCATGGTGAGCTCCTCTTTAACCACCATTGTTATACTCATTCCTTTTCAGCTTATGTCAGGGGTGGCCGGCGCCTATTTCAAGATTCTTACCGAAACAATGATCATTACGCTACTTTGTTCTTTTTTCATTACCTGGCTTGGATTGCCTGTGATCTATCTGCTTTTTTCTTCCGATAAGCCAAAGTTGAAGAAAGCCAATGCACACACCACACAAAAAAAGGCATGGATAGGTTTTTTTATTACCAAACCCTCCATCAGCTTTATTTTCGTCTTGACACTTGTAGCGAGTATCATTATTTTCCTGCCAAAACTTCCTACAGGCTTTTTACCTGATATGGATGAAGGCTCTATCGTGCTCGATTTTAACTCGATGCCCGGCACATCTCTGGAAGAAACCGACCGAATGCTCAACGTGGTGGATGCCATAATTGAGAAAATACCCGAGGTGAAAAACTATTCGCGACGCATCGGCACTCAAATGGGTTTCTTTATTACGGAGCCTAACCGGGGTGACTACCTGATAGAACTAAACCATAAAAGAAGCAGATCTACCGAAGAGGTATCTAACGAAATCAGGATGAAAGTTAAAAGTACTGTACCTGCACTTACGGCAGATTTTGGGCAGGTAATCACTGACATGCTTGGCGATTTGATGAGCAGCGCTCAGCCTGTGGAAATAAAGATTTTTGGTGACGAAAACCAAAAGCTAAAGGAGCTGGCAATGCAGATAGCCGACAGCGTAGCCAAAGTAAATGGGACTGCCGACGTTTTTGATGGAATAGTGATTGCGGGACCATTGATGAAATCGATACCTAAGGAGGATAAGCTAAAACAATATGGTTTGAATCCACGAGATTTACAAGCCCAGATCGAAACCATAATTAATGGAGTTGTGGTGGGGGTTATTCCTGAAAAAGAACAACTGACCGATATCAGGATGACATTTCCTGAAAAAAATCAGCTCCCACTGCAAAAAATCAAGGAAATGGAAATTTACACTACCGCCGGCGATTTTGTGAAGTTGAGTGCCGTCGCTGATTTTTTTATCCAAGAGGGCGTATCGGAAATCAATCGGGAGAATCTGCAAACCATTGGGGTGGTTACGTCGCGTCTCAACAATCGCGACTTGGGAAGCGTAATAAAGGACATCAAAGTCAAATTGAAGAAAATAAGTCTGCCACCAGCATATCAGATTGAATATGGCGGATCGTATGCGCAGCAGCAGCAATCGTTTGCTGAGTTGCTCAAGATACTTATCCTCGGGACGCTGTTAGTTTTCACCGTTGTACTCTTCATGTTTAAAAGTTTGAAACTGTCGCTATTGGTGCTTTTCATCAGCACCATAGGGATAGGTGGGGGCGTGATAGCTCTGTTTCTAACCCATACAGCGCTCAATGTTGGCAGCTATACAGGTTTGATAATGATTGTAGGAATTATAGCCGAAAACTCAATCTTTACTATTCAAAAGCTTTTCACAGAACTGAAAGAATCATCTGTGGCAGATGCTCTAAAATTTGCTATTGCGGCGCGGCTGCGTCCCAATTTAATGACAGCTCTGGGCGCTATTGTTGCTTTATTTCCATTGGCGCTGGGTCTGGGTGCCGGTGCACAGATGCATCAGCCACTCGCCATTGCTGTAATTGGCGGCTTAGCGATGGCTTTGCCGCTGCTATTAATCGCACTTCCGTCGTTCCTGAAATTGATCATCAAAAAGCAAAACACACCAAATTAAACATGATCGATTTCTTGTACCAATCATTTGACTATCATTCCGCCAATGGAATCCTTAAAAATCTCTTTAGATTCACCCTGTAACATTGCAGCTTTATTCATCTAAAAATTGATTTACTATGAGAAATGTTTTTTTTTATGATGGCACTTGTATCTGCATTTGGATTTGCAGCTTGTGCACAAACAGCTAAGGATGTCCCGACCAAAGTAACGGCAGCATTTTCTGAAAAATTCCCGGATGCCAAAAAAGTGAAATGGGATAAAGAAAACGACCAGGAATGGGAGGCGGAATTTAAAATGAACGGCAAGGAATACTCGGCCAACTTTGACATGGATGGCAAGTGGATGGAAACGGAACATGAAATAGATAAAAAAGAACTTCCTGCCACCGTTCAACAAACACTCGACACTGATTTTGCCGGCTACAAAATTGAAGAAGCTGAAATTTCGGAAACGGATCAGGCTAAAGTTTATGAATTTGAACTCGAAAAAGATGAAATCGAAATGGAGGTTGTAATTTCTCCGACAGGCGAAGTAGTTAAAAAAATGAAGAAGTCGGAAGATGATGACGAGAGCGGCGAGGACGAGAATTAGACAATAATTGGATGAAACACTGCTCGAAACGCACAACAGAATAGCGCTGACTACACCGCAATATTTTACAGATATTGCGGTGTTTCTTTTTCACAACCATCTGCAGGAAGTAATAGGC
>CAZTCX010000289.1:0-2656 GCA_964612515.1 uncultured Lentimicrobiaceae bacterium | reverse complement strand
TGTAACTTTGCCCCCAAAAATTAGAATAACAACCTATGTCCGAAAAGAAAAAAATATGGCTTTCATCCCCACACATGGGTGGAAGTGAACAGAAATATGTTAAACAGGCCTTCGATACCAATTGGGTTGCACCGCTTGGTCCCAACGTAAATGGTTTTGAGGAAGATTTGTGCAGGTTTACCGGAGCCAAACATGCTGCTGCCTTAAGTTCGGGTACTGCGGCATTGCACCTTGCTCTGATTCTTCAGGGAGTTAAGCCAGGCGATTATGTGCTGTGTCAAAGCATGACTTTCTCGGCATCGGCCAATCCTATTGCATACGTGGGAGCCATTCCGGTATTCATTGATAGTGAGCCGGATACTTGGAATATGAGTCCGGTATGGCTGGAGGAGGCTATTGAAGCATGCATGAACGGTAAACTTAAGATGAATGGGAAAAGTCTTCCGGCAAAGAAGCCTGCCGCCATTATTCCGGTGCATCTTTATGGCATGCCGGCCAAAATGGACGAGATAATAAAGGTTGCACAAAAGTATGAGATTCCGATCATTGAAGATGCTGCTGAATCTTTGGGATCCCATTACAATGGGCATCAAACAGGCGTTTTTGGTAAGATGGGGATTTTGTCATTTAATGGTAACAAGATAATCACTACGAGCGGTGGTGGTGCTTTGCTCTCTGATGATGAAGCGTTGATACAAAAAGCTCGTTTTCTGGCTACCCAGGCGCGTGATCCCGCGCCCCATTACCAGCATTCGCACATTGGCTACAACTACCGGATGAGTAATGTTTTGGCTGGAATTGGTCGCGGCCAGATGGAGGTGCTGGATAAGAGAGTCGCCCAAAGAAGAGCAAACTTTACCAGATACCTTGATTTTTTTGGAGGGTTGGTGGAAAAAGGATACCAGGTCGCTTTTCAGCAAGAGCTGCCAGGAATGTTTTCGAATAGGTGGCTCACGACAGTTTTAATCGATCCTGAAAAAAGCAAAGGGCTGACACGCGAAAAAATCAGGCTGGCGCTGGACGCAGAGAATATCGAATCGCGCCCGCTCTGGAAGCCAATGCATCTTCAACCGATTTTTGAAGGGATGCCTTTTTATGGTGATGGCACCTCCGAGAGGCTTTTTGATCATGGGCTATGTTTGCCCTCAGGCTCAAATCTCGTAGATGAGGATTTCGACAGGATATTTGAAGTTTTGCGTAAGCTATTTATATAGGGAAATTATTATCAGTGATTTTGCCTTAACAAAACGACAGTGAATATTCTAAATCTTCACGACAATCTGAAGAATGTTTTTGATGCTGCGGTAGCAATCATGCAGAAATCGGAGGGTGTGGTATGCCCTGGTAACAATCCGTCACTTTCTTTGGCGGTGCAGGAAACCTATGGCTGGCCGGACATTTTCGTGAAGTTTACTTTCGACAATAAAATGGTGGCATGTGCAACCGCCAATGAGGTACGAAAAGGGAGCTGGTTTAGTTTACCGCATTTTAATCATGGTGGGTTGTGGGTTGACCCATTGTGGTGGTATAAGCAGAATATGAACGCGAACCCAGAAAATGTTGGCGAAGCACACCAGATTTTTTACAAGCTGTTGATTCAGGTTATCGAAAAAACATCCATAACCGATCAAAGCTATCGATGTTTTAAAGTTGAGCTGTCAATGGATGATCTGTCCGAAATTACATTGAATAAACATGTAGAAAGCAAAATTAAGTTCGGCTGTAGGAGTAAATTCAAACTCCTGGATTATCATCAGGAAGGGAAAGTAATTCCGAATCTGTTGCTTCAGCCATCGGTTGAAGAGCAAATGAATATTTTTACTGTGGGGGTTCGGCGTAAGATCCGTAAATCGTATCGCAACGAAATAGAGGTAAAAACAGGTGGCAGCGAGTTGTTGGGCGATTTTATGAAAGTTTACGATCATAACATTCGTGCGCTGAACTCATTTGGACTTCCAAAAAAGTTTTTTCAATCACTGTTGCGCAGTTATGCGTATGGGTCAGCCATCGTTGTGGTAGCTTATCATAATCAAAAAGCTGTAGGCGCGTCCATACTTTTGACCTTTTTGGATTACGCTGAAAATCCCTGGTTTGCAACCATTAATGACTATAACCATCTCTATGTAAGCTACGCACTGCATCACCAGATGATTTCTGAATCGATAAAGGCCGGCTGCAGGATTTATTCCTTTGGAAGAAGTACCCGCGACAGCTCGGTGCATCATTATAAAAAACAATGGGGTACCTCCGATGAGTCCTTGTTCGTGAATTCAACAAATGATGATCTTAGGATCGGCAACAGAAGTGTCTTTTTACTGAATCTTGTTAAACTGATTCCGGATAGCCTGGCCAGAAGAATGGATATGCAGGTGTCACGACATATTTTCTAATTTTGCCCGCAGATTTTGAAAAATGAATATTCTGACATTTGATATCGAAGATTGGTTCCTGTCGAAAGATTCCGGAAAAATACCGTTTAAGGATTGGCTAAATATCCCCTCAAGGGTCGAACACAACACCAATGTTATTATTGATATGCTGGAAAAGCATCAGGTGCAAGCCACGTTTTTTATTTTAGGATGGGTGGCTCAGGAGCATCCGTTGTTGGTAAAGCGAATAAGGGCTGCTGGCCACACTATTGGCTACCATTCTTTTG
>CAZTCX010000288.1:0-2660 GCA_964612515.1 uncultured Lentimicrobiaceae bacterium | reverse complement strand
TCCTTTAAATAGATTCTTCTCCGCCAGTTGGCGGATCAGAATGACAAGGCATTAGGGCTTTTGGGAGGGCTAAGTCGGCGGCTCCGCCGCCGGCTTTGTCCTCCCTCCTCCAATCCATCGTAAGCCCTTGTCTTTCTGAGCGCAGCGAAGAATCTATTGTTTTTAACCGGACACCAGTGTAACATAAAACAAAAAAACCCGACTTGGTGGTGCCGGGTTTTTTTATTGATAAAATGATAATGTTAATCTTCGTCTGCTGCCTGCTCTTCGTATTCTTTAAGCAGTTGTGTTTGCACGTCGCCGGGCACCTGTGCGTACTCGGCAAATTTGAGTGCATACATGGCGCGACCGGATGTTATAGAGCTGAGCGAGGTTGAGTAGCGGTTCATTTCGGCCAGCGGCACGCGGGCTTTTATCTTCTGATAATTGCCTTCGCTGTCCATACCCATGATAACGGCACGTCGACCCTGCAGGTCGGTCATCACGTCGCCCATTTTTTCTTCGGGGACGGTAACTTCCACATCATAGATTGGCTCAAGAATTTTGGGACCAGCGTTTTTAAAGGCTTCGCGGAAAGCGTTGCGTGAAGCAAGCTTAAATGAAATCTCGTTAGAATCCACCGGATGCATTTTGCCATCGTAGATATAAACCACGATATCGCGGGCATAGGAACCGGTAAGCGGACCGTTTTCCATTTTTTCCATGAGACCTTTCATAATAGCAGGCAAAAAGCGCGCGTCAATGGCGCCGCCCACGATGCTATTGATCATCAACAGCTTGCCACCCCAGTCGAGTTTCACTTCGTCGGTGCCACGTACCGGGAACTCGGTGGTAAAGGTCATGCCCTCGGTGTAAGGTTCTATCATCATGTGAACCTCACCAAACTGACCGGATCCGCCGGATTGTTTTTTGTGACGGTAGGTTGCTTTGGCGCTCTTGGTAATGGTTTCGCGATAAGCGATTCTTGGCGTAACGTATTCGAAAGGAATTTTTTCGAGGTTTTCAACGCTCCACTTGATAAGATTCAGGTGCAGTTCGCCCATACCACCGGCAATAAGCTGGCGCAGTTCCTTGCTGTACTTGATGGTAAAGGTTTTATCCACTTTATGTATCTCGTTGAGAATGGCGTTGAGCTTCTCGTCGTCGGCACTGTTGGCCGATTTGATTGCCATGGTCATCTTGGGATCGGGAAACTCGATGGGCTCAATGATGTCGTTGGCGTTTTTGGCAATATTGAGTGTTTCGTTGGTAGCTGTGTTCTTGAGTTTGATGGTAGCGCCGATGTCGCCGGAGCTTATCTTGGCAATTTTTTCGCGCGTTTTGCGACCTGCCATAATGAAGAGCTGCGAGAGGCGCTCCTTGGTGTCGTTGTTGGCGTTGATCATATCGGTGCCTTCGTTGAGCTCACCGTTACAAACTTTAAAGAACGAAACTTCACCAAGATGGGATTCGATTACTGTTTTAAAAACAAAAAGTGAAACGGGTTCTTTGGGATCGCATTTCAGTTCTTTGCCTTTGGTGGTTTTTACCGGGGGCATCTCGTTGGGAGCCGGAGCCGAATTATTGATAAACTCCATCAGGCGGCTCACGCCCATATTGTGTTTGGCATTGATGCAGAAAACCGGGAACATCCCTCTGGTGACGAGGCCTTTCTTAATTCCTTTTATCAACTCCTCTTCGGTGAGAGTGCCATTTTCGAAAAATATCTCCATCAGTGCTTCTTCGCTCTCAGCGGCTTTTTCGACTAGCTCGGCCTGCAGCTCTTCGGCTCTCTCTTTTTCGCTGTCAGGGATGTCGAATTCCTGTGGAGTTCCACCGTCTTCGGGGTATTTGTAAAGTTTCATTTTCAGCAGGTCGATCACCTGATTGAAACCCAGACCCGGATTAACGGGATACTGACAAACTGTGACGTTGCCGCCAAACTGTGAATGGAGCTGACGGATTGTTTCATCGAAATTTGATTTCTCGTGCTCCAGATGGTTTACGGCAAAGATCACCGGAGTGTGATTGCGTGAGGTATATCTCCAGCTAATTTCGGCACCTACCTCCACACCGTTTTGTGCATTGATCACCATTATGCCGGTGTCGGCTACTTTGAGCGCCGAGATTACCTCGCCCACAAAGTCGTCGAAGCCAGGGGTGTCGATGATGTTAATTTTTTTGCCGCCAAATTCGGCATACAGCACCGTGGAAGATACTGAGTTTTGGCGTTCGTGTTCTATTTCGCGGTAGTCGGAAACGGTGTTTTGGTCGTCAACGCTTCCTCTTCTGTTTATGAGTCCTCCCTCGAAGATCATGCACTCGGCAAGTGTGGTTTTTCCGGCCTTCGCACTGCCAACGAGCGCGATGTTCCGGATTTCGTCAGTTTGATATACTTTCATGTTTTCCGATCAAAAAAAATTAAAGATTAAAAAGCCAATGTTTTCCCTTTTTTCAAAGGGATGCAAAAATATAAAAAACTGATTAGTAACGGTAAAAGTTTGTCGATAACGCAAGAGAATGTTTTGTCTGCCCCTGATTTTCAGCCAAAAGAAATCATTCTAAATTACAAAATCCAGATCGGCTGCCGGGGATGGAAGCCTATTTCGCGAAAGCGGGATGAACTTTCAGTTTTATTTACTTCTGATAAAAATTTCTACTTGCCGCTTGTTTGCCAGCGC
>CAZTCX010000287.1:0-2680 GCA_964612515.1 uncultured Lentimicrobiaceae bacterium | reverse complement strand
TTGATTTTCAAGCGACTTTTAAGTGGGAAACTTTAATTAATTAATAGGCCTCTGTAATTAGTAGTGAAACGTAGTGGAGCGAAGAATCTATTCGTGGAAAATTATGTTTCCTGGACAGTTATAAAAACTGAGGTGAGAAATAGAAACCTTATTCTCGTATTTGAAAATAAAACGGCACATACATTAACGAAAAAAAGCCCCCGTCTCCGGAGGCTTTTCATATCATTAATTTTCTAAACTATATCAATCCTTTGCGCTTGAGCATAGGTTCTTTTTGGGGCGCCTTGCCACGGAAGTTTTGATAAAGTGTCATCGGGTCGTCGGTGCCGCCTCTTTCGAGCACGTTGTGGCGAAAAGCTGCTGCGGTCTCGGCATCGAACAGTGACGACTCCTTGAAGGCTTCAAAAGCGTCGGCATCCAGGATTTCGGCCCATAGGTAGCTGTAGTAACCTGCGGAATAGCCGCCGGCAAATACATGCGCAAAGTACGGCGAACGATAGCGCACCACAATTTGCTTTGGCATATCTATCTTTAGCATGGAAGCATTTTCAAAAGCAATGACGTCCTGCGCTTCGGTGGTGGTAAGCGAATGCCAGTCGAGATCGAGGTAGCAGGCAGCAACGTATTCCATTGTGGTAAAACCCTGGTTGAATTTACCTGCATTTTGAATTTTTGCGATAAGCGTATCGGGAATCACTTCGCCGGTTTCGTAGTGATGGGCATAATTTTTCATCACTTCGGGTTCGGCAGCCCAGTTTTCCATCACCTGCGAGGGCAGCTCCACAAAGTCGCGGGGCACTGATGTTCCCGAAAGGGTGATATAATTACAGTCGCTCAGCAGTCCGTGCAATGCATGGCCAAACTCATGAAACATGGTGGTGACCTCGTCGAAGCTCAGCAGTGCGGGTTTGCCGCCGGTAGGCTTGGAGAAGTTCATCACCATAGAGATTACCGGCCTTACATTTTCGCTTTCGGTTTTGTATTGTTCGCGGTAGGCTGTCATCCATGCACCGCCACCTTTGGAAGCACGCGGATAAAAATCCATATACAGCAGACCCACCGGATCACCATTGGCTTCGGTAACGGCGTAAGTCTGTACGTCGGGATGATAAACGGGAATGCCATCAACTTTTTCAAATTTTATCCCATATAGATTTCCGGCTACTTCAAACATGCCATTGCGCACGTTATTAAGTTCGAAATAGGGGCGGAGTTGCTCTTCGTCGAGATCGTATTTTTGCATCTTCAGTTTCTCGGCATAATACCACCAATCCCACGGTTGCAGCTCAAAGGTGTTGCCTTCTGCGATGATCATCTGTTGCAACTCGGCGGCTTCTAATTTTGCCATGTTGCGGGCAGGCACCAGCACTTCATTCAGCAACGCATATACCTGATCGGGTGTGTGGGCCATATTTGGTTCGAGCATGTAATGAGCGTGTGTGGGATAGCCCAGCAAATTGGCGCGCTCTACGCGAAGGGAAGCCTGACGGGTCAGAATTTTCTTATTGTCGTAATTGTTGTTGTTGTCACCACGGTTGATGTAAGCTTCAAACATCGTTTGCCGCAAGTCGCGATTGTCGGCATATTGCAGGAAAGGTATCAGGCTGGGCTTTTGAACTGTAAAAAGCCATTTGCCGGATTGTCCTGCTTCGGTGGCAGCTTCAGCGGCTGCATTTTTTACATCTTCGGGAAGTCCGGCAAGGTCGGCTTCATCCGTTACGAAGAGTTGAAATCTATTGGTCTCGGCCAGCAGGTTTTCGTCGAATTGCAGCGATAGCAACGATAGCTCTTCGTTGATTTTGCGCAGTTGTGACTTTTGCGTGTCGTCGAGTGCGGCGCCATTGCGGCTGAAGCGCTTGTAGGTTTTATCCAGCAGCATCTTCTGTTCAGTCGTCAGGTCGAGGTCATCGCGTTGCGCATAAACGGCAGCCACACGGTCGAACAGCGGCTGGTTGAGCATGATGTCGTCGTAATTTTTTGAAGTAAGCGGCGCAGCTTCTTTGGCAAGTTGTTGCAGCTCTTCATTGGTGTTGGCCGACTGCAGGTTTTCAAAAACAGTGGTTACCTGGCGCAGCAACATGCCGCTGGCATCGAGCGCTTCGATAGTATTCTGAAAATCAGCAGGTGCTTCGTTGGCAACGATTGCAGCCACCTCGGCCTGCTGTTGGCTGATGCCTTCCTGGATGGCCGGCAGGAAATCTGCATTGCTGATGCGGTCGAACGGCGGCACATCATATGGCGTGTTGTAAGCTGTGAGAAAGGGATTCATGTCGGTGTTGGTTTGTTGGTTCGCGCTGTTGCAGGCGGCAAGAACAATTGTTGCGACAGCCACAGCCATAAAAAGCATTCGTTTCATCGAGTTTGATTTTTGATAGTGATTGAAATGATAATTACAATGTGGCAAAGGTAAATTTATTTTGCCGGAGCTACCTTGCGTTTTCTTGCAAAGCGGAGGCGTGGCGCATGGCGCATAGAGCATGATCCTGGACGAAGAGATGGAGAGACGGAGGGACGAAAAGACGGAGAGAAAGAAAAGAAACGAACCGCGGAGGCGGAGAGACGCAGAGACGGAGAGACGCAGAGACGGAGAGAGGGAGAGACACAGAGAAAAAACAAGGGAAACTGCTTTTACTAATCTCCGCGCCTCTGCGCCTCAGCGGTGAAAAAAAAGAAACAAACC
>CAZTCX010000286.1:0-2695 GCA_964612515.1 uncultured Lentimicrobiaceae bacterium | reverse complement strand
GAGGTAGCTAAAGGTCAAGTGCCAATAACAGCAGCAGTTGCATTTACAGCAAATGACTGCCTCGACTTTGGAATTGATTTGGGTTCGCCCGTATCAGTTGATTATTATGACAATGCGCCTTTTGAGTTTAATGGAGATCTTGGAACCTCAAAAGTTTGGTATCCTAAAAAGTAAATCTCAGGTAAGAATTAATTTAATTTAATTTACCTTTAATTTAGTCAGCATATAACTTAGAAGCTAACGCATAACAATGTTAGCTTCTAAGTTTAACTCAAAATTCATCCGAATAACAGATAATGTAGAAGTGCAACACACCCACAAGCGTTCAGCGATTTGAAATAGAATTGATAAATTAAAGGTTCTTAATTTAAAATAAATGGCACACTTGAAAGCGCCATTTTCTAATTGTTTGGAGATTGTATTGGATGGTGCTTGTTACAAGTTGTTGTGATAACTGCTTCTGAAAATAAGCCTGCGAAAACTGTAAATGGAACCATTTGCTAATCGTTAGCGTATGTTTTAAAAATGAAAAAAATGAAATCATTCACACTTCGAATCCTTTTGCTCAGCACATGCCTCCTGGTAATGATAGCATGTACAGAAGAAACGCATGACCAAGCTAAAGGAATAGCCCATTTTGAGTCTGGGCTTAAGGCTTTAGACGCCAACAACATGCCACTGGCTTTTAAGGATTTTTTGGCGGCGGCGAAAGAGGGGCATGCCCTTTCCCAGTACAATGTAGCACTCATGTATGAGCAGGGCCTTGGAATTAGTAAAAATGAAAAGGAAGCGTTTTTTTGGTATGTCAAATCATCCTCGCAGGGAAATGCAGCTGCACAATTTAATCTGGGCGTGTTCTTTGAAAATGGGCGTGGCACTAAGGTCGATTTCGCAAAAGCTAATGCGTGGTATCGCAAGGCTTCGGTACAAGGAGATGGGCTGGCCGTCGGCAATCTGGGCATGTTGTATATCCGTGGTCAGGGAGTAAAAGAAAACAAGGTAGCGGGCGTGGCACTTCTCCTGTTGTCAGCTGCTATGGATACTTCTCCCGAAAACCGGGCTAAGGAAAATATTTCAGCAACGCGTGGTTTAACTGCTGATATGGTTACTGAAGCCCAAACCCTTTCAGCCGAAATGAGTAAAGCCACTAACATACTGGTGCCGCTCGATACCTATTTGAAAGTATCAGAAAATAGTAAAGAAGAATAATGTAAATGGCGCGTTTTAGTGCGCCATTTACTAACCTTTTGCAAATTGTAAAGTGAGGCTTACCTAAGTTGCATGTGCTAATAGAAACCTCATGAAATCTAGATTGACAATAACCAATCACTATTTTTGGTATTCTTTCTTTCGATTAAAATCAGTAAAAACCGGGATTCAATTCCCTGATGATACACAAATAATACTACTGTCATGAAATGGTACTCAGTTGCAATAAAAAGAATTTTAAAAGGTGTGATCCTCTTTGTGCTACCGGTCATGCTCGTGCTTATTTTGCTGAAAAGGGCAGGCATCCTGATCCGAGGCTTACTTCAACCGCTTGAGTCATTATTGCCCGAAGCCAGCCTTTTTGGAATAGGAATGTTAACTTTCCTGAGTTTTCTTATCCTTGTATTTATCAGCTATCTCGCAGGTTGGAGAGCTGAAAAGAAGAGGCTTAAATCCTTTCTTCCTTTTGTTGAAGACAATATCCTTGTATTAATTCCCGGCTATACCTTGATGAGATCAAGAGCCGATGAGGCTGTTGGTGAAGCAGCCGACAATTGGAAAGCAGTATTGGCAGGTGAAGATGGCGATTTAAAGCTTGGAATTGAAATTGAACATCAGGCGGACGGTTATTGCACGGTTTTCTTTCCGGACCCGCCCGATGCAAAATCAGGAGAAGTAAGACTCATTCATTCAACTAAGGTCCAACGGTTGGATATTCCCGCAAGTAAACTTATAGCGATTGCCCGAAAGTACGGTCATGGTTCTGCATCTATCCTCATGGAGTGGGAAAACCAATCACAACATAAAAAGGAAGCAGTATAAAATTAGTTTTTCGGGTCATCGTGTTTTCACTTTTATTAATGCATTCTTGTTTGTTGGCAAAACATACCGCCACCCGAAATTCCAGAACATGCGTACCTTGGCTACTTTTGCGTAATGTAACGACTTCCCAGCGCCTTGCGTCCTGCGCCCTCAGGAACCTTGATGCTATAAAATTTAGAATCAATCCAGATGAAATAGGTTTACATTTGCCGGGTAATTAAACTTTACTCAGCAAATGAGGAACTCTGTAATCACATTGGCAATTGACACGCACCGCGAAACACCGATGGTGAGCAAGAACTTTGAGAAGAGTTACAGTCTCATCAGCCAGCAATGCTCAGTGCGTGAAAGTTCGAAAACCACGGAAATTTACACGCACGTCACAGAAGATTCTTTTAAAAATCTTAAAAAACCACTGGATGATATCATTTAACCCGACATACAAGAAGTTCCGCTTTTGTGCCAAATATGGACGTGTAAGCGTAAGTTTTTTACCAGCTAAAGCAGAAATAAACGGAATACTCACCATACACAGACGTTGGGCATCATGCTAAACCCCCTGTCTATTAACGATGATTCAAGGAAAAAATGACTATTTTTGCGAAATGACATATATGAAACAATTTGAATTAGAGCTATTTCCTGACGAAATAAAAGTCGAACA
>CAZTCX010000285.1:0-2739 GCA_964612515.1 uncultured Lentimicrobiaceae bacterium | reverse complement strand
CCCCACGTTTTGAAAGTTGGAGATTTTACTACGAAGTAACCGGAGGGTATATTGCCTTCGTAACCGGGAGGCAATACAAGAAATTTACCACCTGCCCCTTTATCGGGGCCAAAAACACCGATATCAGAGATGTATTCAAACCAGGCAGAGTTAAAACCACCAAGCAAACCAGGAGGTGCTTCAACTACCATCGGTCCATTTGCTTTTAAATCTAAAACAGGTGCCAGATACAATGTTGAGGTGTTTCCGGTAAGAAATATTCCCTTTGAGTTCAGTAATTCAATGATCATTATGTCATTGAATTTTATGTTAGCACCAATGGCTTTCGGCCCTTCTATCAATTCTCTAATAGATGCACCTTGAATACCTTTTAAAAAGGCATCAACACCCCGAGAGCGATCCAGATTATCATAAACCAATTGAACGGTTTCTTGTGTTGGCGTACCATCAAAAAACTTCAATTCTCCGATAGATGTTTTCACCTTGTCCGGGGTCAATATTCCTTTTGGAATCTCAGTGGTCTGTTTGTAAGTGCCAACCGCAGGCTCTTCATTTTGTGCATATCCTGTCATCGATGCGAATAGGCAGATGAGGGTTACGGCAAGTGTGTTTTTATTTGTCATGATTATAGTGTTTTTAAAATGAATAGTATGAAAATTATAATTTCTCTTGTCTCTACCTTGTTTTATTTGATTTATTTTGGAAATACTAACACCACCTGTGCGCGTATGCCGAATTTAGCTTTTCCTCCGTCGGGCGATGCTACCTGAAACCGCGGGCCCACCAGCAGTTGAACCAACTGTTTGCCTACTTTGGTAATGCCTGACACATTTGGCGTTAACCAAACTGTTGTGGTTGAAGCTTCCCAGTTTTGTGTTATTTCACCTACAAGCCCTAAGCCTGCGCCGCTTTTATAGCTGTAAGTAAGAAATGGCTGCAGAAAGCCTGAACTCACATTACCTCTATCACTATTGCCGGCAACCGACCAAATTTGATTTACCAATGCACCAACCGTCCATCCATTCTTTTGCTTCAAAATCAATGCTGTTGGGCCAACACCAAGTTTTTCTGCACCCAAATAGTCATCTGTTGCAGTTGGCACCAATAGCACAGGACCCACGCCCCATATTAATCCATTTTTGGGAGCTGCCGGAGAAAAGAATGCGCTGACAACGGCATCACCTAAGCCGGTTTGAATCTTACCTTCACCGGTGATGTTTTGTTGATTAACCACCGGCAAGATGATGCGTGAAATCAAATTCCAATCCTTGTTAAGTCTTATGGGAATTACGGGCTGCACATTCGTTGTGCTTTTATATCCATCGAAAGCCCCAATTCCAACATCTAAATTGGATTGGAAGGGAACGCTGATCATAGCGGCAACCGGATTCGCCAGTTTTTTCGCCATTTCGGCAGCATCGCCAGCAGCAGGTTTCGGTGCGTCAGCGGCTGGTTTTTCCTGAGCATTCGCAATTTGAATACATAAAAGTAAAATTACGGCAATAGTTGTTATTTTTTTCATCGTTGATAGCTTTTTAAAATCTACAAATTTGACTGTGTTAATTTCTCATTATTGGTGTTTAAAAGCGCTACATGCTGCCGATCACCGGAATGCTCTCCAGCACTTTGACGCGAATCTTACTCAGTATGTATCCTTCAATCTGATAAAACTGGGCTGCTGTTTTTACGTTGACTTTTTTCTTAATTTTTTTAGCATAGGAACCAATCAGCTTATTGGTGCTGGTTTGAAGCCACATCATATCCTTAAGAATTTCGCCGGTAGCCTCATCATCCAATAAATCATAGCTCTCTGCATAAGCTTCCAGTAATATGAGGCGCTGCTTACCCAGCTCTTTGCGTTTGGCTTCATATTCGTCATACAATGCCCAAAAGACATCCCCCTGTGCTCCTTCCAGTTGAATGAATTCGGCTACAACGGCTTTCTTTCCCATGCCAAATACAGATTGTACCATGTCAACTTCCTCACTGTTGCTCTGCGCCATGATAGAAGCGGAAAAGAAAATTACGGCAATAATGAAAACTACTTTTTTCATAATTTAATTAAATTTTAATAGTGATTATTTGATTCATTATTAGTTAATTACTTACTTAATTTTTCTTTTTTTGTATTGGGCAATCATTTGCAAAATCTCTTGTTCAAGACATTGTTTTAAATCTTCATACTCTTTAAGCTTCCCGTTATCCTTTTTCTGCTTCTGTTCTAATTCCTGTATCATGGCAGCACACAAAATGTGATCAGCGCAGAGATCGCGGAATGTTTCATCGGTTTGAAACAGAAAATCAATCTTCTCTTCAAAATCCGGAAACATGCGAACAATAGAGTCTAACCTTTCGTCCATAGTGATTTTTTATAATAAGAATACGCTGCAAAAATATATCAGGCGAGCAGTTTGTGTAAGTGTTATACGGTTACTTAACCGTAAAACGGAGGGCGGCTCATCTTACCAAATATCCGTGGATAGGGCAGTTTAGGAAGATGTTAAAAATTCTTATGTAACTATTTAGGTGGTATGATCTGACCCCGCCTCATGATGAAAGCTGATAAAAAGCACTAAAAAGTTACCTGTTTCACAATTGAAATATTGCGTATTCGGGATGAGATGAAATCAATAGCCTCGTAACGCTACTTTAACAGATTAAGTTCCAAACGAAAAAATCAATCTACTTTAAACCCGACCCTAAAGGGAGGTGGATTGATTTTTCTGCATTCTCCCTTTA
>CAZTCX010000284.1:0-2744 GCA_964612515.1 uncultured Lentimicrobiaceae bacterium | reverse complement strand
GCGGTTTGCCGGAGTTATGGTAAGTGTAGGGCTGGCACCGGCCTGATTCACCGTAACCACAACATTTGGGAGACCTGCCGAGGAAACGGTAATTTGTCCTGAGCGAGCTGTAACAGAAGTATTTTCGTCATAATTTACTGTCAGCGTTCCATTAGCCATTCCACTCATGGGCGACACCGTAAACCAGGAAACGCTTTCGCTCACCGTCCAAGCGGTGTTGGAGGCAACGCTGAAAGTAGTAGTTCCGGCAGGTGCTGTTACACTTCGTGAAGCGGGCGTTACAGCCAATGTTGCGCCTGCTTGGGTCACCGTTAGGATAACATTGGGTACGGCTGGAGCCGAAAGGGTAACAGTTCCCGAACGTCCGGAGGCTGATGTGTTTTGGTTATAAGTAACCGTGATGGTTCCGTTGTTCGTTCCCGAAAGCGGACTGATGGAAAACCATGCACTACTTTCGGTAGCCGTCCAGGCAAGGTTGGAGGTGATGTTGATGATAGCTGTCCCGGCTGGCGGGGTTACATTTAGCGTAAGCGGCGAAGCAGAAAGCCCCGGCGTAAACCAATCGACCCGGTTGTTTGGATCACTCTCGTATGCCGCTCCGGCAAAGCCACCGGTGTAATCATAAAAGGTGATGCGCCCGGCGTTGTTGGTTTTCTTCACATTGTTGGTGCCGCCCCAGGTGTTGGCCGGGAAAATGGCTCCAGTACATTCGAGTGTCTGTGTGCTGTTCATCGTAAGCAAGGTGTTTGCCGACAAACCCTGGCGGAAAGTGCTGTTATTGAAGGCCTGCGCCGGATCGACCACTGCGCCGCTGGCGATATTAATTCCATTCGCACCCATATACTCAAAAATGGTATTGGATGCGCCAATATTGCCACCCGACTGAACTTCGAAAAGATAACGGTTTGTGACAGCACGCGTAACCCAGCTTTCAAGCCCGGCACCGCCACCAGTTGAGCGGAAGGTTCCTCCATTTTTCACAGTCATAGATGCGTTGAGTTTCAATTGAGATAAAGCCGACATTTCGAGCGTGGCGCCATTTTCGATGCTGGCGCTGCCCATGCAGGTGATATCATATCCCGAATTTCCCATGTTTAGTTTTCCGGCATTGACCGTTAGATTGCCATTAACTAAAACATCACCACTTAAAATAACCTGATTCGCCCGCGAAAGCGTTATGGTTTTCCCGTTGCGATCCTGTGTAATTAGCGGCCCGGAGCCATCATCCGATCCTCCTGATTTGTTGATGGTAAGATTAAAGAAATTACTCCCGGCAACATTTGCTATTCCTGCATCGGTGCCGCCATACAACTCTACAGTTCCGCCTGTCGGAGTAAAAGCAGTATTTAAAGCAGCAAAGTTTCCTGCCGTTCTGATGGTACCTCCGGTAATGTTCTCGGTAAGAGTATAGGAGGGAGAATTGTAAACATAAATCCCAAAATTCTTAAAATCGAGTACACCACCTGACATTGTAATGGATGCATTACTGCTGTATGGCCAGAAACTATCTCCATTTCCACCATAAACATTTAATGTTCCTGTGGTTCCAACAGTTATATTTCCATTGAGGTCAATATATTGAGCAATGTCCTGATGCAAATCCATCGTTCCGCTCCAAATGGCAAAACTTCCATAAAGTCCGTTATCAGCCAGGTCGGCTGCGCTGAAGTTGCCGGGAGATATCCAGATACCACCACTGGTCCAGTCGTAAACCTGGCAATTGATGGTTGCACCTGATACGTTAAAGAGATCACCAGGCTTGTTGATTTCGAGAATATTGAAATTCTCGGTGGAACAAAACTGTACTCCTGAGCCATTAAAAATAACCCTGCCTGTGGTTTCGTCAAAAGCAGAAACACCCACATTATTGAGCCAGTCGCCGGCAATGCTGATGGTTTTGTTATTAGAATTTAACACACCGGCATTGATGGTCAAACTTCCTTTAATCACCAGATTATCATAAACCTGGAACGAAGAGCCTGGCTTATCCAGAACCATGTTGTACAAATAATTGCCATTGATTGCCTGCACATAATTGCCGGCGCTGGCATTTATAAATTCCACGGTTCCTCCCGTTGGCTGGAAGGTAGCAGCACTGCTGGCTAAAAGAGATTTACCGATTCTAAAAGTGCCGCCACTAATCTGGTCATCGAAGGTGCTGGCAATATTCACACTCCGGTTGGAAAATTCTACTATTCCGGTGGTAAGTATTAGTTTCCCTGCTAAGTATGCTATCCCGCTACTATAATTGTTGGAGAAAGTTCCCGGGCCAACATTAAGAATTCCGGTATTTGGAAAAGTCAAATCTCCTGCTGAGGTCACGACACTTTCTCCTTCTATCGTTAACGTTCCGGAGATATTGCAACTGCC
The DNA here is from genome assembly GCA_964612515.1 of uncultured Lentimicrobiaceae bacterium. Taxonomy (GTDB): domain Bacteria; phylum Bacteroidota; class Bacteroidia; order Bacteroidales; family 4484-276; genus SABY01. Next base: position 374 of record CAZTCX010000284.1, on the reverse strand, counting down.
TGCTATATTCATATCTGCTCCGCCATGAACCCAATATGCAGCGCCGTTTTCAACAGTAAAAGCACCTCCAACAATATTATCAATGGATGTTTGCCAGTCTGCTCCTACCGCAATAGTATAATTTCCGGCAACTCTAATCGGATAAAGTGCTTTTATTTCACTGATTCCCTTTGACCATGGACCGGCAACCAGATTACCGAACTCTGCGTCAATGTCGTAAGTTCCGATACTGGCACTCACGTATGCAGTATTGCTCGTTGAGATCATTACATTTGTTCCTTCATTGAAACTCCAGTAATTGGCATGAAATGTTCCGGCAGTAACATTGTCGTTCGATCCGGCATTCCAATTAATTTCTTCAGCAGTAAGATTAT
>CAZTCX010000283.1:0-2776 GCA_964612515.1 uncultured Lentimicrobiaceae bacterium | reverse complement strand
ACTCCTACCCAGTCACCGGCAGAAAGAGCAGTCAGACCACCATTGTAAGCTACCGTAGTGGGAATCGCGTAAACGGCCGAGTTGGGGTTGTTGGTAAAGTTCCAGGGCGATCCCGGAATCTGAGCACTGCCTACAAACGGCAATAACATTAAGAGTATGAGCCACACCCTTGATTTGTAAACTTTTAATAACATGTAATCCTCCTTTTTTAAAGATTTGTATTAGTTTAGGTTAATAAAATATCCTGATACGGGTAAACAAATATATGACTATTATTCAAAATCAAACACGGTTTTTTAACGTTTTTTAATGAAGGTCACGTCATTGCCCGCTTTGCAGCGACAATAGTAGCTATTATTTTTGAAGAAAAAGGTTTCATTCTTGTTTTTTTATGAAAATCTTTTCAACTTGCTTTTCGTAGCCCTGAGTGATCTGAACAAAATAAACTCCCGATTTTTGCTTTCGCAGGTCAATAAAAAGTGTTTTGGCATCTACAAAATTGATCTCATTCCCACCAGTACGCAAAACCAACTGCCCCAGCACATCAAAAACTTCAACAACAAAAGATGATTTCGATGAAACATCATCAGACAAAGAGAGATAAATTAAACCATCAGACGGATTGGGGAAAATGGTAAAATGAGAAGGATTTATCTGCTCTCTGATTCCAACAATCGTGTCGATGGTAAGAATCATTTCATCCACAGCATTTACAGCACATGGTGAAAACGGGAATGCACTCATGCTTAAGGTAGCGCCGGCGTGGGCAATGTCGTCAGTGCCGGGGGTATAGACGGGATCCAGACTCTCAAAATCATCAAAAGCTCCATCACCCGATGTACTCCAGATAATAAGAGAATAATTCTGTGCGGCACCACTTAGCTGATGGGTTTCATTTCTTGGAATGGTGGCATCCGGACCCGCATCCGCCGTAGGAATGTAAACGATGCTTATCAGCAAATCGTCGGAAACAGGGGAATTACACGGAAATTCCGGCTGAGCGGTGAGTGTAATGGCAACCGCCCCTGCAGCAATATCCTGGCTACCGGGATAATAAAGTGTGTTTAAATTCCCGGCATCATCAAAAGTCCCATCGCCGCTGGTACTCCAAAGAACATCATCGAAATAGCTGGCACTGCCAGAAAGCTGAAGGTTAGTGTTTTCGCAAACCGATGCATCATTGCCGGCTGCAACCTCCGGTTGGGCTTGAATGCTGAGTTGGAGATTATCCTCAACAGCACTGGTGCAGGGCGCTAACGGCTGACCCACCAATTTCAACATTACACCTCCGCTGCTGATATCCAGCACACCGGGAACGTATTGCGTCTGCAAATTTGCGGGATTTTCAAAAGTGCCATCGCCCGCGGTCATCCATGCGATGGAAGAGAAATTTTGAGCGCTTCCGCTAAGAAGAGCATTGTTCGATTCGCAGATGAGTATGTTTTGGCCTGCATCAACATCGGGTAATGGAGTAAGCGTAAGCACCAAAGCATCCTGAGCGGAACCTGTGCATGGCGCAATAGCATTTACTAAAATTGTAAGTGTGGCTCCACCGGCACTGATATCGGCAGGTCCGGGATTGTAAATTGTTTGTAATTGTGAAGGCGCCTGGAAGGTACCGTCACCAGATGTGCTCCACAAAGAGGTAACACCATTTAATATTACTGCAGAAACACTCACGTTTTGATTTTCGCATTTTGTAATATCAGCTCCGGCATTTACTTCAGGCATACTCACAATTGAAATCAAAAGGTTAGAGCTGGAAGGCTGGGTGCATGGGGCAGTTGCCTGCACGGTGAGCGTGAGCTGTGCACTTCCACTGGAAACATCCTGCGTGCCTGGGTAGTAAACAGCATTTAAAGCAGTTGCATTATTAAAAGTACCGTCTCCTGCTGTTGTCCACAAAGGAGCCGAACCATTGGTTTGCTGGCCATTTAGTTGTGCAGTAGCGTTTTCACAAATAGTAATGTTGGCGCCTGCATTGGCTGTAGGCGCCGGAACTGCATTAACACTTACACTGGTGGTCAGATTATCAGATCCATCCGTAACCAGTACAGAATATTTTGTATTGACAAGCGGTGATGCTATAGGGTTGGGTAGATTTGATGTAAATCCCGGCGGAACAGAGGTCCATAAAAATGAATGCGTACCTGACCCTCCACTTGGCTCCGCCAGGAGTTGCACCTGACTACCGGCACAAACTACGGATGGATTGGCCTGAGCGGTGATGAAAAAACCATTGGCATACAACGAATCTACGCCTGACAGGCCATTGGCCACAAAATGATCGCACGCAGTAGCCATGTTTGGATTGCAAACCGCTACCGCATCATACTCCCGCTGCACCGACCATGAATAGATTTTGTAATTAACAACCTCATTATTTGCAAATCCATCTTTTTCTGTCGAAAAGGGATCATTACCAAAGGCAATAATTCCTGTGTTTTGATTTCCCAACCAAGGGGTGGCACCTCCACAAGCCATCTCGCCCTGGTCGTCGAGATAAAACACGCCGATGTAATCGCCGGGCTGAATCAAGATGCCATTGATATTGGGTTGGGCTGATACTGGAATTGCTATGATAAAGGTGGAGAGTGTCGAATTGTACTCCCACCCGGGAGGAATTCCCTGCGCAAATGCAAATTGGTGGGTTGTAAATATTAAGAAAAAAAGGAATTTAAAAAAGTACGATTTTTTCATGGCAATGACAATTTGGAATTAGAAAGTGTAAAAATACAACTTCCGCCATTGCTTTGAGTAGTTATAACAATTTTTT
>CAZTCX010000282.1:0-2795 GCA_964612515.1 uncultured Lentimicrobiaceae bacterium | reverse complement strand
GTCTAAACAGAATTCTTCAGCCTAAACGATTTGCTACCCTCCGGCGCTATTCACCGGGTGACTTTCAAGACCGGATTAAATAAGTTCCATTTTCTCCATTACGTTTTAACGTTTCTATTTCCTCCTTCGTCGGACGATAGAAAGTTGAAACCTGGCCGCGACTTTCTAAAAAAACACCCTCCAGTCACCCTGTGAATCCGGCCCAGCCAAAATCCCATAGACACAATGATTTGCTATCGCGCGGCACTATTCACCGGTTGACTTTACATCTGGCGTTATCCACACCAGTGAAGAAATATCCATTCAAACTATTTTTGCATGTGATGCGTTTTTGGTGTACTTTTGCCCCAGAACTTAAATATTATGATTAGACAAAGCATTTCATTTACACAACCCAATGACGAGTGGTTAAAATCACAGGTTGATAATAAAGAATATTCAAGCAAAAGCGAACTGGTGAACGATTTAATACGCCAGGCCAGAAAGCAACAACGGCAAATAGACTGGATCGGCTCTAAATTGGAAAGCGCTGAAAATAGCGGCTTTACCATGGATAGCAAAGACGAGATATTGCAACAATCGAAGGCTATGCTCGATGCGTAATTATAAATTAAGCAATGCTGCAAAAGAAGACCTGATCAGAATTCATCAGTATGGTGTTAAGATATTTGGGGTAAGTCAGGCCGACAAGTATTTTGATTCATTTTTCGAATGTTTTGATATTATAGCCCAACGACCATTTTCGTTTGAATCAGTCGAATACATCAAGGCAGAATATCGGCGCTGTGTGTGTGGTTCTGACAGCATTTATTTTAAAATAAATAATGATGTGGTAGAGATTATGGCTATTATCGGAAGGCAAGATTTGAAGGATGTTTTGAGCGATTAAAATAGTCACTTTATTCACGGGGTGACTTTGCCAACCATAGTCACCCGGTGAATCTAGTCTAAACAGAATTCTTCAGCCTAAACGATTTGCTACCCTCCGGCGCTATTCACCAGTGACTTTCAAAACCGGAGTAAAGAAGTTTCGTATTCTCCTAACCCTTTCAACGTCTCTATCTCCTTCTTCGTCGTACGATAGAAAGTTGCACCCTGGCCGCGACTTTCTATCGTCCGCAGGACAAAAAACAAGGAACAAAAGAATTGACACTTTCGGGAATAGCCATTCAAGTTCACATAGGATTCTTTATTCGTCATCATTCTACAAAGGCAATGAAATGTTTTTTCATTCAAAATCCTTTTTAATTTTGGCGGCTTTTAAAGAAATCACCATTGGCACTGTAAACTATGAATTTTAAACAAATACTGATCGCAGCAATAATCCTAATCGGATTGTCAGCTTGTCAATCGCAAAAAGAAAAGGCAATAAGTAACCCGCGCATCGCCATTGCCGGCCTGGCCATAGAGTGCAGCACCTTTTCGCCGGCACAAAGTAATGCCGAAGATTTCCGCGTCCGCCGGGGCGAAGAGATATTTTCGTACTACCCATTTTTGCATGAAGATTCGGCCACACGCCAGCGGGCACAATACTTCCCTGCTTTGCGCGGCCATGCAATCCCCGGCGGAATTGTTACCCGCGCAGCCTACGATACGCTGATGACAGAAATGCTGCAACGGCTAAAAGAGAACCTTCCCTACGATGGCGTGTTTTTCGACATCCACGGCGCCATGAGCGTGGTGGGCCTCGACGATCCCGAAGGAGATATGATTCAGCGCGTGCGGGATGTTGTGGGTAAAGATGCCCTGATTTCCACCTCCATGGATTTGCATGGAAACGTATCGTGGCGATTGGCCCATCAGACCGACCTGATCACCTGCTACCGGCTGGCACCCCACGAAGATGCCATCGAATCGAAAAAACGGACGTTGGTAAATTTGCTCGATCGTTTAGAATCCGGAAAAGGCAAGCCCGCCTACAAAGCATGGATTCCCATTCCGATCCTGCTGCCGGGCGAAAAAACCAGCACACGCATCGAACCGGCAAAAAGTCTTTACGCGCAGGTCGATCCGATTACAAAACAGGAAGGCGTGCTGGATGCAGCCATTTGGGTGGGCTACGCCTGGGCCGATGAGCCGCGCAACAAAGCGGTGGTGATGGTTACCGGCGACGACAAGCAGGAGGTAAAACGTTCGGCCGAAACCCTGGCACAGTCGTTCTGGGATGTTCGCAAGCAGTTTGAATTTGTAGCTCCCGTGGCTCCGCTGGACGAATGTCTGGAAATGGCCATCCACAGCGACAAAAAACCTTTTATCATCAGCGATATGGGCGACAACCCCACGGCAGGCGGTGCCGGCGATGTTACCTGGACGCTCAAACAAATACTCGACAACGATGCTTTCAAAAATCCTGACGGCCCCTCGCTGATTTACGCTTCACTTCCCGGCCCCAAACTCATCGCCGCAGCCATCGCAGCAGGCGTGGGTGGCAAGGTAGAAGCCTTTGCCGGAGCAGAGATCGACAACCGCTACGAAGGCCCCATCATGCTGAAGGGCACGGTAGAAGCCATTCGCCAAAGCGACGACAATACCCAAACCGAGGTGGTGGTTCGTGTGGGCAGCGTGCGGGTTATCGTCACCAAAAAACGGAAACCCTATCACTACGAATCCGATTTCACCAACTTAGGGCTCGATCCACGCAAAGCGGATATTGTGGTCGTAAAAATTGGCTACCTCGTGCCCGAGTTGTACGACATGCGCGGCGATTGGATTATGGCACTCACGCCTGGTGGCGTCGATCAGGATTTGCACCGGCTGCCCTACCAGAGGATCGACCGCCCCATGTACCCGCTGGA
>CAZTCX010000281.1:0-2797 GCA_964612515.1 uncultured Lentimicrobiaceae bacterium | reverse complement strand
CTCTGGTTTATAACGTACATTAAACAAATCTACACCTTGCCAATCAGAAAAACCACGATTATTTGCTCCTGATGCAACAATTTGTTCCTCCATTTCTTTTAACCAACCATTTTTTTGATAAATACTTTTGATTTCTTCTGCGGAATCTTGAGTAAGTACCTCAATGTTTTCTATTTCTCCGACCCAATAACGCTTTTTACTAATGCCATCAATTGTATATAACCAAACGTGAAATGTTTTCTCTTTGTAAGCATCCTGTTGTTTGCGGATTGGTTCTAGAAATCCATAATGATAACCATTAATCAGCTTACTTGTGTCAAACAACCATTCCTCATGTCCATAGCCATACTTTGCTTCATGCGAATCCTTATGATTGCTTTTTCCATAAGGTCCTGATGGCATTATCCAACCGTTTGAGTTGTAGGCTAATCGAGAAACTCTCCTTTCAACTATATTTTGACCAAATTGAATTTCTTCGTAGGCTGGAATAAGATAATCAAAGGTTTCAAGAATAATCTTGATTTCTTTTTCAGTGATTTCTGATATGCTTTTTTCAAAATATTTTCCGATAAATAGGAAATTATTAGTTTGAGAAAGGGTTTCGTCAATGAGCTTTACAGTTTCGAAATACTCCCCAAATTCATGCAAACGGTAATACCAAAAAGAAAACCCATTAAAAAATGACTGATTGATTTGCAGGAATTCATTGTATCTTTCAATTATTCTTTTAAAAACCTTTTCAGGTTCTTTCAATGACTGACTTTTTTCTAACGAAAATGCTATCCCAAATCGAAATACTGTCTTATTATTTATGAAGTCCTCGCCAATATTAAATTGAATTTCTTCTCTTCCACCAGAATGAAATGCATAATTGTCTTTTATACTATATTCAGCAAAAGGACTCCATGTCCTTGGTTGTTTATTGAGATGTTTGAATCTAATTTCTTGAATCTTTGAGAATAGATTATCATTCTCAGAACCAAGCTCATTTATTTTATATGCTATCTCTTTAATATTCATCATGCATGTATGTTTGTTTTGTCGCTCCTACACTTGCCCCTAACGTCTGTGTAAATGTAATATCACGTTTATTTCTTCATTACTACTTGTAAAAGTTACACTTACACAGCCAATTTGGGCGGGTATCTGTACCTTTTGCAAAGCTTGGCCGAAATCATCCAGAGGATTGACAATTTTGTCCAATTCTTTTTTGGAACCATGCGTGCAAATTCCTGTGACTTTTGAGAAGTTATGGCTTAGTCGCTGGTCTGCCACCGCAAAAGTCTTCTCAGAATCCTTCTGCACCATCGGTTTGCCGCGGTGAGATTCTATAGCTAATGTGATGAATGGACTCCTCATTTGCCACATAAATTTTAATTGCAATGCAAATTACGAAAACATTTCGTTAAGAATGATTTTAAATTTGGCTGTGATGGGATTGGGCAGGGGTGAGCCACATGGTGCAGCGGGCATCCCTTTGACCTTCGGCTCATTTCCTCTCAAATTTAAAAGCAAACTCCTTCGATCCATGTGTGCTCGATGGTTATGATTTCTGCCCTTTGCGCTGAAATTTCAAGGTGATCAGCAGCAACATTGTTTTGCTGCTTGCATCGTTGGCCCTTCGGAAACAGCTATTAAAACCGGTACCCAAGCTGAACCACGTATCTCATTCCGGGGCCTACATTGTGTGTGAATCCTTTTGATTTAAAATTCTTACTATCAAAAAGCTCGTCGAGAAACGGCAACCTTGAGATCAGGGCATCCCGAATGGCCTCGATGTATTCATTTTCCTGGTCAATGGTAATATCGCCGTCCAGTTGAAGTTTTGTTGAATAGGCTGATAGCGATGGCCCCAGAAAGATCAGATCGATGCTAAACTTTTCTTTGATGATAAATTGATAGCCGAGTTCCGCACCCAGACTCAAAATATTAAGCTTTCCGTCAAGGGCTAAGGATCCCTCAATGGCCGGATTGTCAGGAATGAAAACTTCATTTTTAAATTGATAAAAATGAGACGAAGCAAATACCCCCCAATAAAGCCCGTCAGGGGCAAAATTTTTATTTCTGTTTTTGAAATAAAACCTATAATCCCCCGACACGCTGAATCCCGAATTATTATTTGACCGGTGGATATTGACCATCTCAAAATTGCCAGCAGTAGGCAGAACAAAATAGCCAGCATTCACCGAAAAGGTGCGGTGCGGTTTTAGCACCCGTTCGTAGGAAAAATTGATATTCTTTTTACTCCATAATATGAAAGGAGTCAAATTCCATTTTATCACATTTTTGTGGTAGCCAGCGGGCAGGCTGTCGGGCTTTTCCTGCGCATAAGCATGGCCCGACAAAAGGCTGGCGACGAGGATCATTGAAACAACAAATTCCTTCATGTTAAATATTTGTATTGTTGGCGAAATTAGTGCGATCCGTTGTCTCCTCTCTCAACTTCTATGTTAAAGAGTTGTAAAAAAAATCGGTTGGTGGTTTGGATGAGATGAGCGGTTGGAAGATAGAGGCTGAAAAGTAGATTAACACAGAGATGCCCTAATCAGGCGCCGTGCCATAAATCGAGTGGCTCGCCCGAGGTTCGGACGAGGCTGTACATTGCTCGTTTTATTCTTGCAGGCTTTGCCGGTTGCCGGATTGAAGCCACGCGACAATAAAAATCAGCACAGCCTGCGGAAATAGATGCGACTTAGGCAGGCTTCGACGGGCAGGCTTCGACGGGCTGGCTTCGACGGGCTGGCTTCGACAGGCTGGCTTCGACAGGCTGGCTTCGACAGGCTCAGCCACCGCAGCC
>CAZTCX010000280.1:0-2841 GCA_964612515.1 uncultured Lentimicrobiaceae bacterium | reverse complement strand
TTAAACACCTCCATGATGCCTTCGTCCTGCGAGCGCGCAAGCTCAAGCTCCCAACGCGTAAGTTTTTTATACACATCAACCCATTCGCTGTGCCCCAGGTTGCTGGAAATCTCCATACCGATGTTTCGAAAATCCTGCTGATAGGCAAAAGTGTTTTTCTCGCTGACGATCTTGCGGTTCTCAAGGTTTTTTTTCAGCGAAAGCAAAATCTGATTGGGCTTCACTGGTTTGATGAGATAATCGGCGATGTTTGAGCCGATGGCATCTTCCATGATGGCCTCCTCTTCGCTTTTTGTAATCATCACCACAGGCAGATTCGGCTGCATCTTTTTGATCTCTGCCAATGTTTCAATACCGGAGAGCCCCGGCATATTTTCGTCAAGAAATACGATGTCGAAGGCTTGTTCGCGCAGCATATCAAGCGCGTCGTTGCCATTGTTGGAAGAAGAGACATCGTAGCCCTTCTGCTCCAGAAACATAATATGAGGTTTCAGTAATTCAATTTCGTCGTCAGCCCACAAAATCTTGATTTTATCCATGCCAGTTAGGAGGTTTTAATGAATAGATGTACTTTTGTTTTTTTGAAAAGTACTTAACAAACCCGCATGGCGCCTTTATTATTACATAGTGTTAATGTTTTTTAACTAAGAACGAAATCGCGGTTTATCAATATCCTGAAAGTGTGAAGCAAGAGCGTAACAAGCGAAAGATCATCAATGACCCTGTTTATGGTTTCATAAGCTTGCCCCATGCACTGGTTTTTGATGTCATCGAGCACCCGTACTTTCAGCGATTGCGGCGCATCAAGCAGCTCGGAATGACGCATCTGGTTTATCCCGGAGCGCTTCACACACGATTTCATCATGCGCTGGGTGCCATGCATCTGATGCAGCAGGCGCTGGAAGTGCTTCGTTCCAAAGGACACCCCATCACCGCCACCGAAGAGCGCGGTGTTTTGCTGGCAATTTTGCTACACGATATCGGACATGGCCCTTACTCCCACTCGCTGGAGCGAAACCTCGTACCCGACATGAGTCACGAGGAGCTTTCGCTAATGTTCATGCAGCATCTGCGCAGCCTCGTAGGTTCCGACATGGACACGGCCATTAGCATCTACACCGACACCTGGCCCAAACATTTCCTGCATCGGCTGGTGTCAGGTCAGCTCGACATGGATCGGCTCGACTACCTGACGCGCGACAGCTTTTTTACAGGCGTTTCCGAAGGCGTCATCAACACCGACCGCATCATCAAAATGCTCGACGTACACAACGATCAGTTGGCCATCGAAGCCAAAGGCATTTATAGTATCGACAAGTTTATTGTGGCGCGCCGGCTGATGTACTGGCAGGTTTATTTGCACAAAACGGTGATTGCCGCCGAGCAAATGCTTATCAGCATCATGCGCCGGGCACGTTGGCTTGCGTTGCAGGGCGAAACCATTTTCACCACCACCTCCCTACGCCCCTTTCTCTATGATGATCCGCGTAAGCGCAATTTTGACGACGACCCGCAATTACTCCATACTTTCGGCCGATTGGACGACTTCGACATCTTCAGCTCCATCAAGGAGTGGTGCCTCAGTAATGACCCTGTTTTAAATATGCTTAGCAACCAAATGGTGAAACGTCAGCTATTTCTCACCGACCTCACACGGCAGCCAGCCGATGCGCAGAAAATTGACGATCTGCGTCAGATCATCAGACAAAAAACTGGCTTTTCAAACGAAGAAATGAGCTATGTACTCATCGACGGCAAGGCGATGAATACAGCCTATGACCCTGCACACGAAAATATCAATATCGCTTTCCGCGATGGAACCGTGAGGGATTATGCACAGGTATCGGATCAGCTAAATGCGGATGTACTCTCGGCCGATGTAACCAAATATTTTGTTTGCTATCCTAAACAATATGAACATCTGGTTCATTTGACAAAATCATAGCAAGAAGGAGAAATATCAAAAGACAAAAAACAAAACACAAATACATTTCAAAAACCAATATTTCAAGATGAAATTTACAGCACAACAGATAGCAGAACTACTGCAAGGCACGGTAGAAGGCAATGCAGAAGCAGCCGTTGACAAACTAGCCAAAATAGAAGAAGGTGAGCCAGGCGCATTGTCGTTTCTGGCCAATCCGAAATACAAGCATTTCATCTACGATACCAAAGCTTCGATAGTGATTGTAGATAAAAATTTCGATGCCGGACAGCCCATCACACCCACACTCATCCGGGTGGATGATGCCTATGGTGCTTTCGCACAATTGCTTGAAGTTTACAACCAGATCAAACTCAACAAAAAGGGTATCTCACCGCAGGCGTCTGTTGCACCATCAGCAACGATAGGCAAAGATGTTTACATCGGGCCGCAGGCAGTAATCGGCGACAACGCCGTTATCGGCGACAACACGAAGATTTATCCACAAGCTTTTGTTGGCGACAACACCAAAATAGGCAGCGACACCACGATTTTTGCAGGTGTTAAAATCTATTCCGACAACCAAATCGGAGCGCGTTGCGTCATCCATTCGGGAGTTGTTATCGGCGCCGATGGTTTTGGTTTTGCGCCCCAAAGCGACAACAATTACAAAAAAATAGCGCAGATTGGCAACGTCATTATTGAAGACAACGTAGAAATTGGCGCCAACACCTGCATCGACCGGGCAACGCTCGGCTCTACCATCATCCGCCGCGGCGTAAAGCTCGATAATCTGATACAAATTGCACACAATGTTGTTGTTGGCGAAAACACCGTGATAGCTGCGCAGACAGGCATTGCCGGCTCCACGCACATTGGTCGTAATTGCATGATCGCCGCACAGGTTGGGATTATTG
>CAZTCX010000279.1:2178-2860 GCA_964612515.1 uncultured Lentimicrobiaceae bacterium | reverse complement strand
GATTTTTTTCATGGCTCTGCTATTATTTATTGTGAGTAGATCATAGGCGACATCTCAATAACCATGCCCTTTAGGGCGGGGTTCAGATCGTCTTGTAAGAAACCTGCGGGCTTTAGCCCGCCATTCCTTTACGAAAGAATCTTACGTTGTACGCATCATTACAAAATCTTTGTTTGGGCTAAAGCCCACTTAATTTTTATTGCCCTTTATCCCTGGCCTAAAGGCCGGGGTTAGTGAACCGCCTGACCACAAATTTCTATATCAGAGCCAATTAGGACAATAAGGTAATAAGGTTAAAAAATCGTTATTACAACTCATTCTCTACTAAGGTTGTAGAAAACAAAATAGGGTTTTAATGTCAAAGACCTCATCCCTCTTTGTCACGCAGTCAAGATTTACTTGTTCTCCGTAAATCCTAAAGCCCGTGGCTGGTGACTAACCTGCCTACCAACAAAACAAGAGGCCAAAGCCTCCTGTTTGCAAATTTCTATTAATGATTTAAAATCAAAATCCTATTGCATGATGCACCCCGCAACCATTGTGCAGGATACAGTGGTACAAATCATATCAGCAATTGCGTTCGACCTACGAATAGAAAAAGGCTTCCGAACCCAGTAGCCAAAAGCATAGGGTTCAGAAGCGATTAGATTTCTATTCAGCAAGTTTGTTGCGTTTCTGATAG
>CAZTCX010000279.1:0-2168 GCA_964612515.1 uncultured Lentimicrobiaceae bacterium | reverse complement strand
TTGCATGATGCACCCCGCAACCCATGTACAGGATACATTGGTACAAATCATATCAGCAATTGCTTTCGACCTGCGAATAGTAAAAAGACTTCTGAACCCGTCGGAAAATGAATGAAGGGTTCAGAAGTTATCAAAATCCTATTCGGCAAGTTTGTTGCGTTTCTGATAGATTTTTTTGGCTCCGTAGGCTGCTCCCATGGCGATGAGCATAATTAATCCTTCACCAATTGGTGCTCCACCTCCCGGAACTTCACCACCTACCCCGTGCGTTTGCGGTGGGGGAGGTGCCTGGGTTTGGGCTAATAAAACGCCGGACATGCACATCAGCAAACTGAACATCAGGCTGACTGCTATTATCTTCATGTGCTTTCTCATATCGATATGTATTTTGTTGTTTATCTTTTATGATTGATGGTTTCTATTATAATGGCTGCGCCTCTTACCTGATAAATACTTTGGCAGAAACCACTTCACCATTAGCAATAGCGCGAACAATGTATGTTCCGCTAAGTCTCGAAACATCCACAGAAGCAGAAGGAGTCATGTTTACTTCGGTAGTAAGCACCGTGCGACCGAGTATGTCATAAACCGAAACTGTAGCATTGCCTGGCTGCTTTGCATTGAGATGGAGTACATCACCGGCAGCAAAAATTTCGATAGCGGCTTCACCGGCAGCAGGATCATCAATACCTACAGCGCCAAACTTAAGCAGGAAGCGGTTGGCGTCGTCACCTTGCGCTGCTACAAATGAATAGCTTCCGGTTTGTGTAAGGTTCTCCGTTACATTTATCTTTTTATCAACCAGATAAATGGTGCCATAATCAAGCGCGGCATCGAGGGTGATCTGGAAGTTGGTTCCTTCGTTTTTCACGAAAGTGAAAGGAATTACCAAATCTTCGGTCATCGCAGGCAAGGTATTGAGGGCATAAGCAGCACCTTCGGATACGGAGTAGAAACGTGGAGCATAACCACCCATAAAATAGGCGTCATATTCCATATCGAAACCTACGGTAGCATCCGCGTTAAAAGCGATCTTGCTCTCCTGCTTCATCTGGTGATCCAGATCACGGGCTGAAAGAACGATTTGCTGTTGTGCATCTTTGTAATAAGGTGTAGCATCGTGAACACGCTGACTTGCGGGAATGATTAAAGAACCATTACCATTTTCGGTGTAAACGAAAAAGCCTTGCATGGCGGGAATAGGATCACCAAGATTTAGCACGGAATAGCTTGCATCGCTTTCTTTCCATATTTGTGCATAATTAGCCACATCGATAAAGTTCCAGTCTGGACTATTATTCCAGGTAAGGGCGCTCGAATAGGGATTACCCAACTGGTGATAACCGTAGTAGTTCGAATGGATCGGTTCTGGATCAGTGTTGGTAAGACCGCTTACAGAAACATCATCTGTGTTTAATACACCTGTAAAGGTAAAATCCTTATCGGCTTCGTAAGCTACCAGATAACCGGCTCCAACTTCAAATTGAGTGTCAAAGGCAGGATCAGGAATAATGCTTCCTCCGGTCTGACGGCGGTTTTTCCATACATTGGCCGGCTCGTTCCACTTATAAAAGTCGTCGTTGTTGGTCAAGTCCTGGAAGGGAGCAATGGTTTGTGCAGCCACCGGCGAAGAGAGCAGGTGCCAGCCATGTCCGTTTTTAAGCAAAGCGCTGTATGAACCCCAGCCTTTGAGGTTGCGCTCGACAACCCCTGATAGTGCATTATTGTGAATCAGCGAACCGGTTCCTGTGGGATCCGATTCAATTAATAGATTACCAGTAACTGTAAGTGCACCAGCAGTAGCGGTAAGTCCTCCACCAGGATTAATCGTTAGATCATTGAAGGTAATTGCGCCAGGTGTTTCAGCATAATTACTGGAGGCACCAATTATTACATTGCTAGTAGCACCCGGAACACAGTCTGTCCAGTTGCCTGGGTTATTCCAGTCGCTATTTTCGGCTCCTGTCCAGGTGGTGATTGCAGAAACGTAAAATGAACCAATTAAATCATTTGAGTAAGCATTTACGTAAGGATTAAATGGAGCATAATACGATTGACCCATCATAACACTCTCATTAAAATCAATACCGGCATTTTCACAGTGATCAACAACATTTCCAGTAATGCTGCAGAAGGTGACATAACTATCAGATATCGGAGCTCCACCA
>CAZTCX010000278.1:2306-2872 GCA_964612515.1 uncultured Lentimicrobiaceae bacterium | reverse complement strand
TTGTGCTGCCAACAGGTTTAGCGCCTCGTCCACTTCCCATTCTCCTGCAAAAGCAGTGGCCACGTCAAAGAGATTTTGACCGTCGTGCATGTAAAGCACAGGATATGATTTGGTGCTGGTTTCGTAATCGGGGGGCAGATAAAGCCAGATGCGGCGGTGGCGGTTGAGCTGCGGCATATAAAACGCATCGTCCATCACCACCACATTTTCGGCGGCAGTATGCACGATGCCGCCCTGGTCTTCCCAGCTCAGTATTGTAACTTCCAGCGTATCGGAGCTTCCCATCACAAAGGTGCGGTCGGGCAGGAAGCCGCCATTTTCGTTGCCCTCCACCGTTTCCCAGGAGCCACGCGTAAATTTAAAAGCGATCTGTCCGGAGGCTGTGATGCCAATCTGTGGCTGGCCGTTGCTGTTGGCCGTCAGTTGGTAATTTGCGTCACCCGGATTCCAGCCATTGAAGTTGCCCGCAACAAAAATCCCTTCGTCGGGGGGCGTGTTGGATGGGAGGGAAGTTACGATGATGGTAAGCTCTGCGGCAGAAACCACTGTGGCGATAGACATAATCA
>CAZTCX010000278.1:0-2296 GCA_964612515.1 uncultured Lentimicrobiaceae bacterium | reverse complement strand
AAAATGTTGGGTTCAATTATACTTAAAAATGTCAATAAGCTACCACTCGCACCCCCCGACCCGCCGGCTGGCGGAGGAGCTGCCAGCGCACGATCGAAAATGTGTGGGCTGGCTTCCCCTTTGGGGGAATGAGGCGTAGCGCGGGCGTTTGATGCTTTAAAGACTGCATGTACGTTATTGATAAGCGCAGAGCGCATAGGGCATGACGCATGGCGAAAAAGTAGGATTTGTGGTTTTAGAATTACTGGATTAGTCGATGGCAATCATCACGTTAGAGGCTTTTATGAGTCCATACACCTCTTTGCCGGTTTTCAGCTCCAGGTTTTGTGCGGATGTTTTGGTGATGATCGAAACGATCTCCTGACCACCCGGCAGTTGAATGGTCACCTCCGTATTGACTGCCCCATGCTCGATGTGTGTGATGGTGCCTTTTAGTACGTTGCGTGTGGATATTTTCATGATGTCGTTGTTTTGGTTGTTAATGTTGAAACATTTTGAACCAAAAATATACTTTTCCGGGAACACAGAAGAATGTTATGGAAGTTGTTCGTTGTTTGTTGTTTGTTGATCGTTGTTCCGTTCGGCTACGCTGGTTTCGACAAGCTCAATCACCTGGTTTCGACAAGCTGGCGTATAGACGGCGCTACGGTGGCTGAGCTTGTCGAAGCCCTCGTTCATTTTATTTTACAGGCTGTGCCTGTTGGATCGTTCAAGTTTTTAAAGGAACGCAGGGAATGACGATTTTGATGCTACTGGCTGCTGGCTACGGGGTAAAGAAATACAAACAAAACAGCCACAGGGAAGAATAAGATAGGGCATATCATTATTTTCCGGTAACCATAATTTGCCATCAATAGATTCTTCTCTGCGTTAGGTAGCGTAGAATCTATTGCTTTTAACCAGCCTGCAATGAAACCATTTTAAAAAAAATGTAAGGCGGAGGAATTTTTTGCTATCTTTGGAAAGTCATTTTACCCAAATAATCCCTAAGCTATGGAACCAAGTGACGGCAGTAAGATAAAATCGATTATTGTAGATGATGAAATTTTCATTTGCGATACGTTACACCAGATTTTATCAACCTTTGAGGATGTAGAGGTGATGCAGGTGTTTTCTTCGCCTGCAAACGCATTGGTGTTTTTAGCTGAAAATCCTGTAGATCTCATTTTTTTGGATGTTCAGATGCCGCAGATGGATGGCTTTGAATTCTTGGATCGCCTGAATGAAAGTATGTTAGTTCCTTCTATCATCTTTGTTACAGGCTTCGAGGAGTTTGCTGTAAAGGCTATCAAAAGAGCAGCCTTCGACTTCCTGATCAAGCCTGTGAATTCCGATGAGCTTTCTGAAACGATCCGCCGCTTTAAGCTTTACAGAAATAAGAATCAGAATAAACACCAGATTAACCAACTGCTGGATACGAAAAGAAATCCCCACCGGTTGAAGCTGAAAAGCAAGAACGGTATTCATTTGATCGATCCGGAGGATATTTTTTTTATCGAAGCCGAAGGGAATTACTCCTGGATACGATTGACAACTGGCGGTAGTGAGATGGTGACTATTCAGATAGGCAAATTGATGGAGATGCTGGAGGAGGGGAAGTTCTTTAGAATTAGCCGGCAAAATGTAATCAACCTTAGCTATCTCCACCGCCTGGACAAGAAGAAAGGACTTTGTTATCTAAAACATGAAGCCCGAATCGTTGAGCTTTTTGTGATCAAAAATAAAATTCATCAGCTATTGGAAGCTGTTTAATACCCTTTTTTATAGGTTAAGTTTGAGTTAGTAGTTTGTAAAGTGTTTGAGGTTTTAAAGTAAGAACGGATCATGAGGTCGCGCATGGGCAAAAGCCGATGCTGATTTTCATGATTCGTTTTTTTTGGCTTTGATTTTTTTTGGGTTTTCTTTTGTATCTACTGTAGTTGAATTTCCGCTTCGCTAAAACTGAAGGCTATCCAAGGTGGTAATAGATTTCTCGTCACTTCCAAAAACAGATTCTTCGCAGCGCTATTAATGACAAGTTCTTGTAAATAATTAGGATGCAATAGGTACCTCCTTTCAGTCGGAATGACACGATCGGCGCAGGCAGAGGGGGTGGAAGGATCGGGCGCGTAGCGCCCGATCCTTCCTTCCCAAATCCCTAACACAGCGTGTCATTTCGACTGGAAAACTCTGCGTAGCAGAGTTTGGAGGGAGAAATCTATTTTAAAAAGACAGGTTCAGTAATGCCATAACTTTAGGGCTATGAAAACGGTTCTGTCATATCGTTATGTGGGCCATTTTTTTGGTCTGGAGACTC
>CAZTCX010000277.1:0-2892 GCA_964612515.1 uncultured Lentimicrobiaceae bacterium | reverse complement strand
AATTAATATAAGTAGCAT
This sequence comes from uncultured Lentimicrobiaceae bacterium, assembly GCA_964612515.1. Lineage (GTDB taxonomy): Bacteria > Bacteroidota > Bacteroidia > Bacteroidales > 4484-276 > SABY01. The sequence goes on along the minus strand of CAZTCX010000277.1, from coordinate 2,874 downwards.
ATTCGAGCGGTGCATTGCCGGTATTTTCAATTTCCATTTGTTGGGTAGCACTTTGACCAGGATTGAGCGCTTCGGTGATGCTTTCGGGCATTACACTAATGTGGGGAAGCTCAGCGCCAAAGTCGATGAGGAACGAAACGTTGTCGCCGGCGGGATTTACGCCCGCACCGATAAACATCATGCCATCGGGAGTTACACCATTAATACTATAAAATAACCAATCAGAAGCTTCGGTCATTCCGCGAGCCTGCGCGTAATCGTTGAAAGAGATCATATCTTCACCGGGAAGTTTAGCAAAGGCACGGCGCATATCAGGAAACGGAGGGAAACCTTCGGCAGTAAAACCAAAAGTTGTTCCATCATCCAGCACTGCTAACGGCGAAAGTGCACCAGGATTGAGGGTGTTGGAGTAAAACTCAACGCCGGTTTGCTGATTCCAGATAAAACCATTTTCACCTGCATAACCAACCACGTATTCGCCGGTTGAAGATGCTGCACTGGCCTCGCCATATTCGTCAGGAGCAACTTCTATCAGTTGGCCATCAGCCCAAATGACTGGTGAGCGTGAGGCTGCGGGCAAGTCAGCCCATCCAAAAACTACGCTGCCATCATTGCTCACGCCATTGGGACGGTTTCCACCAGAAACCAGGTCGCCAATCATATCGTAACCTCCGGCAGAAGTCCACTTAAAAGCTTTGTATGAGCCATTCGGATAATATTGCATTCCGACAACGACAGAGCCGTCAGCAGACATGCCCCAACCCGATGAATAATCGGAAGTTGTGGGTTCGCCTACCGCAGGGTTGATCGGCAGAAAAGACCATTGGCCGCTTTGTGGATGCCACAGTCCGGCCATAGCTGTTTCCAGACCCGAAGGATTATATTCAGGATTACGATCGGTGCCAGCCACGGTTCCATCTTCCGCAACGGCAATTATCTCCGGTTCAATACCGTCAATCGCCATCAATCCGCCAGATTTTGACCACAGCAATCCGCCGCCGCCAAAAGGAACGATCGCAACATATTCGCCGCTTTCGCTGATGTCATAGGGAAAGGTGTAATCATTTACCATCACGGTTACTTCGATGGTTGCAGATTCGAGAAGTGTGTAATTAACCGGCACAGTTACTTCGGGGAAACTAGGCTTAAAAAAAGCAGGCACAGCCTGCAAAAATAGATACAGCTTAGGCTCAGCCTAAGCCGAACGAGGAACTGCCGGCTGAGGATTTCATCAGAGGGCAGCAAGATATTCGACAAGTCCTGTATCGGAATTGGTGAGGTTGAGCTTTTTGCGCAGGCGTGTTCTGGCCACGTCGATGGTGCGGGGCGACTGGCCGGTGATGAGCGAAATTTCCTTGGAACTCATGTTTAGCTTCAGGAAAGCGCACAAACGCCGTTCGTTGGGCGTAAGGCTGGCGTCGATTTCATTGAGTTTTTGGTAGAAATCATTGTGCACCTGCTCGAAACGAATCTCAAATTCCTGCCATATTGAAGTATCTTGGGTACGCTCCAGGTCGCGGATGGTTTGAAGCAGCCACCGCTGGTCGGGTCGCTGACCCGTTGCCATTTGTTTTTGCAGCTTCTGGACAATTTCATAAATAAGTTCATTCTTTTGTATCTGAACCATAACATTGGTGGTCAGCTCTTTTTTCTTGATATCGAGTTCTTTTTCCAGATTATTCTTTTCAAGCTCCATCTTCTCTGCCAGAAGCCGTATGTTATCAGCTTTTAAACGCAAACGCTTGTTGCGGCTGTGCGAAAGGAAATAAAGCAGACTGATAATGGCCAGGATCAAAAGCAGGGTAAGCCCGATAAAAAGATAACGCTGCTCTTTGCGCTGCTGCTCCAGGCGCATCAGTTGCCGGCTCTCTTCATATTTGCTCGTGATTTCAAATTGTGTGAGCGTGTTGGCAGCCTCTTCGCGGTTGAGCTTTTCGTTGACATCAGCATAAGCGATATAATATTTCAGCGCTGAATCAGAGTTTCCCTGCCGCTGATAAATTTCAAACAATTTGATCGCCACTTCGGTGAGCAAACTCATGTTGCCGACCTGGGCAGCCAGCCGATAGCCTTCGTTGAGATGACTAATGGCGGAGCGTTCGTCGTGGATGGCGAGATAATAGTCGGCCAGCGTGCGGTGCGACTGCCCCATTGCGCCCAAATCGTTGGCTTCCTGTCGAAATCGGAATGATTCGAGCAGATATTCGAGACTCTTTTCAGGATACCCCTGTCCGATAAAAAGTGTCCCAAGGTTGTTGAGCAACATGCCGAGTTCTTCCGGTTTGCTACCATCCTGCCGTGCCAAAAGAATTCCTTTTCGGTAGTACTTTTCGGCCAGATCATATTCCTTCAGGTTCTGACAGGCAATGCCCAGGTTATTATATATGGTGAGCATTTCATGATAGGGCGAAGCCTGGCGAATAGAGTCGGGCAAGTGCTCAAAGAAATTAAGGGCTTTTTCGAAATAATCGCGCGAACGCTCGTATTGCTGCAACTGCAGATACACCGCGCCCAGATTAATACGCCCGTAAGCAACACCCTTTTCATCGCCAAGGCGTGTATTAATTTCGATGTATCGTAAATAATATTGCGTGGAAAGCTCCAGCAGGCCATTGATGAAGTATGCATTACCAAAGTTGAGGCAAGCGTATGCGATTAGTTTTTAGTCACCCGATTTTTCTGCTACATCCATTGCTTGCTGCGCCACCTGCAGCGCCTCTTCAATATCTGTAGCAACAATTGTTTTGGATAGTTCCACATACTCATGCACCCGAGCCGAATCGCCGGAAGCCTGATCAGCACGATGGCGCAGCGAATCGATTATCGCCGTATTCTGTGCCGGAAGCCGTCCGGTAGAAATCACCAGAACGACGA
>CAZTCX010000276.1:0-2934 GCA_964612515.1 uncultured Lentimicrobiaceae bacterium | reverse complement strand
AGTTTAAAAAAGGCAATGACACCATCAACTTCGAGGCGCGCGAGTTTATCCGCATGATGGATCGACTCTCCGACAATACATCGTTGAGCAACTGGATACCACTAGACAATGGCAACAAAGGGAGTTTTAAAGTAGTGATGAACGAAATGGGTTTTACCACGCTTGACGCTGAGAAAGTTTTCGGTGAGCGAAAAGGGGATCATCGTATCCTGAATGCGGCGCTGCAGCTCCGGCAGCAATATCCCGATCGCAAAGTTGTGATGGTGACCAAAGATGTGAATCTACGGATAAAAGCCAAAGCCCTCAATCTGCCCGCCGAAGATTTTATGACCGGCAAAATTGAAAACCTCGATTCGCTTTACTCCGGCATTTCGCGCTACGAAAATGTTGATCCCCGTGGCATCAGCCGCCTCTATAGCGAAGGGCTGTGCGAATACACCGATCTGGGTATCGAGCTTCCGGCGCCCAACCAATATTTGATTTTACAAGCCAACAGCGCCTCTGCGTTGGGGTGGTATAATCCGCACAGTCAGCTCGTGGAGCGTCTCGATAAACATCAGATTTCCAAAATTACGCCGCGCAATGCCGAGCAGGTTTTTGCGCTTCACGCCGTTACCAATTCCAACATCAAACTGGTGACGCTGCAGGGAGTAGCTGGCACCGGCAAAACACTCGTAGCTCTGGCTGGTGCATGGAACCAGCGCCGAAACTACAAGCAAATTTACCTTGCACGCCCCATTGTGCCTTTGAGCAACAAAGACATTGGCTTCTTGCCCGGCGACTTTAAGTCAAAAATAGACCCGTACATGCAGCCACTTTATGATAATCTGAAATTTATCCAAAATCAATATGGCGAGCACGACAAGGAATTTCAAAACATCACTGGCGCCCTCGAAAGTGAAAAGCTGGTAATCCAGGCGCTGGCCTTCATCCGCGGGCGCAGTATCTCCAACGTATTTTTTATCGTGGACGAAGCGCAAAACCTGACACCCCACGAAGTGAAAACCATCATCACGCGCGCCGGCGAGGGAACCAAAATCGTTTTTACCGGCGACATTTACCAAATCGATACACCCTACCTCGACGCCCAGAGCAACGGACTTTCATACCTCATCGATCGCATCAAACACCACGAGCTACATGCCCACGTCCGCCTCGAAAAAGGCGAGCGCTCCGACCTGGCAAATCTGGCTAATGATTTATTATAATTATGAAGAAACTACTATTCCTGATTTTCCCTGCAATTTTGTTGCTTTTGGCTGTTGCCTGCAATAATTCGGGGAATCAATCCAATGACAAAAAGGTTACTGAGACAGTCACCACAGCGCCGGCTGATACGGCAGCAACGGAGATTGGTGAAACCATTGAACCCGATGATGCTGTAGCTTCAGCCGTTCCGGTAAAAAAGACTCCCACATCTGCGTTCGAATATTTTGTACCCGCGGCAACCACGCCACCTGCAGGTTGGCCAATAATTTTCGCATTCGATCCTCACGCACGTGGAAGCTATGTCATTAATAAATACAAAAGTCTGGCTGAAGAATTTGGCTTTGTGCTGGTGGCCTCCAACCGCTCGCGCAACGGACAAAACATTTCCGAAGGGCTCGAAATTTATCAGCAAATGCGGCGGGAAATCCAACCAAAAGCGCGCATCGACATGCAGCATATCGTAGCAATGGGATTTTCAGGAGGAGCGCGTGTGGCGGTGTCCATTGGCCTCGAGAAGCACGATGTGGTCGCGGTAATTGGTGCCGGAGCTGGTTTCCCGGAATTGCAGGAAAAACCTGCAGCCAACTTTTACTATGTAGGAATGGCTGGATATGAAGATTTTAATCTCAATGAGCTTATTAACAACGACCGGTTTCTTACGCGCAATGGATTTGGCAACCAATTAATCATCTTTGAAGGCGACCACAATTGGCCCCCCGTTGATGCCATGCGCGAAGCCTTTTATGCTGTCAGTCTGAAAAAGATAAAGGCGGATAATGCCGCATTTACAGAGAAAGCATATAGTTTTTATCAAAATAAAATCAATGACCAGATTAGCAACAACCAATATTTTGATGCTTCCGAAACAGCACAGCGCGCCATCGCCGTTTTTGATGGAATAAGGAATGTAGCAGATTTTAAAAAGCAACTCGGCACTATTCGCACCAACGCCGCCTACAAGGAGCAACTGGGGCTAATGGTGCGTTCGCTCGAAAAAGAGATTGGAATGCAAAACAATTTTCTACACGCCTTTACCGAAAAGGATTTCGATTGGTGGAAAAAAGAGATCAGCGACCTCCGGCAAGCCTCCGATGATATCTATACGCGCAGGCTTCACAGCAGGTTGCTGGGTTTCAACGGGCTGTTGAGTTACATGTTTGCCAGGCAGGCAATTGAGGAGAATAACTTGCCACAGGCCGAAAAACTGCTCGACATTTATCGTAGCATTGAGCCGCTCAACCCGGAACACGCCTACCTGAGTGCCATCGTAATGATGAAAAAAAACAACCCACAACTTGCCATCGAATATTTGCAACAAGCCCGTATCCTTGGATTTTCCGATCTTGCCCGTTTGTCATCTGAAGCAGCGTTTGAGCCTTTGCACTCCCTCGCCGACTACCGCGATTTGCTCCGGCAATAATTGGAGAAAAGAAAAACAGGCTGAAATTTGTAATTTTTCATGCAAAATCTGGCCTGATTAATCTAAAACCCCTTCTGATAAATCACGGTCAGCAGCGTTTGCCCCACGGCTTTTAGTGTGGCAGGATCTATTTGTGTGATGTCGTCAGTCGTTGTGTGCCAATGATCATAAAAAGTACCGTTGACGGACGCCGGCTCCAGATGGATTATGTTTATTGTAGGGATGTTGGCAATGGTATTAATAAAGTAATGATCGTCGGTGATGTAGGTTCCTTTCTCAAAAATAAAATAATCTCCATAGCCAGC
>CAZTCX010000275.1:0-2947 GCA_964612515.1 uncultured Lentimicrobiaceae bacterium | reverse complement strand
TCCTTACCCCATTTTATTTGTGTCTACACCGTAGCTCCAATTTGGAGAGGAGTTGGGGGTGAGGTAAAAAAAGGAGTTTTTCGCGTGGCGATCAATCAAATATTCGACAGTATTCAAAAGCTGCGTTCTTTGTCTATCTTTGACCGGCTTTAATATCATCAAACATCGTCTTTGTTTTTATGCGAAAATTTTTAAAAGTGCTCGGTATCATTCTGGCGATCCTTTTGGTAGTCATTGTTGGGGCGTTAGTTTACATCAACTACAATGCTGAATCCATTGCCGACAAGATGCTGGCGAAGTATTACAAGGAGCAGCCCATCAGCGAAGTGTATGATATCAGCTACAGCGACATCAATATTGATATGTTGTCGGTTTCAGTGGTTTTTCATGATTTAAAAATAAAACCCCGTCAATCGTTTTTTGATGGATCCGATTCGCTGCGGTTCAGTCATCCGGTAGTTTTTGATGCTGAAATAGAAAAGCTGTCGGTGAATGGTCTGGCCAGGAACATCTCTTTTAATCTTAAAAAAATTCATCTGGGCACCCTCCGCATCAGCGAGCCACACATTATAATGATCGAGCATCTTACCGATGCCGAAAAGCAGGTGGCTAAAGAAATGCAGAAATCTCAAAAAGCTGATACTGCTTCTTCTGTTCAAAAAATAAAAGGAATTACCATCCGTCGCTTCATCCTCACCGATGGCAGCTTTAGCCGGATGCTGCGGCCGCAAAACCTCGAACAGATGGCTGTTGGAGATATCGATATTACCATTCGTAAAATTGATCTTCCTTTTGATAAAGTTGCCGAAGCACTTGCCGCAGATGCCTTTGCGCGCACCGAAATACATCTGGGTGCCATCAGCTACCAACTGCCCAAAGGGTTTTATCAGATCAAAGCGGCGGATGTTTCCATTAAAGGTGGAGATTCCATTATTACTATCAAAGACACCGAATTGATGCCCTTATTCGACAAGAAGGAATTTGGACGAAAAGTGGGTTATCAGACCGATCGGATGGAGCTTAAGGTGCCAGTGCTGGAAATTCATGATTTTGATTTGGGAAATTTCGTTGCCGACGACACCCTTCACATCAGGAATATTATAATCGATGAAGCCAGGCTGGTAGCTTATCGCGATAAAAATGTTCCTTTCGATCATAGCCGGCGTCCCAAGCTTCCGCAGCAGATGCTGGCTGCCTTGCCCTTGCCGCTGGACATTGAAAAGGTAGAGGTTAAAAATGCAAATATCCTTTACCAGCAGCTCGATCCATACGCCGTCGAGGTGGGCGAGGTACCCATCGGGCGGCTTTACGGGACTATTTATAATGTCACCAACATCGCGTCGGTCATCAGCCGTCGCGGCGCCATGATGTGGGATGTGCAAGCCATCTTTTTCGATGAAGGTAAAATGAAGGTAGAAATTATGTTTCCTACAAACATCCAAAGTGCCGATTTTAGTTTTAATGCAAACATGGGATCCATGCCGGCAACCGGTTTCAACCAGATGATTGTACCTACGCAGGGTATCAAAATAGAGGAAGGCACCATCAACTCATTATGGCTTCACGCCGATGCCGGAGAAGAATCTGCCACAGGGCTAATGGTTTTAAACTATGCCAATTTGAAGGCAGCTATATTAAAAGATAATTCGGTAAAAAAAGAAGATAAAAGCGGTTTCCTGAGTCTGATTGCTAATGTTATAATCAAAAATACCAACCAAAATCCTGCCGACACTGCGGTGATGTACTTTGAGCGCGACAAGGAGCGGTCGATATTTAATTATCTGGCTAAAACCGTGGTGAGTGGATTAAAAGCCACCATACTGCCCGGCAAGCAAAATGATGATAAAAAAGCCACATGGTATGATCGGCGCAAAGAAAGAAAAGCACAGAGAGCAAAATGAGAAAGGCCGTAATACATTATTTCCTAAAGACGTTTCGAGATCCCGCAGACGCTCGAAAGTCTGAGAGCATTCGTGGTTTAGCGGGAAAATCCAAACGAAACGCTTCGCCCGGTAAACTCCCATAAAGCCCGGCAGAAGTGCTCCCCTCTCCAATTGGAGAGGGGTCGGGGGTGAGGCAAAAAAGAAAATTCTCTCTCTTCAAGAATTAGTTATTCGAATGCAAATAGCGAGGTACTGCAGACGCTCGAAAGCCTGAGGGCATTCGTGGTTTAGCATGAAAACCCAAACGAAACGCTTCACCCGGTAAACTCCCGCAAATCCCGACAGAAGTGCTCCCCTCTCCAATTGGAGAGGGGTCGGGGGTGAGGCAAAAAAAGACATTTTCTATGACCTTAAGAATTAGTTATTCGAATGCAAATAGCGAGATCCTTCGGACGCTCGAAAGTCTGAGGGCAAGCGGTGGAGGAGATAGAAACGTTAAGCTGCAACATCAAAATCCAATCCCCAACTGCCTGAAAAATGCTGCCACATAATCCGGATTGATGATGATGGTGTAGGCGATTCCGAAAACGGCTCCCCAGAAGTGCGCGTTATGCCCGATGTTGCTCCCGCCGCGTTTGCCCATATACGCCGAATAGGCCAGATAAAGAATTCCAAAAATCCAGGATGGGATTCCGATCGGGATGAAAAACAGAAAAATCCTACCGTCTGGATAAAGAATGATGCTCGAAAAAACCACTGCCGAAACTGCCCCCGAAGCACCCACCGCCGAGTAATAAATATCTTCCGAATGTTTGAAATAATCATAAACCGACGAGAAAATAACTCCTCCGACATAAAGTCCAAGAAAAACGACTGTAGCCATTGAGCCAAAGTCGCGTCCAAAGAAAGTCATCACCACGCTGGCAAACGACCAAAACACCAGCATGTTTATTGCCAGATGCGCCAGGTCGGCATGCAGCAACGCATGCGACAAAAAGCGGTACCACTGCCGGTCGTGCTTTATGTAATATGCATTGAAACGCAGCTTGTCGAAAAGCTGCCCG
>CAZTCX010000274.1:0-2967 GCA_964612515.1 uncultured Lentimicrobiaceae bacterium | reverse complement strand
GTCGTTAAAGTTGGCTTTAAATTCCTCCCAGTCACTATCGCTCCAAATGTCCAGACGATCTTCGAGCTGCTGGGTTTCGCGCTTCATATTGTTTATGGCACGTTGGGTTTGTGCATCAATAGCCTCGCCCGTCTCTTTCATTTGATCTTCAAAATCATCAATACGTTCTTTGATGTTATCGAGCGACTCTTGCATACGATCCTGAAAATCGTCAGGTTTATCGCGGAGGGTGGCGTCAATATTGGCTTCCAGACGATTAATGTCAGCACGCAACCCTGCCAAAGCTTCCTGGCGATTCTGGTGTAGTTGTTCGGTATTATCATTGCTTTCGTCGCGTTGCGGTGCATTGTTGCAAGCGGTGGCGATAAAAAACAGTGATAAAAGTGCTATCGAAAAGATTTTAACTCGTGTTTTCATACAATGAATCTTTAAATTTTAAACTTTTTTTTAATCAACCTTCGTTCTAATTTTCAAATATTCATGGGCGTCATCCGCGGATCAGCGAAATCAAAATAGAGATAACAGCTAATACTAACAGGATGTGGATCAATCCACCGGCTGTGTAAACAAAGAATCCGAGGATCCAGCCAATAATCAGGATTACTGCGATGATATACAATATTGATCTCATAACTATTTCATGTTTTTAATTTGGTCAATAAGTTCCTCTTTTGCTACGCCGGTTTTCTTTTGTAGGCGACCTAACAGTTCGTCTTCTTTTCCTTCAGTATACAACAGATCGTCATCGGTGAGGTCTGCATACTTTTGTTTCAAATTTCCTTTCACTGTGTTCCAGTTACCTTTTAGCTGTAGTTTGTTCATGGCTTTTAATTTTTAGTTTAACATTTTATTTTCAAATCATAATCTGAAAATGGCAAATGAGAGGATCGTGCCAGAAATTTTGAAAACAAAAAACAAACCTTATCAGACATTAAGTCGCTGGCATGGTGGGTTTTAGTTTTTTAATATAAAAAATAGCAGAAGATTGCTTTGTGGATGTGATTACCCAAATTTTGGGTAAAAAATCTACAAACAAGAAGTTCTACGCTCACAATTCAGAGTCTATGGCCAGCAATTCTCAATTCTTGCTGGCTAATGAATGTTGTGAAATTATAGGTAGTAAAATAATAGGTGGCCGAAAATCACCAATCGCCGGTTTCCTCTTATCAAATGCATGGCTTCACGAGCCATGCGCCATGCTCTCTGCGCCACGCGCTATGCATCATTCCGTTTCCTGATAAGATTAAGCGCCGATCCGGCTTTGAACCATTCTATTTGTATAGGGCTGTAGGTGTGCAGCATTTCCATCCTGTCGGTGGTGCCATCGGCATGATGAACGATGAGCTGCAGCGGACGCCCGTGCTCAAAAGTTTCGAGACCGGTAATGTCGAAGGTATCGTCCTCAAGAATTTTATCATAATCGGATTTGTCGGCAAAGGTAAGGGCGAGCATTCCCTGCTTTTTCAGGTTGGTTTCGTGGATGCGAGCAAAACTGCGCACCACCACTGCCCGCACACCCAGATGACGCGGCTCCATGGCGGCATGTTCACGGGAGGAACCTTCACCGTAGTTTTCGTCGCCCACCACAATGGTTCCAATTCCCTGCGCTTTGTAAGCTCTTGCCACGGCTGGCACTGCATCGTATTTTCCGTTAAGCTGGTTTTTGATCAGATTGGTTTTTCCTGTAAAGGCATTTTCGGCGCCAATGAGCATATTGTTTGAAATATTATCAAGATGTCCGCGAAAGCGCAACCACGGTCCTGCCATCGAAATGTGGTCGGTGGTGCATTTGCCTTTTGCTTTTATTAATAATCGAAGTCCTTTTATGTCGTGACCTTCCCAGGGAGCAAAAGGTGTAAGAAGCTGCAGACGGTCGGAATCGGGAAGCACCTCCACATTGATTCCGCTGCCATCGACGGCTGGTGCCTGATAGCCGTTGTCTTCCACATCAAATCCTTTTATGGGTAGTTCGATGCCCTGCGGTTCTTTGAGTTTTATCTTTTCTCCTTTCTTATTAATAAGGCTATCGGTGAGCGGATTAAATTCGAGGGTGCCGGCGATGGCAAAAGCTGTTACTATTTCCGGAGAAGCCACAAAGCCATGCGTGTTGGGGTTTCCGTCGTTGCGTTTGGCAAAGTTGCGGTTGAAGGAAGTCATGATAGAATTTCTCTCCTTTTTGTCTGCATTATGCCGCGCCCACTGCCCAATGCAAGGACCACAGGCATTGGCCAGCACCACACCACCAATTTCTTCGAAGATGTCGAGGTAGCCATCGCGCTCTACCGTAAAACGTACTTGCTCTGAGCCGGGCGTAACGGTGTATTCCGATTTCACTTCCAAATCGTTGTCGAGCGCCTGTTGTGCCACCGAAGCGGCTCGCGTAATATCTTCGTAGGAGGAGTTGGTGCAGGAACCTATCAAGCCTACTTCCAACTTCAGTGGCCAGTTATTGTCGCGCGCAGCCTGTGCAAATTCAGATACCGGGGTAGCCAGATCGGGTGTAAAAGGTCCATTGATATGCGGCTCCAGTTTAGAAAGATCAATTTCGATAACCTGATCGAAATATTTTTCAGGATCGTTATAAACCTCCGGGTCACCGGTAAGATGATCTGCAATTTTATTGGCAGCGTCAGCGACCTGAGCACGTCCTGTTGCCCGCAGATAGTCGGCCATGCGACGGTCGTAGCCGAATAAAGAAGTGGTGGCGCCAATTTCGGCGCCCATGTTACAAATAGTTCCTTTTCCGGTACAGCTCAGGTGTTCGGCTCCCGGGCCAAAATATTCTACAATAGCACCCGTCCCGCCTTTTACCGTAAGGATTCCCGCCACTTTAAGAATGACGTCTTTGGAGGAAGTCCATCCACTGAGTTTACCGGTAAGTTTCACACCAATGATGCGGGGCATCTTCAGCTCCCATGGCATTCCGGCCATCACATCCACTGCATCGGCGCCACCCACGCCAATAGC
>CAZTCX010000273.1:0-3050 GCA_964612515.1 uncultured Lentimicrobiaceae bacterium | reverse complement strand
TAGAAAAACGTTAGAAAAGTTGGGTTTTAATTGAAATAAACCGCCAGATTTCTAAAGTTCATTTTTAAAAACCAGATGACAACGTAATGGTGATGTTTAGCCGAAATTCTCTAATTTTGTGGCTGATGAAAACGATACGTTACCGAATATCGCTTGTTTTGAAGGGATTGATACTATCCTGGCTTTTGCTGATTATTCCTGGCAATTTGTGCCAGGCTCAAAGCCCGAATGTAGCAGACACATTAGAATCTGTCGATTCAAATATCATCGAAAGCCTGATCAGAGAACACACCAAAAGCAAACTGGAGTATAAAATTGTAGAAACCAGGGAGCGGCTCAATCAGGCAAAAATTAATAAAGATCAGAAAGAAGTCGGGAATTTCATGCTCATGTTGGGCAGCCTCTACATGGAAACAGGGAAATTTGATGCCTCACTGCAAACGCTCGACGAACTGAACAGCATCACCACCGACGACACCGTGCGACTCAAAATCTATTACAACAAAGCTTCCCTTTTCAGGATGGCCTTGCGCTACGACGACGCCATCGAAGAACTTATGCAACTCCGGAAATTAAACAAAAAGGTTGGCAATCAAACTGTGGAAGCCTACGCGCTCAATCAGATCGGTGTGATTTATGCCATGCAAAAATCAACGGATGTTGCCTAAAAATACATCAACGAATCGTTGGCAATAGGTATCGAAAACAACGACTACGCCTGTATGGCAAACGCCTACAGCAATCTGGCGTCGTTTAGCAGCGATGCCGATACAGCATCAGCCGATACGCGTGGTATGTGCATAAAGCGCTGCATTATTACGGGGAGATCGGCAACAAAAAATATCTTCTCTCTTTGTACAACGACATGGTGATGCGGTTTTGGAAAGAAGAGATGCACGACTCTGTAAATGTTTATCTGAATAAAATAGTTGAACTGATGCCGGAGGTGGATTTCCCGGAAGAGATTGCCCGCATTGGCGTTAATCTTTTTTTGATGGGAAAAATCCAGGACGAAGAAATCATCCTGAGGATGTTTGATCGGCTGCAAAAGGATGGCTTTCTTAAAAACAATATCGAAATATTCATCTCCTATTATTATTTCAAATACAAACTCGAGGTACGTGACAAACATTTCGAGGAAGCGCTTGCCTCCTACGAAAAATACAAAAGCGCCACCGACAGCCTTTACATGCGGATAAACACGGACAAGATTAAGATCATCGAAAAAAACTTCGCCCTCGAAAAAGAGCAGGATGCGCTAAAGCGGAAAAATCAGCAACGACTGTCGGTAAGCATCATCATCATTTTATTGTTTCTGCTGGTAATCGTGCTGCTAATACTCATCGTCGTAAATCACCGGTCCAAAATCAAAAAAGCCTCTCAGGAACATCATACCCTTCAAACCAAACTGGAAGGGAAAAACAAGGAGATGGTCGCTTATCTCATGCAGTTGATCAAGATAAAAGAGACGAACAATAAGATTATTAATTACCTAAAGACTACCAGCCGAAATCTAAAAAAGGAAGAAAGCCAGGTTGTGAATAGCATGATTGCTGATTTGCGCGACAATGCCAACAACGACTTTTGGACGGATTTTAACCTGCGCTTTAAAGATGTGAACCGCGAATTTTATCAGAAGCTCAACGACCAATACCCCAACCTAACCTTGAACGAACACCGGCTCTGTGCCTTTCTTTATCTCGATATGTCCACCAAAGAGATTGCAAACATAACCGGGCAAAGCATCGACTCGATAAACCTGGCCCGTACGCGCCTGCGCCGAAAGCTGGGACTAACCTCCACCCCAACGCCGATCAACAGCTTCCTGCAGAATTTATGATTGACCACTTTAGAAACAAATAGAAGATTTTCATTTCTTGAAACATCGCTTACATCATGGCAAATACCTATACACAAATCCACATCCAATCTATTTTTACGGTGCAAAACAGGGACTCTGTTATTCGTGATTCATGGAAAGAGGAGTTGTATAAATATGTGAATGGGATAATTTCAAATCATGGGCACAAAGTCTTAGCAATAAATGGAATGCCTGATCATGTGCATGTGTTTTTTGGAATGCGCCCAACACAATCACTTTCAAACCTAATGCAGGATATTAAAGGCGATTCATCGACGTGGATCAATAAAAAAGGTTTTGTAAAAGGTCGATTTTCATGGCAAGAAGGGTATGGCGCATTTTCATATAGCAAGTCCCAGGTAAATGCTGTGATCGATTACATTAAAAACCAAGAGAAACACCATCGGGCAAAAACCTTTTTGGAGGAGTATCACGATTTTTTAAAGCATTTTGAAATAGATTTTGACGAACGTTACATTTTCAAGCCCATTGATTACGACAGTGAGTAATGGGATTCATATCATAAGACGTCAAATCCGGTCGGAATGTCGAAGAATACGGAAGCGTAGATTTGTGCCGTCAGGCACATAATATGGGTAGAAATGTTATCATGACCCCAAATCCCGTCCCGTACGGGACGGAATACCCGGTTGACGCAATCTTTCTACCCATATTGCATCCCTAGCGGGATGTTTGTGTAGCACAAATTTTAATTTTGAAAAGCAGTGATTAAGAAATTCGGGTGATCAAAATGAGCCTTCAAATACAAAAACCTGATGCGATAAAATCTGAAACATCCCCTTGTGCCGATAGGCACATAATACGGGTAGAAATGTAATCATGACCCCAAATCCCGTCCCGTACGGGACGGAATATCTGATTGACGTATGTTTTCTACCCATATTGCATCCCTGACGGGATGAAAAAGACATTCCTAAATGATTTTCCAGAAGCTACGATTGCTTCATCGCTTTTTCTCCCACACGGTAAATTCCGAAAGCGTGTGCTGGAATTTGTTGCGGGTTTCCCGTATCACAAAGGGAACTTTGAAAGGCGCATCGATCATTGTAAAATGTGCATCGAGGTGAGCGTGCAGTCCATCCAAAGAAGTCACCGGCTCGCCATCTTTTTTGAAGCCGCCGATCCATTTTTGTCGGGGCGTATATTCTTCGAGCCAGGTGTAGGGCGA
>CAZTCX010000272.1:0-3116 GCA_964612515.1 uncultured Lentimicrobiaceae bacterium | reverse complement strand
AACTATAATGAAAAAGGCCAGCGCACGGACATCTATTTTGGCAACGACTCAAAAACCGCCTACACTTACGATACCCTTACCTTCCGCCTAACGCGCCTGCTCACCACCCGCTACAAAGGGCAGGATGTGTTGCAGGATTTGAATTACACTTACGATCCCGTGGGCAACATTACCCGCATAGCCAACGATGCACAGCAAACTTTTTATTTTGATAGTGCCGTAATTGCTCCCGAAGGCAGATACACCTACGATGCTCTGTACCGTCTTACCGAGGCCACCGGCCGTGAAATGAAAGCACTGGCCATGCCCACACACAATGATTTTGCCAACAATATTGCCCTGCCCAACCCCGCTGCCAACGCCATGCAAAACTACACACAGCAATACACCTACGATGCCCTGGGCAACATCCTGCAAACGAAAAGCAAGAGCTACTGGACGCGTGATTATTACTACGATAATAATACCAACCGCCTGCTCAACCACGATGGCCGCACCGATGTTTACCACTACGATGCCCACGGCAACACCACGGCTATGCCGCATTTAAGTTCCATGCAATACGACTACGCCGACCGCCTTAAACAAACCGACCTGGGCGGAGGTGGCGATGTTTGGTATGTTTACGATGCCAGCGGCGAGCGTGTGCGCAAGATAATCGAGAAAACCGGGGGAATAAAAGAAGAGAGGATTTACCTGGGAGGATACGAGGTTTACACCAAAACCACCAACGGAGTGGAGAACACCCGCAGAGAAACCCTGCACATAAGCGATGGAAGCAAGCGCATAGCCATCATCGACACCGTACCAGGAAGTAGCGGCGGAATCGTCGAAACCCAAGATAGTGTAACCATCCGCTACCAGTACGATAATCATTTAGGAAGCGCATGTTTAGAGCTGGATAAAAACGCAGCTATTATTTCCTACGAGGAGTACCATCCTTTTGGCACAACGAGCTACCGCAGCGGCAGAACAGAAACTGAGGTTTCTTTAAAACGCTACAAGTATGTTGGAAAAGAAAGGGATGAAGAAACGGGATTGTATTACTATGGAGCCAGGTATTACGCCGGGTGGCTATGCCGCTGGATAAGCACCGACCCGGCAGGTCTTGTGGATGGGGCTAATATGTATGTTTATGTGAAGAATAATCCTTTACGATACGCTGATCCAACGGGAATGCAGAGCGAGGATGAGGTGGATCAAACACATCCGCCTACCAAACCCGAAATCAAATGGAACTACAATCAGCAACTGACTGAAAGTTGGTATCCAGATCGACAGGATTTATCCCTTTACACTTCGGATGAGTTTATAATATTAAAACAGGATGTCTCAACACATGATAATTTGCATGCTACTGACTATTACTATCTAAACGAGGATAATTGGAAACCATTTGAACCTGCAAAATCCACCTTCAAAGAAGATGTTGAAAAGTTTGCATTATATCCAATACTGTTTTCCGGTGGAGCAGTAGCCGGTTCCATATTGATTGAATCTCTGATTCCTTTGGCTGTTGAAGGCATAAAGGCTTCTGTTCCGTATTTGGCAAAAGGCACTTTAGCCGCTGCCGAAGAGGCCGGCCTGGCATACGAGGCTGCACAGGGAATTGTTGCAACCTATCCTACAGCCACTGGAATTGGATTAGAATTCATGATGAGTAATATACCAGGCGTTGAGCCAATAAATAATCCTTACTCATCAGTCTATTCAGAAATAACACGTTTCTTCTTTACAGCATATAATTTATTTAAAGAAAATGCACCTAATAGTGTAATTCAAGAACGAAATTATGGAAATTTACCAACAATTCCAGCAGATAATACATATTTACAAAAACCAATTGATCCTATTATCAGAATGGACGTTTTAGAAAATAAATCAAAAACAAAAAAATGAAGGGAGATTAAATTCATAATAAATTGAGAAATAAAAAATCTTTAATTTTTTAATTTGCGAATATGGGAAACATATCAAAAGATAAGCATAAAATTAGCAGGTTTTATCTCATTATCTTTTTAGTAACGTTTATCCTTATCATTGTAAAAGATAAGTATATTGGTAGTGGACCTACATTTGCAATGGAAAGACCGTTGAACTGGTTAGAAATTAAAGAAAATATTGGATGGTATTTTATCATGAGTTTTCTATCAGCTATGTTATTTACCATTGCCTTTATAAATGACCTAAAAAAATGAAATAGTTTAAACCATCATGTTTACATCAGAAGAAATTAAAATTAAGTTACTAAGACAAATGATCAGCACCAAATCTAATTGTCTTTTGCCAAATATAATCATATATGACCGAAAACATTTATAATATGACCGGCGAGCCCATTTACACCTATAATATCGACAGCGGCAGGCGATGGCTGCTCAACGATGTGGCCGGCAAGCCAATACGCTTTTGGGACAACCAACACCGGGAAACAAGAAATAGTTATGATGCATTGCAGCGACCAATCGAAACATCTCTGTGCCTTGGTGCCTTTGTGGTTAATCTTGTCGAAAAAACGGTGTATGGCACCAGCGCAAGCAACAACCAAAAAGGCCAGATAGCCGAGCAGTACGACCAAAGCGGGAAAACACATTTTACGGCCTACAACTTTAAAGGAAACTTATTATCTTTGGCGAAGCAATTGTGCCATGACTACAAACAAACCATCGATTGGAACAGTAGCCCGGCACTGGAAACAGAAATTTTTGCACAGAGTTTTACCTATGATGCTATGAACCGCCCCATAAACATAACTAAGCCCGACAACTCGGTGATAGCCCACAGCTACAACAAGGCCGGTTTGTTGGAGAGCGTGCAAGCCCGGTTGCGGGATTCCACAAGTTGGACGGATTTTGTTCGTGATATTAACTACAACGAAAAGGGGCAACGTACCGAAATTTATTTTGGCAACAATAGCAAAACTAAATACGAATACGATGAAAAAACTTTCAGGCTGACCCGCTTACTTACCACCCGCAACAGTGGCCGCGACATTTTGCAAGACCTTAACTATGCTTATGACCCCGTGGGCAATATTACCCGCGTAGAAGACGATGCGCAGCAAACTTTTTATTTTGATAATGCCGTAATTGCCCCCACAGGCACTTACACCTACG
>CAZTCX010000271.1:0-3176 GCA_964612515.1 uncultured Lentimicrobiaceae bacterium | reverse complement strand
ATGAAAACGGTTCTGTCATATCGTTATGTGGGCCATTTTTTTGGTCTGGAGACTCGAAATGACACGGTTGATTCTCAAACGACCTACTATAGAATCATCTTCGGCACTACTAATAATATGTTACAATAAGAAAATAGATTTCTCCCTTCGGTACTAATGACAAGTTCTTGTAAATAATTGGAATGCAATAGATTCCTCCTTTCAGTACTAATGACAAATTTTTGTAAATAATTGGAATGCAATAGATTCCTCCTTTCAGTCGGAATGACACGATCGGTGTGGTCAGGGGGGTAGGCGGGATTGGGCGCTGCGCGCCCAATCCCGCCTCCCTCATCTACATCGTGACACTTGTCATTTCGACTGAAAAATTTGCGAAGTAAATTTTGAAGGAGAAATCTATTGTTACATTTAATCGCATTTTTGGTCAATGAAAATCGCTTTGTCATATCGTTATGTTGACTAACTTTTTTTGTCTTCCTAACCGAAATGACACGATTGGCAAGGGAATGTGGGAATTATGGGGAGAAATCTATTACAAAAAAAGACCGCGACATAGATGCCGCGGTCTTTAATTTTTAAATGAAAAGCAAGACAGCAATCAACTGCCTTGCGCCATGCGCCTCGCGCTAAGCTTACTTCACAATCATTTTACGGGTAACGGATTCGGTGCCTGAGGTGAGCGTACAGAAATAAATTCCTGCGCTCAAACCATTTACATCCAGTACCAGTTCGTTGCTACCAGCCAGTAGGCGGCGGGCAGGCAAGGTGGAAACTTGTTGTCCCATCATATTGGTAATCTTGCCGGAAACCGAAGCCGGTTCGTTTAGGCTAATGGCAAGCCGTGCTTTGGCTGTAGCCGGATTGGGCATTACCTGGCTCACCTCCATGTTAGCGAGCTGCACCATCGGTGTAGGATTTTCAATTCCCACCACGGTAAAATCAGCATCAGTAAACTTAAAGTCTTGGATGTATTTGAGTTGTACTCCCAAAGCCGGGTCACCACCTTCCAATTCCTGATAAAAGAACGGAACGGTGTAGTTGCCAAGCCCATCATCAAAAGTTTCATTGGCCATGCCAAAGAAATAAGTCTGGAAAGTAGCTTCAGAGCCCCAGGTAACATTCGTCGGCTCCGGATTAACGGTGGCATCGGCAGTGAGTGTGTTGGCTATAATATCATAGCCGCGGCACCAGATGTCGGGGGCGTTATTTTCGGAAGATATCGTAGTGTCGGTATCGCACCAACCCACAAACATCTTTGTTCCCGACGCATCGCGGGCAATCTGAATGCGGTTGTCTTCAGAAAGTTCGCCAAAGTTTCCTCTAAAATTAGAGGGACGACCCATCAGACGGGCAGTCCAGCTACCTTCTTCACCCATATTATTCGACGAGATAAGGAATGCACCTGCAAAAAGATATCCTGAAACAGCAGAGCGTCCCGAAACGATCGAATAAGGCGTGGAGCCTGTAATACCGACAATAGCAGCAATTTGTGGATTGCCGAAATGATCTACACTGATATCACCATCGAAAGAGGTGGTGAAAGGTATTTGTTCACGGTCGGGATAAGGTGGATCGTAAAGCTCGGCAATTTCTTCATCGGAAAGGAAGTTGAGAATGCCGGGAATCCCGTCTTCACCAGCCAAAGCTACCGGAATAGGATCCGTCCAGGTGAGGCCAGCATCTTCGGTGCGGAAAAGCACCGGATAGTAAGATTGACCTGAAGAAACAGGAACTTCACCAATATCCATCAACGCCATCACGTAACCAATTTGCCCGTCAGGCGAAAACTCTACTTTATAATCCGCTGGCGAAGCGTCAGCCGGGCCTGTCATTTCAAGCAAGAATTGAGTGGCTTCAAAATCCAAAATATCGGTATTCCAGACACCATGTGTAACGATCAGACTTCCCTCGTAAACCTGAGCGCCACTGGTCCAGTTTCTATTGCCATCAATACCCCAGAAACCATCTCCTTTTGATATTGTAAACCCTTGCGGAACATAGTTATAAATTCCTGAACCCGGAATGGTGTTGATAAAATTGTAGGTGGTGTCGGTAGGATCGCCAATTTTACCTCTGCCAAAACACACACCGCCCCAGCCTTCATTGCTGCCAGCCGTAGTGGCTGCAAAATATGCAACGTACGCTTCGTCGGGATCGGTGTTGCCTATCGGATTGTAGATTGCATTGTGCGGATACCGAGCAGCATCGATGTAATACTGTCCACCGGCATTTTGTTTGGCAGTGTAAACTTCGGTCATAACGTTCCAGGTCATCCCGCCATCTTTAGACACATCGTAACCCAGGTCGCCGCTGTAGCCACCCGGATCCAGGGCACCACCCATGCGGTGGATACAGCTAATGGTGTTGAGGTCGTTGTTAACCATCAGGTTGGATTTGCTACCGCCGGCTGCACCATAGGCGTTGGCAGAAGTACCGATATTGATAATCGTAATCGCATCGGTTGATTTGTAGTTAACCGCAAGCCGCGTAACTGCAGTTTGCCCAACCACCGAGTGTTGCAGCGGCTTGCCATCGTAGGACTGGAAGCTCGTTGCATGCTCTTCAGACAGTCCCGGCCTCAGAGCTGCATTTTGCGCCACCATAAAGAGTCCGGTAGCCATCATCAAAAATAAAAGTGTTAGTCTTTTCATAATCTATTAATATTTAGTGAATAGTGAAATGGTTAATAAGCAACCAAAAATAGACAAACTATCCTTAACTACAAACTTTCGACAAAATTCATTTTAAAAATGAAGGCTCTTTAATCAGTTTTCTGTTCCCGAATCGCTAAGCTCAAGTCTGTTGTTTTGTGTTCGTTGTTCGCTGTTATTTTAACGTTTCTATCTCCACCTCCGACGGATGATGGAAAGTTGCCGCCTGCCCTCAGACTTTCGAGCGTCCGCAGAACCTCGAAACGTCAGACTTCGACAAGCTGGCTTCGACTATACTCAGCCACCACAGCCACCGCAGCCAACGCGTGGAGATTAATAATCAAAAAAATTCCTCTCAGACCAGTTGACAGATCGAAATGACACGGTTGATTCTCAAACGACCTACCATAGAATCATCTTTGGCACTACTAATTATATGTTACAATAAGAAAATAGATTTCTCCCTTCGGTACTAATGACAAGTTCTTGTAAATAATTGGAATGCAATAGATTCCTCCTTTCAGT
>CAZTCX010000270.1:0-3229 GCA_964612515.1 uncultured Lentimicrobiaceae bacterium | reverse complement strand
AATGAGTTATATGAGATATAACTTAACTGACAATTTTAAATTAATTAATGATGTGGATGCTTCTGCAACGCGCAACTGGAATGGCGGCCAGGGATTCAACCCCATTCCTGGCCTATACGGGAGCATTGACGGAAACAACTTTACCATCACCGGCTTGTACATAAACCGACCGGGAACGCAGGCATCCATGATTACTCAAATTGGTGCTGATGGCATAGTGAAAGACCTGACTTTGGCAGATATTGAAGTAAAAGGAGGATTCGGAGCAGGTTCTTTGGCTGGCACATTATCCGGAAAAATACTGAATGTGAATGTATCGGGTTCAGTTAGCGGATCGGGTAAAACGGGCGGTTTGGTGGGAGAACCCTATAGAGGCAGTTCGATAAAAAACTGCAATACCAATGTCACTGTCTCATCCACTGGCCAAAACACCGGAGGCCTGGCTGGGTATAATAATGGCGCAACTATAGAAAATTGCTCTTCATCAGGATCAGTTACCGGTACCAGCGGAGTTGGAGGTTTAATCGGAAAGAACGAAGGAAACGTTACCGATTCTTTTTCGAGCGCATCGGTAACAGGCACAGGTACCGATGTTGGCGGCCTGATCGGCAATAACAATGGTGGTGCCATAAGCGATTGCCATTCGACCGGTGAAATCTCCGGCAAAGACAATACAGGTGGATTGATAGGTTTTAATGGATATGGCTCATCAACAATCACCAACTGCTATTCAACATCTGATGTCAACGGAAATAAAAACGTCGGGGGTTTGGTGGGCTTCAACCAGGATGGCACAATTGACATGGCCTATTCTACAGGAAATGTTAACGGAAAATCTGAAACAGGAGGTTTGGTGGGTTACATGGCCTGGGGTTCGGCCAAAATAAAACAGAGTTTTTCCACTTCCACTGTAACCGGCTCCAGTATCAATATTGGCGGACTGGTTGGATCAATAGTCCAAGGAACCATCGAAAATTCCTATGCAACAGGGGTAGCATCGGGAAATAATAAAGTGGGTGGCCTTGTGGGAGAGATGACATCAGCAACCGTCACGAATTGTTTTTCTAGTGCACTGGTAAGTTCAAACGGAGGCCAGAGAGGTGGTTTGATTGGCTCCAACACCCAAGGAGGATCAGTAAACTCTTCATTCTGGGATATTGAAACCTCAGGCCAAAATTCCAGCGATGGCGGAGATCCGAAAACAACCGCACAGATGCTGGACATCAACACCTTTGCCGCATGGAATTTTAACACCATCTGGTCTATTGATCCGGAGATAAATGACGGCTATCCTTTTCTATTAGACCTTGGCGGTTTTTTTATGAATGTATGGACTGGAAACCTGGATAAAGTATGGGAAAAATCCGGGAATTGGAGCAACAATATTGTCCCACAATCAAATGACAAGGTAAGAATACCCAGCGTCCCCAACCAGCCCACCATCTACACGGCTGTAACCATCAAGAGCCTCACCATTCAGCCTAACAGCGTGCTGACCATTGCTCCTGAAGGCAGCTTATCCGTCAGCGGAGCACTGAGCAACATGGCCGGGACATCAGGATTGGTCATCAGTTCAACTGCCAGCGGAACCGGATCGCTCCTCCACAACACCGCGGGAGTGCCGGCCACATTCCAACGCTATATTCCCGGAGAAGCCGAATCCTGGCATATTCTCTCTTCACCCATGACCAACCAGTCCATCTCGGGCAGCTTCACGCCATCAGGCACCTATGCCGACGGCACCGGCTACGACTTTTATACATGGTACGAACCCGATACTTCCTGGATCTATCTGCTCAACGACAGCTATCCGCCCACCTGGCTCACCGCCAACGGCAACAACAACTTCCTGCAAGGACGCGGCTACATGGTGGGATACGAACAACAATATCCTACGCTCGTTTTCGAAGGCACTCTTGCAACAGGCGATGTAAATGTGCCTGTTACCAAAACCATAGGTGTGGGCGATCTCTCTGGCAGCAATCAATTGGGCAATCCTTATCCGTCATCTATCGACTGGAAAGCTGCCAGCGGATGGAACCGCAACAGCTTGGAGCAAATTGCAGGCGGCTACTCCGTTTGGCTATGGAATGACACCGCCAATAATTACGGAGTATATAACTCGGCCTCCATCGGCGATATGGGTACCCTTGGGGTAACACGCTACATTGCGCCAACGCAGGGATTTTTTGTACAGGCGGCACAAAGCGGAACCATCAGCATGAACAACAGCATCCGCGTACAAAATAATTCTTCCGAATGGTTCAAAAGCATTTCCCAACAACCCGATCAGTTTTTCCTCACTGTTTCTTCCGTCGATGGTTTTGGTCAGGATGAAATCCTCATCGGCCTCGGCAATCATGAAAAAGCCTCCGGATCATACAAACGGTTTAGTTTTGTCAAAACTGCGCCGGCGCTGTGGATTCCCGACAAGGGGCAATTCTATTCCTCTGTGCTTTTCGACTCGGTAGCCGATCATCCGGTGATTCCTGTCGCTTTTCGTGCCGGAGCTGCCGGCAACTATCGCATCAGTTCCTGGTTTGAAAAGGAATTGATTCAGACAGCTATTTTGATTGATACAAAAACAGGCCAACACATCAATCTTCTCGAAACAAATGAATATCTATTCCTGGCTTCACCAAAAGATGAAACAGGGCGCTTTGTGTTGCAACTGCAGGAAGGTTTGTTTCCCGATCCACATCAGCCGTTGCCGGTGCGCATCTTTGCCTACGACGGCATCCTCACCATCGACTTGCGGCTGATCGAACAACCCTGTGTTGTTAAGGTATTTGACCCATTGGGAAACCTGGCCTTCAACCAAACCATCGAAGGTGGTGGCCAGACAAAATTTCCGATGAGCGGCCGACGCGGGTTGTTTATTGTCAGGGTACAAAATGATCAGGGCAAAGCCATTAATAAAATTGTTCTTTAACCGAAAAATCAAATAATATGACCAACATTTTGGTAATCGATGATGATGAGTTTATGAGAGGTCTGATTAAGACTTTGCTAATAAAAGCAGGCCACGAAGTAATAATCGCTAAAGATGGAGAAGAAGGGCTGCGACTTCTTAAGGAAAAGGAGCCTGATCTTGTTCTCACCGACTACAAGATGCCCGGTATCACAGGTATTGATGTGGTACATCAGGCCCAGCAGCAATATCCCGGCTTACCGGTAATCATCCTGACTGGCTACGGAGCTACTGATCTTACCATAAAAGCCATTCAGG
>CAZTCX010000269.1:0-3260 GCA_964612515.1 uncultured Lentimicrobiaceae bacterium | reverse complement strand
ATAAAAGCTGCGGCCAGACTCCCAAAGCGCCGCCTGCGAGCCGATGATGCGGCGGTTGAGATGCTCATAATAGGCCGCGTCAAACAAATTGCTCACGCCGGCTGAGGCCGAAAGCAGTTTGCTCATTTTATAGCCTACGCTGATGTTGGTAACGAAAAATGAAGGTGACGCCTTTTCGTCGTAAGCCAGCGAAATGCGGTTTTGTGCAGCAGCCCATCGCAGGTGAAGCTGCGGCGACAGCCGATTGTTGAGCAGTGGATAGTTCAGGCGCAGGTTGGTTTCAAAAGGCGGGATTTCGGGGAGCGGATCGTTTTTTACAATTTCGGTTTCAACCACCTGCCCGTTTTGCACCAAATATCTTGTTGCTTCCGGATTAAAGCCTGCGGTGTATGCCGCCGACAGATTGATGTTGATTGGAAATTGTTCGGGCGAAATCCACATAAATTCAAATCCGTATAGGTGCGCCACGTCTATGTTCTGGAATTGCTTTACGCCAGCCACGCCGGCAGTTTGCGGCATCACCAGTGCTGGTGGCAGCCTCACGCCCGTGATGTAATCGGTGAGGTATGAATAAAAACCATTGAGCTTGAAGTTGCCAGCCTGTTTGCCAGACCAGGCAAGCGTTGCATCCACCTGATGGTTATTTTCGGGCGTCAGTTGCGGATTGCCAAGATAGTCGTAGTTGTCGTAGCCCACGGGCAGCAAAATGATGAACCGTTCCACCATATCCGGACTGCGCACGCCGCGCCCCAGCGCCACGTCCAGCGTCAGTTCGCTGCTGAGTTTGTAGGAAATTCCGCCGCTCAGACTCACATTCAGAAAGTCGGAGCCGGTGTTGTAGTTGCTGTAAATTTCGCCGCCCATCATATTGCGCAGCACCATCGCATCGCTGCCGGCCTGGTTGAAGTCGAGCCGCGCCGAAAGCACCCATTTTAAAACAGGTGTTTGCTGCTGTTGATATTCACCGAACAGACCCAGATTGCTGATCGCTGCATTCTTCCATAAATCTTCAGTTTTTACCGGCATGTTTGGCTGCTGAATCAGTGTTTTGACACGTTCACCATCTTTTTGGATATTTTCAAAATCCAAACCTGCATGGAGTTTTCCGGTTTGTTTTCCAATGCCAAAATCGATGCGCCCTCCCTGGTTGAGCGCATCGACCGTAGAAACGGCCACCACGGTATCTGAAAATGGTCTCCATTTGTTGTCCATTTCGTGGTGCACATCCGAGCGGTAGAGCTGGGCATCGACGGTCTGTAGTTTCGACTGATTATTTTTATAACGCCAGGTAGCCGAATAAAGCCGGGTGTTGTCGTTGCGTTCGTCCATGGGCAGGGAAGGAAACCAGACGTCGCGCCCCTGCGCGTTGCGATAGGCGAGCCGCACCTCATGATGTGCTGCGGGAATAAATCCAGCCTCGCCGGAAAAACCATATTTGAAAAATGATGACGGAATTTCCTGCCCGTTTCCAGCCGTGTAGTTGCCATAGTCTTGTCGGTTTCCCGAAAGGGCAAAAAACAGTTTTTGATTTCCGCCCAGCAGCGTCAGGTGTTCTTTGGTGCCGCCGGGGTTGCTTTCCCAGCTTTTCATGGCGCGGGCATGCAGTTGCCACGTTTCGTAAGGCTCAGCTTTTTCGGTAATCAAATTGAGCACTGCGCCGAAGTTGGGACCATAACGCAGCGCATACGGTCCTTTCAGGATTTCGATGCGGGTAATGTCGTTGATGTCAATGTGCGAGGCGGCAGGATCCATCCGGTTGGGGCAGCCGCCTTCGATCTTTTGTCCGGTGTTGGTCTGCACGTTGAGTTGGCTGAATTTCAAGCCGCGGATAACCGGATCGAGATTGCTGCCGCCTTTGCGAATGCCGCCGACGTTGGGCTGGCTGCGCAAAAAGTCGCCCACATCGCGTGCAGGAGTCCGTTCTATTGCCTCACGGCTTACCAGGTTCGTCGGGTAAATCGGAGAATCAACAGATGTCGCTGTTATTTCGATGCCCTCGAGACGCAAAGGCTCCGGTTGCAACTGGCGGGCAATCGACTCCAGTTCGTCAGCGCGCACAAACAAAGTATCTGTGAGCAATTGATAGCCCTCAAGCGCAGCAGTGAGTTGATATTTGCCGGAAGGCAGTTGGTCAAACCTGAAATTTCCTTTGCTGTTCGTCGTGGTTTGGTGGTTGCCGGGCGAAAGTTTAATTACTGCATCCACGGCGGGAACTTGTTTATCGGCAAGGGTTATCCTTCCAGACAAAGCTGCCATTTGCGCCTGCGCAGTTCGGGGAGACAAGAGATGCAGCATTACAAAAACCAGGGAAAGAAGAACTATCGGGCGAACCATTTTCATTTTTTCATTTTAAAAAACAAAGATAGCAAATGCCTGCAGGTGTGAGACGCGGGGCGCAAGGCGCCTGGCGCATGTTGTCTCTTTAATGAAGGATTTTAGGTTGGGGGGAACGGTTACGCTATGGCAAGTGCGGGATTGCGGGCTACTATCCTGTCCAACTACTCCTAACTTTGAGCGGGGCAGAACGCTCGAATTACCACTGAAACCCTTATTGCATATAGCCTTTGTTAGGGGCTGGTGTTCTGTCTTGTTAGTATTTTTCAGATAATTCATTCGTTTCAATGTCAAACCATTGGTAATAAATTTGCAGTCTTAATCTTTGTCTTAAATGTGCAAAATATTTTTTTACTTCCTCAATATCATTGTGTTTTTGAGTTACGATTATTAGTTGATTTGCTTTCATTTTATTCGGCCACATTGCATATTCCAGCAATTGTCCAATAGCCTCGCGAATACTTGATTTTACACAGTTATAGGTTTTAATTTCGTAAAAAGTCATACCCTCATTGACAGTATTAACAACAATATCAACTTTATTAGCTCCAATACCGCTACTATGTTCTGCTTTTACATTTTTATTACCATATTTATTTTTTAAGAACCTTGTAAGATTCTTACTTATGGCTTTATGAAGGTACGTAATTTCAATTGTTTTCGGCTCTCTGCTATGTAACCCAATTTCAATTTGAGTATCATTGTTTTCAGTTTCTTCGTTTTTATCACCTGAAAAAGAAAATGTATCCAACTCATTGTCAATATCATCAATTGTAAAGTCTTCTTTGAAATGAGCGAATGTATAGCGTGATTGCTCAACAATTGGATGATTTACGGGCAATTCAAAATATGGGTCGTTTGCTTTTAAATTCTCTGGTTTATAACGTACATTAAACAAATCTACACCTTGCCAATCAGAAAAACCA
>CAZTCX010000268.1:0-3352 GCA_964612515.1 uncultured Lentimicrobiaceae bacterium | reverse complement strand
GCTTGTATTTGATAAAATGGAGGAATAAGCTGCAAAGAGGCATTATGCCTTTATCCAATAATAAAAAGGCCTTCTTATTATTTTTAAGAAGGCCTTTTTTATGATTGAAAAAACAGTTTAATCTCTGCGCCCCAGAAAAATCATCAGGTAATACATCAGCGTGGCAAGCGAGGCAAGTGCGGCTACAACATACGTCATAGCGGCCGAGCGCAGGCTGTCTTTTGCCATGCCATGTTGCTGCGACGTAACGATTCCACTGCTTTCGAGCCAAACCAACGCGCGCCGGGAAGCATCAAATTCAACCGGTAAAGTGATGAAGCTAAATATCGTGGTCATGGCAAACAAAGCAATGCCGATGAGCAGCAACTGTGGAAATACGTTGATGAGCAGAATGCCGGCAAGCAGCACCCACTGCACCCAACGCGAACTGATGCTTACCACCGGCACAAGCGCCGAGCGCATTTTGAGCCAGGCGTATGCATTGGCATGTTGTAGGGCATGCCCTGTTTCGTGAGCAGCCACTGCAGCAGACATCACGCTTCGCCCCTGATAAACTTCCGGACTTAAATTGATGGTGCGGTTCGCGGGATTGTAATGGTCGGTGAGCTGACCTTGCACTGAGCCAATCTTCACTTCACGGATGCCATTCTGGCGCAGCATCTCGGCAGCCACCTCATGGCCTGTCATTCCTCCAGCCAATGGAATCTTTGAATATTTGGTGAACTTCGCCTTAAGCTGCGACTGCACCAGCCAGCTAAGCAGCATAAAAAACCCGAAAATAATCAGATAAAACATCATAACATTTTGTTTTTTAAAAATATCTGCACCTATGGTCAAATTGTTTGCCAAAGGCTGGCTGAGCGGTTTCGGCAAAATCAAACATTTTATTCAATCATCTTTCTAAAATCATCTTCACTGATGATCTTGATGCCAAGCTTCTCGGCCTTGGCAAGTTTGGCCGAACCCATGTTTTCGCCGGCCACCAAATAATCGGTGCTGCCGGAGATGGCGCTGACGTTGCGGCCACCATTGGTTTCGATGGCTTCTTTGATGCCGTCTCGGGAGAAGTGTGCAAAGGTGCCGCTCACCACGAATGATTTACCGCCGAGTTTCTGCGACGCTGCTTCGGCAGGCTTTTCCATTTCCATTTGCAGTCCGTAATTCTTGAGTCGGGTCACAAGCTCCTGGTGTTCGGAGCGCGAAAACCACTCAAGCACGCTGCCGGCAATGCGTTCGCCGATTTCATGCACGGCCACCAACGAATCGTAATCGGCTTGCATGAGTGCCTCCATCGAACCAAAATGCTCGGCCAGCTTCCGTGCAACCGTTTCACCCACAAAGCGTATCCCCAGCGCGAAAAGCACCCGCTGAAAAGGGGTTGCCTTTGATGCTTCGATGCCTTGCAGGATTTTTTCGGTAGCGCGTTTCTGAAAACTTACCGTCCGTTCTTTGCGGTCGCCCTCGGCGGGATATACCTTTTCCAATCCAAAAAGTTTTTCATAATCCAAGGCGTACAAGTCGGCAGCATTTTCCACCAGGCCTTTGTCGTAGAGTAGCTCAATTTTACCCTCGCCCAGGCTGTCGATGTCCATGGCACGGCGCCCGATAAAATGTTCGAGTTTGCCTTTAATCTGTGGCGGACAGTGATCTTCGTTGGGGCAGTAATGAGCAGCTTCGCCGGGCTGGCGAATAAGTGGGGTGCCGCATTCAGGGCAAATGCTAATAAACTCTGTGGGTTGTGAATCTTTAGGACGATTATCCAAATCGACGCCAACGATTTTTGGAATCACCTCACCGCCTTTTTCTACAAACACGCCGTCGCCCACGCGTACGTCGAGCTCCTGCATGATGTCGGCGTTGTGCAGCGAAGCGCGTTTTACGGTACTACCTGCCAGCAGCACCGGCTCCAGATTGGCGACGGGCGTAACGGCACCTGTTCTTCCCACCTGATAATCGATGGAGAGCAAGCGTGTTGCTACCCGCTGCGCCTTGTATTTGTAGGCGATAGCCCAGCGTGGCGACTTTGCTGTAAAGCCCAGTTGTTCCTGTTGCCGGTAGCTGTTCACTTTTATCACCACCCCGTCGATGTCGAAGTCGAGCGAGGTGCGTGCTGTTTCCCAATGGTTGATGTAATCGAAAATTTCATCTATGGTTTTGCATCGCGCAATTTGATCGCTCACATTGAGGCCCCATTGACGGGCAGCCATCAGATTGTCGTAATGATTGTCGTGTGGCAACTCCTCACCGAGTACAAAATAAATCATGCAGATGAGGCGGCGTTTGGCCACCTCCGCCGAGTCCTGCATTTTGAGGCTTCCCGAAGCGGCATTGCGCGGGTTGGCAAAAGGTGGCTCCCCGTTTTCTGCTTTCAGTTGGTTAAGATATTCAAAAGAGGTGTGCGGCATCAGCACTTCGCCACGTATCTCAAGCGCTGTGGGCCAGCTTTTCCCTTGCAGCCGGAGCGGCACACTTTGGATGGTTTTTACGTTGTCGGTTACTTCGTCGCCGGTTTCGCCATCGCCACGGGTAACGCCCATTACAAGCTGCCCCGCTTCATAACGCAGACCAATGGCCACGCCGTCATATTTTAGTTCACAAACGTATTCCACTTCATCCGGAATAGTTTTGTGGATTCGATCAATAAAATCGCGCACCTCTTCGCGCGAATAGGTATTGCCCAACGAAAGCATTGGATAGCGGTGCCTGACCTGCCTGAACTCTTTATTGATTTGCCCGCCCACACGCCGGGTTGGCGAATTGGGATCGGCAAGTTCGGGAAACTGCTTTTCGAGCGCTTCGAGTTGTTTGAGTTTCTGATCAAAATCATAATCTGAAATCACGGGCTCCGAAAGCACGTAGTAGTTATAATTATGCTCGTGCAGTTCGCGGCTTAGCGCGTCAATCTGGCGGCGGGCTTCCTCCTGGGTCATCAGTCGTTGGTTTTTATATTTTTGCGGCCAAAGATAGAGAAAAGCAAAAGGTGGCAAACCAGGAAGCATTTATACAAAATGGAAAAGCATGAAGGATGTTTTTAATAACCTGGTGGATTTCAGCCTTTTTTCACCAGACGTAGCATTTTATTTTCGTTAAATAAAACATTAATTAAGCTTGCGTGTTATTAAATTTAAGTATGCTTAAATATTAGAAAATTTTAAACAAAAATGGAAACAGGGAACTTTTTATTTGCTTTTGGGCTAACACTTTTTGCAGGGCTTTCCACGGGCATTGGCAGTTTGATGGCGCTGCTTTCGCGCAAGTTCAACCCCAAGTTTTTGGCCGGATCGCTTGGCTTTTCTGCCGGGGTGATGATTTACGTTTCGTTGGTCGAAATATTTGTAAAAGCCAAAGATTC
>CAZTCX010000267.1:0-3373 GCA_964612515.1 uncultured Lentimicrobiaceae bacterium | reverse complement strand
ATCATGAGTGGAAACTTGAGGCATAAACGCATTAAAGAAAGGGGACATTCAAAGTGGATAATATCGCTCTTGCAGTAGGTAATTTTATTATGAAGGTGCTTGGCTCCGATTTGGTTACCGAAACGATTGAATGGATTGGCGTTCAGACAGTCGGTTATGGCGTCATATTCATTATCATCGCTTTAATCGTCCTCATCATTTTGACCCAGCGAAAGGGACGCCGGTAAACCTTGAGAGCGTTCTCAGCCAGAGAAAATAGCGTCAGGGAGGTTCCAATAAAGAAGGGTGAAGTCTGTGTGAGGACAAATGTAATGAGAATATTGAACAATAGCTTCTTTTTAAAAATGAAGGTATTGTCATTATTAAAATTACTTTCACTAATATGAATTAATTGCTTTTAAGAAAGGGATTAGCATATGAAAAAATTTATGACATGTTTGATGATATTTTGTTTTGTAGTGCCTTGTCTTGCAGACGATACCATTTATTGTCCTAAAAATGCCAACGAATGCGAAAAGCAATGCAAATTAGCAAAAGAGAAAAACAAGCAAATTGATGAAACCGTCCAGAATTGGCTACCCATGCTCAATGATGGCAACATGATGATGTATCGAATTACTCGGGCGCAAGGCGAAAGCCCACAGCACTATGCTAATCGGGTAAATTCAATGAAATCATTTTCTTACCAGGGCCTGAATTATCCAATTAGAGGAAAATTCACGAAAAACGGCGTGACATTTATCCCCCTCACTTACCAGGAATCCGAGAGCATCCTGAATCGCGCATTTAAAAGTAAACGGCGGGTCGCGGAGCAGATGAAATATGTGCAGAAGAACACCCAAAAGGCGAAACCCATGATAAGAAATAAAATTGTCCGCCTTGAGAAAGATCGTCAGCGGAACACGCTTTTCCTGGCACAGTGCTGTGGCTATCGATGGACAACCGAGGGACCACCGCCATCAACTGGTAAACCCTTCCAGAGCAATAAACCGAAACCAAACGTCAATACGGGTGGCCAGAGAGGACTGCTGGGCGAGCAAGCAGATGAACAAAAACATGATGCTACCTTTCCATATCGCGAAACACGGTGAAGCCAAAGCACGCTATATGCTGATTGATGTGGAGAGCGAAACGTGGAATCCGGTGGACATCGGGTGTATGGCATAACCAGGGGTCTGTGTTCGATGACCGTCGAGCAACCAATAAAATGTCGGGAAGTTTATTTTTTATATCTTGTTGTAGCGCCAATCGAATGCAAATATTCGACCAGCTCAGGACTGCCGAAATCCTCGGCGACATCCAGAATAGTTTTCCCGTCATGATTGACCACTTGAATATCCGCACCGACGGATACCAGGTATCGAATACCTTCTAAATAATTGCTGTAGGCAAACCATATCATAGGGGTGTTCCCTTTATCGCTTTGCGCATTTACATTTGCACCAGCAGCAACTAGAAGCTTGGCAACCGGCACTTCCTGGAAGAAAAGCGGTGTCATTCCAAATTGTTTGTCGTGCAGATTTACGTCCGCCCCGTGGCTGATGAGGTATTTGGCTAAGGTTACATCTTTTACAAGATGAAGGGCAAATTCGCCGACCTCATTATGCACATTAATATCAATTCCCTGCGCTAACACGGTTTTTACTTTCTCTAAATCACCGCTACGCACCGCATCAAGAAATTCATCCGGTGTGATCAAGGCTTTATCAACTTTCGAAGACAAGCCTGAAGCATTATCGACAAGCAATTTGTCGCCAGATAGGTGAATGATTTCTGCGTTGGAATTGTCCGCTTGCAGGGATGCTGAACACAAAAAAATAATACAGGCTGTAATTAAGCAAATCATCAATATTTTGGACAACATAATGGTGATCACCCTCCTCAGGCCATGTGTTGTGAAATTTAACACATGATCTTCAATTTTATTAACACGAATTTACTAAACTATGAAATTAATAATGTGCATTCTTTGAACAACTTTTTCTTTTATTTTTTTGAAAATTTAAGTAATTTTATACCGGCGTTGGCAATACACAGAATTAAATTATTGATAATCGGTATAAAAATGACTGCACCAATATTCATCGTGCTTAGCGCAATACTGAACGGCTGCGCAATCGTATTGCTATTCAAGGATTGCTATCGCGGTTATGGTAGCACAATGGGTGGAGAGGTGTTCGCGGGTTTTCTATGGACACTCGGCGCTGCTTTTCTGACCGCAGGGGTTTACTTTGCGAGTGGCGCATCTTTTTTATTGGCTCTACTTTCTCTTATAGGCCTGTCGCTAATCAGTCTACCCAGCCGGAGGGCGGTCATTTGGCTGGGCACGAAGTATGGCAAAACGCCATCTAATCGTCAATCTTCCGGCTTCGTAGAATATGTTCAGATCGAAAAGGCTCTGAAAAAGAATGAGAGCGAGTGCAAAAAGAGTGGGGGGGAGGGATAAAGGCAAAACTATCTATGCTAATATAAGTGAGACTGGACCGCAGCCGCCTGTTTCCGTGAAAAATAAAGCCTATTCAGGCCGCCCGCTAAGTATCTAGCCCACACCTCATGTGTTGTTTTCAAAAGAACTTTCATGCAGAACGTCCTTATTGTTATGCTTCCATCGTAAAAAGACAATACCTTGTCACAGTATCTCAGCCCAACCGGAACAATCCAAGGAAGGGAGTAAATGTCAAAAAGTGACCGTGAAATCCATGACGCAAAAAATAGTGCAAGTCTGTGTTACATATCCGGTCTGCGGGTATGCCCGCAAAAAACAGCAGGGGGCTGCGTTCTGGTTTGTCACAATAATTGAAGGCGACCTTTGTCCCTTCTGTAAAGCCTTTGAACGTGTTTATGGCCGAAAAGCTCACCAGTCGTTGATGAGATAAAAAGAGCACAGGCCGCTACTTCAAATAGAAATCCTCTGTTCAATTTAAACCTGACGGCTATTGAGTTGTAGTGGTTGTCAAGACAATACGTATTCGGAAGCTGTTTGTCAAGGTAAGTTGGTCACAGGTAAGTTGGTCACAGGCAAGTTGATCACGGCAAAACAGAGCTACCCACCATTCACTATTTGCTATTCACCTTGCCACTTGACCCTTGCATCCGGCATGCGCCGGACTCCGCCCCGCTTTCGCGGCGCTCCGCCTTCAGCCTTTATCCTTTATCCTTTATCCTCTTTCGCTTATCTCTCGCTCAACTCCAGCAGAATCCCGCCGGTTGATTTGGGATGGACAAAGGCGATTTTCGCGCCGCCTGCGCCGTAGCGCGGTTTTTCATCGATCAGGCGCACGCCTTTTGCTTTGAGCTCGGCCAGCGCCGCTTCCAGATTATCCACGCGCAGGGCCATGTGCTGAATGCCTTCGCCGTTTTTTTCAATGTGCTT
>CAZTCX010000266.1:3035-3415 GCA_964612515.1 uncultured Lentimicrobiaceae bacterium | reverse complement strand
TCATTATAAAACTCTTTCTTATTTAAACTCCGCACCAATTTATGAGTCATTGACATGTATCTGCACGCCAACCCGCAACAGAAAGTGACGGATCACCTGAGCCAGGACAAGCAAACGGTTGAGTTCCGCTGCCCCGACGGCTCTGCCGATGTATATCTTTTGATGGCCGGGCTTGTGGTAGCAGCGCGTCATGGTTTCGAAATGGAGAACAATCTGGAGTATGCAGCCAAAACTTACGTGGATGTTAATATTTTCCATGCAGAGCACCAGGATGTGGTGAAAAAGCTAAAGCAACTTCCCGTTTCATGTTCCGAATCGGCTGACATGTTGCAGCAACAGGCGGCCATTTATACCGAAGGAAACGTGTTCCCGATGCCGTT
>CAZTCX010000266.1:0-3025 GCA_964612515.1 uncultured Lentimicrobiaceae bacterium | reverse complement strand
ACAGCCTGATTGCCCGCTTGCGCAAATTTGCTGACGCTCACCTCAGGGAACAAATTGCCGGCGACCAGCAAGCCGTGCTCGATCTGGTGCAGAAGTATTTCCACTGCGGATAAAGTGAGGCAAAGGAGAAATCCCAATTAACAAAAACATTGTTATCCGGTAAACACAATTTCCTTTAAAGAGATTCTTATCGGACACCAGCAATAACAAATCTCAAATAAATAATTAAAAACCAAATTTCAAAGAATCGTACCTGTTTGGAATTTGTCATTTTTAACATTGAGATTTATTTGAATTTTGCTTTTTTGAATTTTGGATTTTGGCAAGTAAATTCAAAGCATTTTTTAAAACATTTATTAATATTCCAAACCTCCTTGCTGCAATTGCACCAGGAGGTTTTTTTGTTTAAATCATCAAAAACATTTAGAAATAATTTTTTATGATGCTGCCCCATCACCGTTAGTTAGCTGAATTACAGCAGGTAAATACTCTTTCATGATTCTTTGAATATCCAAAATAATAATACTTTAGCCTCCTTAACAAAAGTTAACAGGCGGAAATTGAAGAAACGGGGCATCGGATTTTAAAAACACTATTTACAATGAAAAACTTTTTACTTGGATTACTGGCCATTATGCTGGTTACGCCTGGTTACGCTCAATGGCGCAAAGGTGAAATGGAAATAAAGGTAGAACTCTCGTCGCCTGCAGAGGCTGCCCGATTACATGCGCTTCATCTCAACGGCGATGTTTATCGCGATCACGCCCGCCTCTACGTTATTACCGAAGAGTTCATGAAGCTGGAGCAGTCCGGCTTTACGCCTCAGGTGCTTATCGCAGATCTTAATCAGCATTACGCTCATTTCTGGGAAACCGACGAAGCATACCACAGCTACCAGGAGATCATCGATCTGGCCGATAGCCTGGCTGCACATTTTCCGAATATCTGTACCAAACATATTTTTGGGACGTCGATGGGTGGCCGACAACTTGCAGCGCTCAAGATCAGCGACAACTCAGCCATCGACGAAAACGAAGCCGAAATCATGTTCGACGCCGGCATACATGGCGACGAAATCGGTGGACCGGAAAACGTTATTCGTTTTGCACGCGATCTGTGTCTGGCCTACGGAAACGATCCCTACATCACCGGGCTCGTGGATAACCGCGAAATTTGGCTTTATCTGATGGTAAATCCCGACGGGCGCGTGGGTATGACCCGCTACAACAACAACGGCGTGGATCTGAACCGCGACTGGGGCTACATGTGGGCGCAGGAAGGTGGCAGCACTGGAGCCTATTCCCAAATAGAAACGAAAGCGCTGCGGCAAATTACTTTCAACAATCAATTTGTGGTGCACACCACCTATCACAGCGGCACCGAATTTATCTCCTATCCATGGAGCTACCGTTCCAGCCAGGCGCTGGATTTTGCCCAAATCAATCAACTGGCAGCTTTGTATTCCACTACATCCGGATACACTTTCCTTGAATATGGCCCGGGAAACACCGGAATGTACCCAATCAACGGAAGCACCAAAGACGCCAACTATGGCATCATGGGCAGCATAAGCTGGTCGCTGGAAATTTCGATGAGCAAACAGCCGCCTGCATCACAGATCATGATGTATTATAACTATAACAAACCGGCGATGCTAAAGATAATAGAATATGCAGGCTACGGCCTCAGCGGAACTGTTACCGACGCGCTCACCGGCGAACCGGTAGCTGCCACCGTTTTTGTTAATAATTATCTTCCCACCTACACCGATCCTGAAGTAGGCGATTTTCATAAATATCTTTTGGCAGGCACCTACAGTTTAACGGTAAAGGCCAATGGCTATGCCAATAAGCAAGTCACCGGAATTAGCGTAAGCGCAATGAATACTACGGTGGTGGATGTCCAACTGGATGCACTGCAGCACCATAGCATTTATAAAGTCATCAGCTCATTTATTCCCAACAACAACGCCGCTGACCCGGGAACCACGTGGAATGTAATCGGGCAACCCGACAATATGTATTATTCGCTTGGAAAAAGTGGCTGGATTGTGCTGGATATGCAGGATGTAATCTTTGATGGCCCCGGCCCTGATATCATGGTTTTCGAAGGCGATGCCACTCCCGAAGGCTACACTTTATTTGCAGGCGCAAGTATGGACGGCCCCTGGCATAGCATGGGAACTGGCACCGGAACTTCAGAATTCGACTTTGCCAACTGCAACATTTCTGAAGCACGTTATTTTAAAATACTGGACGATGGTGATGGCACCGCCAACCAAAATGGTGCAGGATTCGATCTGGATGCCATGCAGGCGCTTAGCTCAGTTACCGGCCCTTACATCATCATGGAAGGATACGTTGTGAATGATGCCGGCGGTAACAACAACGGATTGCTCGAACCCGGCGAAACGGCCAATTTTATTGTTACACTTAAAAATGTGGGAACCGAGTCAGCCATTAATCTCACCGGAACTTTCACGACCGAAGATCAATACCTGACCATTAATACTACTGCACCACAATCATTTGGAACGCTTGCTGTAAATGCAAGCGCCAGCGCCACCTTTAGCGTATCAGCGGCAGCATCGGCTCCTGCCGGTCATGTTTCTACCATCAACTTCAACTATCAGGGTACCAATGTGGATCCCAACACAAAATACATCATGGTAGAATTTCCGGATTATTGCGCGGCTACTACCACCAGTCAGGACGAATATATTTCTAAAGTAGTGTGCGGCGAAATCAACAATTCCAGCGGATGGCAGGGTGGTGTGGCCAACTTTACTGATATCACCACCACCATCGATCCGGGTAGTTCCGAAGCCATTACCGTTACCAACGGAAACGCCTGGTCGTCGGATAAAGTTACCTGCTGGGTGGACTGGAATATGAACTTTGAGTTCGACGATGGCAACGAAAAGTTTGTTCTTACCAGTAGTGGCGGCGGTGCTTCATTCGCCGGTAATATTTCGGTACCCGCTGATGCGATTCCCGGATCGTACCGCATGCGCGTAAGGATGAGC
>CAZTCX010000265.1:2320-3440 GCA_964612515.1 uncultured Lentimicrobiaceae bacterium | reverse complement strand
GAAGAGGTTTACCGGTCACGGGTTTTTTACCGATATGATAATCGCATGTTTCGTTTCAAAACAGATGTAAACGGGAAACTGACCGGGAAGTTCCGTTGGATGGCCGGCGTGCAGTATTACAATTTTGATATTGCAACCGTGAATGTCGATAAACTCAACAAAGGCAAAGACGAAGCCGATAAGCTCCCACCCACCAGCGAGCAGCCCGGGCTTTACGATAAGTATGTCGATTGGGGACTGATCCCGGCCGATGAAGCTGCGGGCGGCAGCCTGACGCTGCTCAAAGGTGGCGTGATGTACGACAGCCGCGACAACAAGCCCAACCCCATGCACGGAATCTGGAGCGAGGCTTCGCTGGAAGTTGCGCCAAAAGCGCTGGGCAACATCAGCCAGAGCTATGCGAAACTTAGCATCATCCACCGGCAGTATTTTACCATCATTCCGCGCCAGCTTGCTTTTGCGGCAAGGGTTGCCATGCAAACTACCGTGGGCGGGCACACACCTTTTTATATGCAGCCGCTCATCATCACTTCATTTTTGCGCGGTGCTACCGAAGAAGGACTTGGTGGTGTTCGCAACCTGCGCGGCGTTCCGCGCAACCGGGTGGTGGGCGATGGCATTGCCTACGCAAACCTTGAGCTGCGTTGGAAAGTGGTGAGATTTGCGTTGTGGAATCAGAATTTCTATCTGGGTCTCAATGCCTTTACGGATGCCGGGCAGGTAATCAAGAAGATTGATATCCAACAACAAGTGGAGGCGCTGCAACTGCCTGATCAGGATGCCTATTTCGATTTCGGTGCTGAGGCGTTGCATGTTTCCTATGGCCTGGGTGCCAGGATTGCGATGAATCAAAATTTCATCCTCGCCATCGACTATGGCATCGCCGCCGACAAGCGCGACGGCACCAGCGGATTTTATGTCGGGCTGAATTATTTGTTTTAGAAAGAAAAGGAAAGAGGTTGGAAGTTAGAAAAAAGAATAGAAGGATGGTTTTAAAATCTTCAAATCACAAATTTACAACTGACAAATAAATCCCAAATCACAAATTTCAAATGACTGGTTTTGGACGAGCCCTGCGTTTGGACGAGGTTGTACCTCGTCCATATTATTCTTACAGGTT
>CAZTCX010000265.1:0-2220 GCA_964612515.1 uncultured Lentimicrobiaceae bacterium | reverse complement strand
TTACCTGGTGAGATGATCTGATCAGAAAAAGCAGGCAAAGCCTGCAAAAATAGATAACGACTTAGGCCAAGCCTAAGCCGAACCAAGGTTGGAAGTTAGAAAAAAGAATAGAAGATGGATTTTAAAATCTTCAAATCACAAATTTACAAATGACAAATAAATCACAAATCACAAATTTCAAATGGCTGCGTTTGGACGAGCCCTGCGTTTGGACGAGGTTGTACCTCGTCCACATTATTCTTACAGGTTTTACCTGGTGAGATGATCTGATCAGAAAAAGCAGGCAAAGCCTGCAAAAATAGATGACGACTTAGGCGCAGCGTTTACCTAACAAGAATTTTTTACATTGCCTTTTGAGCTGAATCGATTTCATCGTTGCCTTACAGAATTCTGTTCCTTTAAGCACCTCTTTTTGAAGTGAGTCATTAGGAAAGTGCCAATTGATATTTATCAAAAAGAACTAAAAACCTTATTTCAAATCAATTAACCTTTGTAGAAAAGGAAACGAGTCGTGCCCTCAACCTTATTAGCTTATTTTTTTATAGATCATTTTTCACAACGGTCTTGTTTTAAAAATAAGGTAATAAGGTTGGCTTTTTCGAGCGCGCCTTTTTCTACTAAGGTTAGGAACAAGAGAATAAGGTTTTTCTCCGTCGCTATTTGAATAGCGTGGTCTTCATGACTTTACACCGGGTCGGCGGCGATAAACTTAGACATGTTGCGCGAGAGTTCGATGCGGTTGAACAGCGAATCGACGATGCGGCGGTAGAGATCATCTTTGAGCAGTTTGTCTTCGATGCCCGCGTCGATATTGGGATTATCATTTACCTCGATCAGATACACTTCGCCGTTCACCTCTTTCAGATCCACGCCATAAAGGCCATCGCCGATGAGCGCCGAAGCTTTCAGCGCCGTCTTGATGATTTTGGGCGGAATCAGGTGCAGCGGCACCGTTTCAAAATTACCTTCCTGGTCGGCGGCTTTGCCTTTCCAGTTGTAGATTTGCCAATGCCCTTTTGCCATATAATATTTACAACCAAACAGCACCTGATGATCGAGAACACCGATACGCCAGTCGTAATCGCTGGGCATGAAAGACTGCGCAATAATAAGCTCTGAAGTTTTGAAAAGCTCCTTGAGCTGCTCGTTCATCTCCTCCTGGTTTTCCACTTTAGTTACGCCAAGCGAAAAAGAACCGTCGGGCTGCTTGAGTACCATCGGGAAGTTAAGCCCGGCCATCTCATTACTCTTACCCCACTTACTGATCACTTTGGAGTAAGGCATTTTTATCTTGTTGAGCGCCATGCGTTCGTAGAGATAGATTTTATTTGAACATCGCAATATCGACCACGGATCGTCAATCACTACCAGCCCCTCGCTGTAGGCCATTCGCGAAAAGCTGTAGGTATAATTATTTACATTGGTGGTTTCGCGGATAAAAAGTGCATCGAACTCACTCAGTCGGTTCAGGTCTTCCCGCGTGATAAACTCGGTATAGAATCCTCGTTTGTCTGCCACAGCTTTAAACTTCTCAAGCGCCCGTGCGTCAGAAGGAGGATTTTTCTCATCGGGATTCACCAGGATGGCCAGGTCATATTTGTAATTTTTCAGCCTGGGGATTGCAAAGCGCTTTCGCGCAAAAAACTCCTGCATAAACTCGTAAAGCTGCTCTTTGTCGGCGTCATCGAGCTTATTGATGCCCATCGGCGTCACCTTCTGGATGTACCATTTATCGCTTTTGGTAAAACTTATTTGAAGGATTGGTGTCTCGAAGAGCTTGTAAAGCCGGCTTGCCAGCAGCTTGTACTTTTCGTTGATGGTGTGGCCAAAGTACATCACTATCGACAACCGCGGCTGTTCCAGTCCGTTGAGCGACTTTTGTATCAGGTCATCTACTTCAGTCGAAATACTTTTGATGATGGAGATGTTGCGGTAATCGCCGATGGTAGCCACGCTGGGAATCACGCGGTGGTCGCGCGCCGAAGCCAGCAGCGACACATAATATCCCATGCTTTGGTAGCGATAAGAGTTGCAAAGGTTAAAAACGCGGGCATTCTTCAACTCCTGGTATTTCTGGTCAGAGATGTATTTTTTGGCCGAGACCACCTTCACGCTTTCAATGTCGGGGCGAAAATTTCGCACACTGTCCACCACCACGATATTTTCACGCGTAGTTTTTTCTTTCACCACGTGCAACTGGTAATTCATCTTTACGGCATC
>CAZTCX010000264.1:0-3491 GCA_964612515.1 uncultured Lentimicrobiaceae bacterium | reverse complement strand
TTGCGCATTGGCACTAATGGTGGCAGCACGCTGCGTGGCTTCGGCATCGCGCACCGACACCACCGACTCCCAGGTGGCTTTGCGTCCCAGCGCATCACCATACACTTCAATAAATCCATTCACCACATCCACAAGCGGGTCAGCGTCCTGAAGCCACGCAATGCTGTAGGCGTCAAAATCTTTAAGATCCCCGGTGGTGTAAAATTCGATAAGCTTCTCCAAAGCAGCCTTTTGCATTTCGTTATCGGCTACAGCTATTGCTTTGCGCAAATAAAAAATGATCTTGCTGATGGCATTGCCATACATGCCATCCTTTTTCCAAACCAGCTCCTGCAGCTCACCGTCCTTTTTGATGAGTTTTGAATTTAATCCATATTGTGGTGGCTCCGGATCGTTAGCCTGGTTCATCGCATTATAAAAATCCTCAGCTTCCTGTTGGGTTACATTTTCATAAAAATTATTGGCGGAAGCAGCAACCATATCCATGCCTTCATCCTGCACCAGTCGCTTCGCGTCTTTATCAGGATCGTAAATTAACCCGACTATTTTATTAATAAAATCTTCCATTTTTCCATCTTCGGCAGCAAATCCCGATGTATCGGAATGGCGCATCAGTTCACGAAAATCCTCCTCCGACAGCTCCGGAAAGAATTTATCCATCGAATAATGATGGTGTATGCCGTTGCTGAACCAGACCCGCTTGAGGTAAACTACAAAATGCTGCCAGCTTGCAGCAGTGCGGTCGCCGCTGTAAGTCTGATAAATATTTTCGAGCGTGTGGCGGATCAGCAGGTTGTGTTTGTAATTTTGATCATAGATGATGTCGCGCCCCCAAAGGGCGGCTTCGTGCAGATAATACAACAGCTCACGGCTTTGCGGCGGCAGATTCTCAAATCCCGGCACACGGTAGCGGAGAATACGGATATCGGCAAATTGTTCGGTCAGCACTTTAAATGGTTCCATTGGTAGTGATTTATGGATGATTGTTAACGGGCAAAAATATTAAAAAAGTGGGGCGCAAAGAGCAAGGTGCAGGGCGCGAAGGGCATGGCGCAAAGAGCAGCGAGCGGAAGAGACGGGCTATAGAGAGCTAAAACATTATTTCAATAATACCCAACGTAAAGACGCCTCGATCGAGACTCAACGTAAAGACGCCCGATTGGGCGTCTCTACAATTCACGCTTTGTTATTCATTCACCTTTTGCCATCCCTTTCTGCGACCT
This sequence comes from uncultured Lentimicrobiaceae bacterium, assembly GCA_964612515.1. Lineage (GTDB taxonomy): Bacteria > Bacteroidota > Bacteroidia > Bacteroidales > 4484-276 > SABY01. The sequence goes on along the minus strand of CAZTCX010000264.1, from coordinate 2,268 downwards.
GCCGACTGCCTTATTTCTTTATTGCATCGTCATACTTAACTTCATTGTCGATGGAGCGGTTGAAGGCCTCTATCCATGCATTGACGAATATGCTTTTGATAGCTGGCCAAATGCCGGCATCTAAATTATTAAGATCGCCTTCGAGTGGCACTTTGGTTGCCAGGGTGTCGGTGCGTTGGTTTTTGAGTGCAAATTTGAAAAAACCAACGAATCCTTCCCAGAGCGTCTCCAGGAAATTCTCATCGTTGCCAAGGAGCTTCGCATTGGTGAGCATCGTTTTGAGATATCCGGTCAGGTGACCATCGGCAATAGCCACTTCGCTATAAATGTTCAGTTCGCCGCTTGAAAAATCTATGTTGGCATAATGCTTCGACAGATCGTTGAGAGAAGGCGTGTTTACATCTTCGAGCTTAAAAGAAAGATCGACATCGGGAACTTCTTTTATCAGATTCACGCGGCCATCCAGGCTTACTTTTCCATCGCCAATGGATGTACCCCGCACGGTGATGGGTGATGGAAGCGTATGTTCCGCAGCTTCTACATTTCGCAGGTTTTCAGCAATAAGAGTTAGATTATTAATAAATACATCGATGTTGGGATCAGCCTGCACCTTCATAAAAGAGAGCCTACCACCATTGATTTCCAAATAGTTGATATCGATGGGAACCAGATCGCGCAACGCTTCTGTCCAGTCGTCGCCTTCGGCCTTGGCCACTCCTGCAGTATCAGCGGGCTTCTGATCTTCGGGAATGTAAGTGATCTCCGGATTGGTCATGTAAATTTCGCTTACAATCTTACCATGAAACAAGGCGCGCCATTCAAGAGAAATATCCGTTTTGGGAAAACTCAAAAAAGGAATCTGCGTTTCGGCATCCACTTTATTCAGGTAGAGACTGTCGATAACGTAAGCGCCGCGATAGAGCGCAATGTCGATATTTTCCACGTGGCCGTAATAGCCGGGGATGTCTGACAACGTTTTATTTACATAATTTTTCACCAACGTTGGCAGGTAAATCCTAAACGCAATCAGCGCAAGCAAGATAAAGAAAGGAATGAGAAAACGCTTTTTCTGATAAAAGCGACGCTGGTGTTTGTCTTTGGATTCGGTTGTCATTACAAGGTTTTTATGGGTTTGCGCAGGAATAACACAAACCTATGCCTAAGGTTTAAAAGCAATGGCAAAAACTGTTTCAATTCTTAAAAAAGTCGTCAGATTCTCATTTCACTTCCTCCGCGTTGCCGCGTATGACTATTCTGTATTACTTTAGCAACCTAATACTACTTTAACAAATTAAGTTGAAAACGAAAAAATCAATCCACTTTAACCCCAACCCTAAAGGGTGGTGGATTGATTTTTCTGCAGGCTCCCTTTAGGGTTCGGGGTAAAAATGCAGAAAAATCTAATGTGTTAAAGTAGAACTAAATAATTAAAACAATGACTCTATCTGAAAAGCGACAGCAGCAGGCCATCATCATCAGCATCGACGGGCGGCTGGATACCACCAACTATCAGCAACTCGAAACAAAGATTTTGCTACATCTCGAACAAAACCACACTACGCTGGTGATCGATTGTAGTGGGATGGATTACGTGAGCAGCGCGGGATTGCGCATTTTTCTGGTCGCACTCAAAAAGCTAACAGCCGTCGGCGGGCAGTTGGCTTTGTGTGCTTTGCGCCAAAACATCAAAGAGATTTTTGATATCTCAGGATTTACGGGGATTTTTAAAATCTACGCTACACAGCAGCAGGCGCTGCAGGCATTGGGTCAGGTAGCATAATGTTTTCTTAGCTCCTTGAGCTGGCTTATCAGGCTACGTGAATCGCGCTTAAAGTCGCCGAAGGTTTTCTCAATTTTACTAAAAAACGCTTCTTCTTCATTTCGCGAAAGTGTCCTGCCTTCTTTTATTTCCTGCAGCAGCAGTCTCGTCTGGTCTTCAATGGACGAAATTTCATGAAAGGCTCTGGTGTCCATATCAAAATTACCAATGACTGCGCGGGAAGCATGCGCATTTTTTTGCAGATCTTCCAGAGAACGCATCTCCAAACTTCGGCTTATCCGGTCGATGCGTTCCTGATATTCATTTATAAAAATATCAATGATCTCTACCACAGTCTCTTTGTCGAAGTGAACGTACTTTTCGTGAAATAGCTTTTCGTTGATCATGTCATCAAGTAGTTTTTTGTAGAACAATCGAGCAATGCACAAAGATAGTGTAAATCGAAGATTACCAAATAGTGTCAGCTTTTAAATCAGCAACGGCAATTA
>CAZTCX010000263.1:0-3533 GCA_964612515.1 uncultured Lentimicrobiaceae bacterium | reverse complement strand
ACTCGAACTCGCGACCTCCTGCGTGACAGGCAGGCATTCTAACCAACTGAACTACCGGACCATGATTTTTATTGAGAACTTCGTTTTCAAAACGGCTGCAAAGATATAGCCTTTTCTTTCCCAGCAAACTTTTTTTGAAAATATTTTTGCGCAAAGCGAATATTTTAAACATCCCTCCTTCAACTAACCGATATCGTGATAATTCATCTCCGTTACCAGTGACTGGTTTCGAATGCTTTGGTAATATTCGTTAAGGTACTTGTCATTGCGAAAAGCATAGATTTTCTTTTCAGAAATCTGACCTTCCATCTCTTTGTAAACGCCGTCAGGAACTTTGAAACCAAGGAAAGCAAAGAGTTTTTCGGTTTCAACTTTTGGTTCCTCCAAAAGGCTTTCAAACCGCACGTGCCATACTTTAAAACCCGTAGCTCCTTGTACGCGGTTGGCTTCGGTGATGTATTGCTGCCAAAGTTTGTATCCTTCGTCGAGGTGAAGTGCACGCAAGGAGAAGTCGTAAAGGCGCTGGTGGTTTAGCCTGCGGGCTAGCCGGTTTCGTTTGAAACCTCCAAGGAATGACTTCAGATGTACCTGCTGATATTCCTTGCTATAACGTCGCAGGCTCTCGGCAGCATCCACAGGATTGCGATAAACGTGAATGATTCGTGCATCCTTAAAAAGCATCTTCCATATTTCGAGCGTAAAAGTGCTGCGTGGATCCTTCCAGCCCCAGTCGAAATTGATGCGCTCAGAGCTGCGATAGCCTTTGCGCTCGTCGCCAAGATATTGCCGCAAGCTTTTGCCTTTGAGCTGACGCTTCAGGTTTTTGGCCACCTTGGCTTTGAAATCATCATTAATAAACTGCATGTTGTAGGGGTTGTCCCAGGTGGCTCCTGCCTGAGCAAAAATCCAGTTGTTGATATCGGCAAAAAGCTGTGACTCGCCGTTGTGCTTGCGATCGGCGCCCATAAAGATGCCGGAGAGATGCAACAATTCGGAAACAAAAGAGGCTCCGGAGCGGGGCATGCCAATGATGATTATCGGGTCTTTCATGATTTGTAAATTTTTTTGGTGAATCAAAAGTAACAATATTCTCCACCAGATGGCCTTATCCGGGTAAGAAAGGAGTGATTTTTAATGATTTTTCAGAAAAGGATCACTAACCCCGACCTTCAAACTAGGGACAAAAGAATTCAAAATTTCTTGTGGCTTTAGACCAAAATAAAACCAATAAAATGGGTTCATAAGCAAATGCGGATTAGAAAAGGTTGCGGGCTAAAGCAGACATCACGCAAGGGGTTGTGCGGGGGTGGGGTCTTTATCATGTTGAATTAGATTCTTCCACCTAATGCTACTTTAACAGATTAAGTTCAAATGGAAAAATCAATCCACTTTAACCCTGACTCTAAAGGGAGATGGATTGATTTTTCTGCATTCTCCTTTTAGGGTTCGAGGTAAAAATGCAGGAAAATCTAATGTGTTAAAATAGAACTAAATAGTTTCAAAGAATCACCAACTCCAGCCTTCAGACTCGGCGTAATTGATAGTAATTTGTTGCAACAGATAGTGATCCAGGCAAACAATGAACAATGAACGATTAACAATGAACGATTAACGATTAACGATTAACTGATTTCAACGCCGCTAAGCGCTTCAGCAAGGGCGGGTGGGAGTAGTGTACAAACACCACGGCAGGATGTGGGCGCAGGTTGCTCAGGTTGTCGGCCGAAAGACGCTTTAGCGCCGTCATGAGCGGTGCTGCCGAAAAATGAACCGCCGCAAAACGATCGGCAGCAAATTCATTTCGGCGTGAGATGATGTTCATCAAAATCCCCGTCAACAGCGAAACAGGCGCATAGATGAGTCCAAAGGCAAGCACAGCAATATGAAAGCTGTGGGTTTCGACACCCAACGCCTGGGTCATAACTGGCAAGGCGAGAAACAACGACAAAAGAAAAAAGGTAATACCCGTTTGCACAATGCCCAGTAAAAGCCCAAGCAAAGTATGCTTCTTTTTGTAATGACCAATTTCATGCGCGAGTACGGCCACCAACTCATCAACAGAATGTTTTTCGATAAGTGAATCGTAAAGAACGATACGCTTTTTCGGTCCCAGCCCGGTAAAATAAGCGTTGGCTTTGGTGCTGCGGCGCGAACCATCGATGACATAAATATTATTGAGCCTGAAACCGGTGCGTGCTGCAAACTTCACGATGGCATCGCGCAGTTCGCCTTCGGCCAGGGGAGTTTGTTTATTAAATAAAGGGACTATGAGGTTGGAATAAAACAGCGTCATGAAGATGCTGAAAACAACCACCACACCCCAGGCAATGAGCCAAAACCAGGCGCCGCTCATCAGATAAATCCAGACGATAAGCGCCAGCAATCCGCCGCCAACCAAGGCTCCTAAGAGTGCGCCTTTGAGCAGGTCGAGAATAAAAGTTCGGGGCGTGGTTTTATTAAAACCAAAACGGGCCTCGATTACAAAAGTGTCGTAAATGCTGAAAGGCAGCGAGATGATGGAAGACGCAAGCGCAAGCACACCAAAAAACAGAAGCGCCAGCCAAATCGGATTTTCGGTAAACTGCCGCAGCCAGGCGTCGAGCCAGGCAAAGCCGCCCCACAAAAGCATGGCCAGCAGCGCCGCAAAACTTACGGTGGAGGTGATCATTCCAAACCGATGATTGACACGCTGATATTGCTGCGACTCCTGATATTTCTTTTCGTCATAAATTCCCTTTAACTCAGCCGGAAGAACATCGCTCCAGCGGGTAGTGTTGAGGTAGTCGAGCCAACGCTCAAAGGCAAAATCGGCTATGACGATGATGAGGATGATGGTGAAAACGAGGGATGGAGTGATCATTTATTTTGTGTCTTTTTAAAACAAGAGGATTTAATTAGAAATACCAAAAGCCAATAAAACAAAGATCAAATAAATCTCAATTTAGAAAACCCAAAAAACCAAACAGGAACATACGTTTGAAATCTGGAATTTATTTGAAATTTGATGCTTCGGAAATTCCACTCTTTTGTGCAACTATAGTATCAATATGAGCCATTCCTTTTTCTCAGCAGCCATTCCGCACCAAGAAGTGTGATGATCAAAATCAAAATCCAGGGCAGGTTCACCAGCTCTGTGTATTGGCGGGTACTATAGGTGATTGTGGTAATATCGGCGCGCTTACGCAATTGGTCGGCAAGCTGTGGCAAAGAGTCAGGATAAACCATCCGGCCGTTGGTTTTTTCGGCCAACTGAAACAGCAGGTTGTGATCGGCGCGTGTGTTGATGGTTTCGATGTTGAGTGGCGAAATGCTGAAAGCCCCGCGGTCGGTAAAAACCTGATCACCAACACGCACCTTTGCTTCCCATGTATAATTATCCACTGGAAGGGCGCCGGCATTGAGCTGATAGGCGCGCGCAGTTTTCCCAAAAGCAAAAGGATAGGTGTCGCCATCGCTGTTGCTGATGGTGATTTCCACTTCCGGCTCATTGATGGGTTCGTAGCTTTGGTTGTAAAGCTCGGCGGTAAGCACCA
>CAZTCX010000262.1:0-3767 GCA_964612515.1 uncultured Lentimicrobiaceae bacterium | reverse complement strand
CGTACTGCCCGGGCTGCGGCCATGGCACGGCACACCGCATCGTGATGGAGATAATCGAAGAGCTCGGCGCCATGGAGCAAACCATTGGCATTGCTCCCGTCGGTTGCTCGGTGTTGGCTTACGAATTTATGAACATCGACATGATACAGGCTGCGCACGGACGTGCTCCGGCTGTGGCTACCGGTGTAAAGCGCTGCTATCCTGATAAGATTGTTTTTACCTATCAGGGCGACGGCGACCTTGCTGCCATCGGCACTGCCGAAACCATTCACGCCTGCAACCGCGGCGAAAACATCACCATCGTTTTTATTAATAACGGCATTTATGGTATGACCGGCGGACAGATGGCACCTACCACGATCGAAGGCATGAAGACATCCACTTCGCCTTATGGTCGTAACATCAAGAGCATGGGCAACCCGCTGAAAATTACTGAGCTTGTAGCCCAGCTTCCGGGAACGAATTACGTTTCGCGCCAGGCCGTTCACACGCCCGCAGCAGTGCGCAAAGCCAAAAGAGCCATCCGCAAAGCTTTTGATTTACAAAAAGAAAACAAAGGCCTGACTTTCGTCGAAATCGTTTCCAACTGCAACTCGGGCTGGAAAATGTCGCCGGTGAAATCAAACGAATGGATGGTTGAAAACATGTTCCCGTTCTATCCTTTGGGCGATATAAAAGTAGATGGTAAATTGGTGAAAACCGACGACAACTAATCGGCTGCGAAGGACTTTTTTTTAACAGAAAAAATAGAAATATCATGACAGAAGAAATTATCATCGCAGGATTTGGAGGTCAGGGCGTGCTTTCGATGGGCAAAATTCTGGCCTATTCAGGAATCATGCAAAACCAGGAAGTTAGCTGGATGCCCTCTTACGGACCCGAAATGCGTGGTGGAACCGCCAACGTAACGGTGATCGTAAGCGACGAACGCATCAGCTCGCCGGTGCTCAACTTTTTCGATACCGCTATCTTGCTCAACCAGCAAAGTATGGACAAATTTGAGAAATCAGTGAAACCCGGTGGAACACTGCTTTACGACCCAAACGGCATCACCCGCCATCCTCAACGTACCGACATCAACATCTACCGGATAGAAGGCTCGCGCCTTGCTTCCGAAATGGGCAATACAAAGATTTTTAATATGATTGTGCTGGGCGCTTTCTTAAAAATCAAACCCATTGTTAAAATTGAAAACGTTATCAATGGATTGAAAAAATCGATCCCTGAACGCTACCACAATCTCATCCCGATGAACGAAGAAGCTCTGAAAGCCGGCATGGATAATCCCGAGCAGGTGCAGAAGGTAGCTTAGCTAAAGCATTTTTAAGTTTCATGGCTATAAAATTGGTAGCCCCGGCGGAATAATTTGCCGGGGCTGCTTTGTTTTAAGATCGTTATAAATAGACGAGCTGTCAAAGCTCCGTTGCCCAGGTTTTCAGGATTGGGGTTTTTGGATTTAAAAATACTTGAATTGTAGCTATTTAGCTGCTGTTGAATAGTTGATTCATAAGGGCATGGAGAATTACTTTTTTTGCCTCACCCCCGACTGCTCTCTAATTGGAGCTATGGTGTACACAAATAAAATGGTGCAAGGATTACTAACCCCGGCCTTCAGGCCGGGGATCAAAGGACGCGAGAGTCATCGGGGCTTAAGCCCTAAACAAAAAAAAGGTTTTGATTTTATGAAAAAACACCGATTTGAAAGGACTGCGGGCTTAAGCCCGCGGGTTCTGGAGTAGTTCACCTAAACTCCGCCCTGAAGGGCAGGGTTAGTGAAAAATGTTAGTACATCATAGTCAGTTGAAGAGGCGAGCACTTCTGCAAGGCTCTATGGGAGTTCGTTGGGCGTAGCGTTTCGTTTGGGTTTTTCCGCCAAGCTACGAAAAAGAGCTTCCTTCCCCGTGTCGGAGATGGGGCGTTGGCGACGAAATGACAGAAACAATAGTTGAAAGTAATAAAACCTAAATCAGTACATTTATTACAATGAACGATCTCAAAACCTTCCTCGACCAAAAGGCGGCGCAATACAATTCGCGGGCGTTCATCGAAACTGATCCGATTTCGGTGCCGCATCTGTTTTCGCACAAAGAAGATATTGAGATTGCTGCATTCTTTGCCGCCACCCTGGCGTGGGGGCAGCGTAAAGTAGCCATCAACAACGCCCGCCGGCTGATGCTAATGATGGAGGATACGCCACACGATTTCGTGCTTAATTTTACAGACAATGATCTGAAACCCTTCCGGGAGTTTGTACACCGTACCTTCAATGGCACCGACTGCACGTATTTTCTGTGGGCGCTCAAAAACATTTATCAAAATCATATCGACATAGAAAATGCTTTTTGCAACGGGAAGAAGAAGGTGGCGGACGCAGCGTCGGCTCTGGTTAACTTTCGGAATCTCTTTTTTGCCCTTGACCATCCGCAACGTACGGAGAAGCATGTAGCTAATATATCTAAAAATGCCACCGCCAAACGGCTCAACATGTTCCTGCGGTGGATGGTACGCCACGACAGCAACGGCGTGGATTTCGGAATATGGAAAAGCATCACTCCGGCGCAACTCATTTGTCCGCTCGACGTGCACAGCGGCCGCGTTGCGCGAAAACTCGGGCTGCTGCCTGCCGGAGCTGATAATTTTGCTGCGGCTCTCAGCCTTACCGAACGGCTCCGTTCGTTTGATCCCAACGATCCTGTCCGCTACGACTTCGCGCTTTTCGGGCTGGGTATTTTCGAGGGCTTTTGAGAGTTTTACTACTTTTGGCTGGCCTTTAATAATTTTAATAACACTTTATGACCCGAACAACTCCTCCCTGGACGCACCGCGACAAATGGTATCAGATAGTTTTCATGGCCGATACGAAAGCCGGCAAACAGTTCGACATCATTCTACTCATTAGCATTGTTCTAAGTGTAATAATCGTAATGCTCGACAGTGTAGGCTCACTTCGCAACGATTACCGCCAAATGTTCTTGTGGTCTGAATGGTTTTTCACACTGCTTTTCACCGCCGAATACTTGTTTCGGATATACATCAGCCGCAGGCCACTCGAATACGTACGAAGTTTTTACGGCATCATCGATTTGTTATCCATCTTACCCACCTACCTAAGTTTGGTGCTTGTCGGAAGTCATTATTTGTTGGTGATTCGAATTTTGCGCATGTTGCGTATTTTTCGCATCCTCAAGCTCAGCCGATATCTCAGAGCCTCGCAGGTGTTGCAGATTGCTTTGCGACATAGCAAATACAAGATCATTGTATTCATGGAAGTTATCCTCACTACGGTGGTCATCATGGGATCGCTGATGTATCTGATTGAAGGACCTGCAAGTGGTTTCAGCAGCATACCACGCGGTATCTATTGGGCCATCGTCACGCTAACCACGGTGGGCTTTGGCGACATCACGCCGCATACAGTGCTCGGTCAGTTTTTGGCGTCGATAATCATGATTATGGGGTATGCCATCATTGCTGTTCCCACGGGTATCCTCTCGAGTGAAATGATAAAAGCAGACCACCATTCTTCATCAGTCAAAAATGCACCCTGTTCCAAGTGTGGGCATACGCATCATAATGTAGATGCCCGCTACTGCCTGATGTGCGGCAACAAAATGGAAACCTCCTGACGGACTCCTATTACCCCGATACCAATCAACAAAGCCCACTTTTACAAATCCTAAATATTTACAGTTTCCTGAGATTATGAAAATTGGAATTTTGGAATTTATTTGAGCTTTGCCTTATTGTCTTTTGGAATTTATTTGGGT
>CAZTCX010000261.1:0-3813 GCA_964612515.1 uncultured Lentimicrobiaceae bacterium | reverse complement strand
GTGTAAATCGAAGATTACCAAATAGTGTCAGCTTTTAAATCAGCAACGGCAATTACCTAATAAATTCCAAAAGGTAAGTGTTTAGGTGCCAACATTTGCAACAATTATTTCAGCCATTTCGCCGCCAATGCCCCATTCCCGACCCTTCCCCGACACGGGGAAGGAAGCTCTTTTTCGTGGCTTAGCGCGAAAACCCAAACGAAACGCTCCGCCCAACGAACTCTCATAAAGCCCGGCAGAAGTGCTTCCCTCTCCAATTGGAGAGGGGTCGGGGTGAGGCAAAAAAGGTAATTCTCCATGTCCTTAAGAATCAATTATTCGATAACAGCCAAATAGTTATCCCAAAAGACAATAGAACAAAGCCCAAATAAATTCCAATATCAAAAATTCAAAATTCCAAAATGTTACGAATGTTTGGATTTTGCTTTTTGGAACTTATTTGTCATTTCGAAACCTGGTTTTGTTTTTTTTAAATAAAAACTCTACCTGCGGATCTGATAGCTGAACCTATCACCTTGCTTTATCTGATACTGCGCGGCAAATCCCGCTTTTACTTCGATCACATATTGCGCCGGGTCGCCCGAGGGCACCGACTCGTCGGAATAAGGCATTGTATTTTCGATGATGCGCGTAATTTCATGGTTGGAATTTGAATAAATAATATCAAGCGACGACGGCGTGTTGTGCATCCAAAACCAGCGTCTTGCCTCGTCGGGAAAGATAAAAAGCATTCCCACCGTGTCGGGGATGTAGTGCCGGTACATCAGGCCGCGTTCACGCGAAACTTCGTCGTCGGCAATTTCGATGTAGATGGTCGTAATCTCCTCACCTGCTGTGTCCAGAAATGTGAGCTGCCCTTCGATATCAAAGACGGTGGCAGCAGGCTTTTCGACAAGAGTTTTTACAACGGCGCGTTCGCCCCACATGGGCTGGTTGCTGATGACGTAAACGAAAACAAATATCAGCAAAAGCAGGACGGCCAGGATGGCAAAGAAGCGTGGCTTGCTGCGCGGCTTTTTAACTTGTGGTTTTTGGTTTTTCATGATGAGAATCGATTTGACGTTTTATCTTTAAAGAAATCCTGATCTGCAGTGCTACGCGCGCCAGAAGGTATATCAGCACCAGAAAAAATATGATGGTGGCACCCGATGGGATATCGAAAAACCACGACAACAGCAGCCCCGCAAAACTCCCGATCATTCCGATAAGGATTGATAAAAAGATCATGATCTTGAAATTGTGCGTAAAAAGGTTGGCGATAGTTTGTGGGATGGTAAGCAACGAAAGCACCAGGATAATGCCGGCCACACGGATATTGAGCACGATGGTGAGTGCCACCAGCGTGATGAGCAAATAGTTGATGGCATCGACGGGAAGACGGATGGCGCGGGCAAAATTCTCGTCGAAGGCCACAAAAAGTATGGTTTTAAAAAATAAGGCAAAAATTACAATTACCAGCAGCGAAAGGGCAAGAAGCAGATTTAAGTTGAGCTGCGAAACGGTGAGGATATTTCCAAAAAGATAACTCATCAGATTGGCCGAATAACCGGGCGTGAGAAAAACAAAAATGATACCTGTTGCCATGCCCAGCGACCAAAGGATGGCAATGACAGAATCTTCGCGCACCTCCGTTTTTTTGGACATGTACTCGATGCCAAGCGCCGACAGCACCCCAAAAAATATAGCGCCAACAATGGGCGAGAAACCGAAAAAATATCCGATACCGATTCCACCAAAAGAGGCATGCGTGATGCCTCCACTGATAAACACCATGCGACGCGACACGATGTAGGTTCCGATGATTCCACACGATATGCTGGCCAGCAGCGCCGCCAGCAATGCGTTGCGAAAAAAAAGAAGATCGAATAGTTCTAAAAATGCTTCCACGGTATTTTTATTAAAAAAAAGCTCTGGTATTATTTATTGTGTGTAATTCATGTACAACTCATCACTAACCCTGCCCTTTAGGGCGGGGAAATTTAACGCTATCAGAAACCCGCGGGCTTTAGCCCGCAATACTTTGCATCAGTATCTTTACTTGAAACCTTCATAACCTTCTATTTTTTTGGGCTAAAGCCCATGAAATTATTTTGTCTTCCAGCCCCGGCCTGAAGGCCGGGGTTAATGATCAGCAATCAACAAAATTAAATTTCGTAACCATAAATGTCCACGCTACCCCTCAGTCCCCTAAAGGGGAAGCCAGCCCACACGCTCTCGATTGTGCGTTGGCAACTACCCCTTTAGGGGGTCGGGGGGTGCGCGATGGGTTTTTTCAAATCTGTAGAATCAATCACTTAAATAATTATTATTTATTAATAAAAACTAATGCTGGTGCGTGCGCAAAACGGTGTGCGGCACGTCGCCATGCGTAATGATTTGTATCGGGCAATTGTAGCTGGCCAGTTGCTCCTGGCTGATGATGTTGGAGTTGTGGTAATGCAGCGACCGGTTGACACAGGCAATCGACTTTACGTAATAGGTGATCGTACCCACGTCATGCGAAACCATCAGGATCGCCATCGTCTTGTTGAGTTCGCGCAGGATAAGGTAAAGATCGCTTTCAAATTTGTTGTCCACAAAAGTGTTAGGCTCGTCGAGGATGAGGAGGCGGGGCTGTGCGATGATGGCGCGACACAAAAAGACGCGTTGCAGTTGTCCGCCCGAAAGCTCGCCAATATTTTTACCGGCCAGATGTTCTATCCCCATTTGCGCAAGCACCTGCTGCACCCGCTCATTGTCGCTGGCCGAATAATGATTCATAAAACGATGCCCGGTGGCAAGCCCCGAAAGTACCACATCGCTCACGCCGATGGGAAACTTCTTGTCGGTACGGCTCACTTGCGGCAGATATCCGATGAACCGCCTGCGTTTGTCGTGGCTGTCAGGATGGAAAATAATGTTGCCCGACATGGGTTTGATGATGCCCAAGATCACATTCACTAGCGTAGTCTTGCCGCCACCATTAGGACCAATCACACCAACAAAATCGTGTGCATGCACCGTCAGGTTGATGTTGCGAAGCACCACTTCATCGGCATATCCGGCAGTTACCTGCTGCAGTTCTACAAGTTTTTCCATCATTTAGTTTTTAATTGGTAATGCGCTTTCGCTAAGAGCTCGGGCAATGGCCAGCATATTTTCAGGCCAGTTGTAGGCCAATGGATCAATTTGCACAATGCGGCCATCAATTTCACGTGCAATCAGTTCGGCGTTGGCCCGATCGAATTCCACCTGAATAAATATGGTGTGCAGCCCCGCCGCCTTGGCCTCCTTAATCGATTGCAGCATCTGCGCCGGCGAAGGCTCCTTTCCCAGCATTTCGATGGGTATCTGTTGCAGATCGTAGTAGTTGGCAAAATAGGTGAGCGAAGGATGAAAAATCATAAAACTACGATTGGCCATCCCCTGCAGCTCTTGCCTTATCAGGCTGTCGGTTTGAGCTATTTCAACGGAGAAGCGCTCGAAATTTTCGCGAAAGCGAGCGCTGTCCTCGGGATAAAATTCCGCAAGTGATTGATAGATTGTCTTTGCCATCAGCTTCACATTATCCGGCGAAAGCCAGATATGCGGATCTACGCCCGACGCGTCGTGGCCATGGCCGTCATCCTCCCCGTCATGATGATGCTCGCTGCCATCCAGCAACGTTATTCCCTGGCTTAGCGCAATGGTTTTAAGCCCGGGAAAGTTGGTGCCAATCTCGCCCAGCAGATGTTGCTCAAAGCTGAGGCCTCCATTGTAAAAGTAAATATCAGTTTTAGCAATTTCGGCCAACTGACGGGGAGCAGGATCATACACATGCGGACTGGTTCCGGG
>CAZTCX010000260.1:0-3824 GCA_964612515.1 uncultured Lentimicrobiaceae bacterium | reverse complement strand
ATTAACAATGAACGATTAACAATTAACAATGAACGATCAACGATTAACACAAGAATAATTTAGCGTCATGCAAATAGAATTATTATCGGCAGCATTGATTTTTGGACTACTCACCGGTTTTCATTGTATCGGTATGTGTGGTCCCATTGCGCTGTCGTTGCCATTGAAAAGTAGCAGTTGGTGGACGAAGGTGTCGAGTGCCGTGACTTACAATCTGGGGCGGGTAGTGACTTATTCGCTCATGGGACTTGTGTTTGGGTTGGCAGGGCAGGGGCTTCGACTGGCCGGAATGCAGCAAGGTTTGTCGATAGTAATTGGTGTGGTGATTATTCTTTCCGTTTTGTTTCCCTTGCTTTTCGATCGATTGCTGGTGCGTTCGCCTTTGTTTAAATTGGTAAACGGTGTAAAAGCCAGGCTGGGCCTGCTCTTTGGACGTAAGACTTATGGCGCTTTGTTTCTCGTCGGATTGCTCAACGGATTGCTACCCTGCGGCCCTGTGTATGTAGCCATCGGACTTTCACTGGCGGCAGGAAGTGCTTTGTACGGTGCTTTTTATATGGCACTTTTTGGACTCGGCACGTTACCAATAATGTTGGTGCTTAATCTGGCCGGAAATTTTGTAAGTCTCTCTTTACGAAAATCATTGCGCAAGTTGGTGCCAGCTTTTATCGTGGTGCTTGGTGTGTGGTTTATCCTCAAAGGACTGGGATTGGGGGTTCATTTTATCTCGCCGCCCGACAAAAAATTAAAAATTAATACCGAACAAACTTCACCGGGTGCTTGTTGTAAAGGATTCGATAAACTTAATATGAATAATAACCAAACATTCTACACATGAAAAGATTTATTTTATCCACAGTAGTGGTAGCTTTTGTAGCAGCCATCAGTTATAGTTTTATTCCAATGGTGGTAAGCTCCGCCTCTGATAATGTAAGTACAGAAATGATGGCACCTGCTGGCGATCCCGACTTGCCAACAAGCATCAAAGCTGGCAAAGCCATTTATGAAGGCAAAGGGACTTGCTCGGCTTGTCACCAATTAAATGGTGCCGGTCTTCCTCCTACTTTTCCGCCACTTGCCAAATCCGATTATTTGCTTGCCGATAAACAACGTGCCATAAAACAAACCATGTATGGCGACAAAGAGCCTATCAAGGTGGATGGTGTGACCTATCCCGGAGGTGTTATGCCTGTGATACCCCTTTCCAACGACGAAGTTCGCGACGTGGTAAATTACATCCTCAATAGCTGGGGTAATAAAGGTGGCAGCGTAACAACTAAAGATGTGCAAGCCGCACGGAAGAAATAGTAACTCTTTTGTATTTTTATAGCAACGGCAGCTTTCGGTAAACGAAGGCTGCCGTTGTTGGTTTCTGAAGTTGGGAAATGGAGGGCGCAAGGCGCTTGGCGCGAAGAGCCAGGAATGGTATTGAATAAATCCTGTCCTTTGGTGGCTGAGCCTGTCGAAGCCAGTCTGCCCTGCGGTGGCTGAGCGTAATCGAAGCCATCGGAGCCAACAAGCTTGAAAGGAACAAAGGAATAAAGGAAAGGCAGGATGATGCAGCCCCATTACCGGCATCACCTGCCGTGTGAGCCGCCAATAAAAAACCCTATCTTTGCGCCCGTTTTTAACTTTACTTTTTTACTCGATATTGGCCTTGAGCAATGGATAGAAATACAATTACAGGACTCGTTTTAATCTTCGCCATTTTTGTTGGCTACATTTACTTCACCCAACCTTCGCCTGAAGAACTTTTGCAGCGTCAGCATGTAGCCGACTCCATCAGCATGGTACGTGCCGGGCAGGTGCGGGCCGACTCACTCCTGCGCGAGCGTCAGTTGCAGCAACCTGAGCAACAAGCTATGCAGCCCGGTGCTGCAGCGGCATTTGATTCAGCACAGCAAGCTGCCGCAATCAGTCGTCTGGGATATTTTGCCAGCGCAGCAACCGGTGATGACGAAGGTTTTATTCTTGAAAATGAAAAGATAAAACTCTTCCTTTCGCCCAAAGGCGGAAAAATCGTCAACGTGCAGTTGAAAAATTATCAAAGCTATGATTCGCTGCCACTGTTCCTTTACAACAACGACGATACACGGTTTGGCTACACCTTCTTTTCGGCCAACCGCAGCATCAATACCAACGATCTTTATTTCACGCCTTATTATACCGATAGCCGTTTTGACGGCAAAGACTCGCTTTTTGTGGCCGGCGACGACAGCCTTACCTTTGCCATGCGTCTGCATCCCGATGGCATGCCTGGCAGCTACATCGAATATGTTTATACGGTTTATGGTGATAAATACATGGTCAATTACCGTCTGAACATTGTGGGGATGAACAATGTGATAGACGCAGAGACCGCCTATTTTGACCTAAACTGGAAAGCCGATTTGCGGCGCCAGGAGGCCAGCCTCGAAAACGAGCGCAACGAAACGACCATCTATTACAAATATAATCAGGACGATGCCGACTACCTCTCCGAACGGAAAGATGTTGAAGAAAAGCTTTCCAATCAGGTAAAGTGGGTGTCGTTTAAGTCGCGGTTCTTCCTTTCGACGATTATCGCCGACCAGGCTTTCCGCAATGCACAGGTCAGCACTTTTACCGATCCGCAGATAACGGATGTGCACTACCTCCGAACCATGCAGGCGCTTATTGCGATTTCCTATAACAATCAACCAAATCAGACATTTGGAGCGCAATTTTATTTTGGTCCAAACAAATACAGTACACTCAAAAAATTCGATATGCAGCTTGAGCGCCAGGTGCCGCTGGGGTGGGGGTTTTTCCTACTGGCCTGGATCAACCAGTATGCTGTGATACCCGTTTTCGATTGGCTGGGTGGCTACGGCTGGAATTATGGTATCGTCATCCTTGTCCTTACCTTGCTGCTAAAGCTGGTGCTTTTCCCTATCGCCTACAAAACCTATCTATCGTCGGCGCGCATGCGGGTGCTTAAGCCCGAAGTGGAAGAGATCAATAAGAAATTTCCGAAAACCGAAGATGCCCTGAAAAAGCAACAGGAAACTATGGCACTCTACAAGAAAGTAGGTGTTAATCCCATGGCTGGCTGTCTGCCCATGCTGTTGCAGTTCCCTATCCTCATCGCCATGTTCCGGTTTTTCCCATCCTCGATAGAGCTGCGGCAACAGTCGTTCCTGTGGGCGCACGACCTTTCGAGCTACGATTCCGTCCTGAGTCTCCCTTTTTCCATTCCGTTTTATGGCGACCACGTGAGCCTTTTTACACTTCTGATGACCATCTCCACAATCATTTATACCAAAGTAAATAACGAAATGATGGGATCGGCAAGCACGCAAATGCCAGGCATGAAAACGATGATGTACATTATGCCGGTAATGTTTTTGGGGATTTTTAATAACTATGCCTCCGGACTGAGTTATTATTACCTGCTCGCCAACCTGATCACTTTTGCCCAGATTTTTATCATACGTCGCTCTATCGACGAAGATAAGATCAGAGCAAAAATTATGGCAAACAAGAAGAAAACCGTTAAGAAGTCGAAATTCCAAATGCGCCTCGAAGAGATGGCCAAGCAGCGTGGTGTTGATCCCAAAACGGGAAAAAGGAAGTAAGAAGTTTTAATCAGATAAAAATATTCGCCAGGACATAAATACCCTGGCGATTTTTTTTGGAAGTGGATTGGGGACTTTTTGCAATAAACGCTCTGATGCAACACAATCAATAAGGTAATAAGGTTAATGCCGAGGGTTAACATTTCTATTAAGGTTGATGAATTAAAAATCACTGGTGTCCGGTTAAAAACAATAGATTCTTCGCTACGCTCAGAATGACAAGGGCTT
>CAZTCX010000259.1:0-3827 GCA_964612515.1 uncultured Lentimicrobiaceae bacterium | reverse complement strand
CACTGTCTTTCTGAGCGTAGCGAAGAAACTATCGTTTCACCGCTACCCCTCTGATGGCATCGCAACGAAGACTTTCGTCAATTTTCAAAAATAGATTTTTTTTTTACTGCGGCTCATCCCTTTTCGACCACATTGTCTGTAATTATGATTCGCCAATCGGCGGAGAATAATCTATAATTATTTACTTAATCATTATAGACTTTCTCAATCGATGGAATACTATCGTTCAGGAATTTCCATTCCGGATTAAATACGGTGATCAGTTCCTCCTTTTTCTTTCTAATCCATGTTTTGATTTGCTTTTCCCTCAAAATAGCCAGGTTAATATCAGGAAAATGTTGATAGTAAATTAGGTATTTGCAGTTATACCTTTTTGAAAATCCTTCTACCAACCCCTTACTGTGCTCATTTATCCGACGTGAAAGACTGTTTGTTACTCCGGTAAAGAGAACATTCTTATTATAATTTGTAATGAAGTAAACAAAGTAGTTGTGTAGGTTCATAAAGATGATTTCTCTAAAAACACACGCTATTCCAGAAACAGATTCTTCGCCGCCATCTGATCCGTGAGAAATCTAAAAATCAAACATGATTATTACTCAAGAATGGGGTCTCTAAAACCTGTACCCAAACCCGACATTCAGATAAATGGCATACATATCGAAGGTCACGGTATTGAAATCCTTTTGAAATAAATCGTTCAATCCCCAGGTTAGTTCGCTGAATAACTGGAGATGCTTTCGAAGCGTGAACTCTCCTCCGACCATTATTCCCCACTGAAAAATACGTAGGTCTTCCGAAAAGTCATAAGGCCCTTTGTTGTCGCCTTCAAAAATCAATGGTGGGCCTGTGGGTCCATCTACGCGCAGATAACCGTCGTAAACATATCCCGAGAAATTCTTTTCTGTCAACGTGGAGAAATAAGGGCCTGTATATAAATTCCATCTTTCGGTAACACCGAAAATGACCAGCACCGGGATGGTGAAATAAGAGTTTTTTACGGTGGTTTGAACCATTCCTGTAAAGTTGCCCGAAACTTTTTGCCCGCCATCACCAATCACCTCTGTATGATAATCCTTTACCTGTGCTCCCGTTTTCATGCCCCTTCCTTCGGCCCGCACACCAACGCGAAGCCCCAGCTCCCGATTGTCGTCCAGCCATTTGGTGACGTCAGCTTCCAGGCCCAAAGCCATCGTAGGGTTGTAGCTCTCAATTTTTCTAATCTCTACCGGATATGGGATAGGCGCAAATCCGCCGATGCTAAATCCTGCCCGGATCTGAAATTCGGTATTGCGAAATGGTGAAGGCTTCCCGTCGGATGGCGTCTCCTGGGCATTTGCAGCAAAAAAGCAAAAGACAGCAAGGAGGCTGATGATGGATTGTTTGAACTTCATGGTGCAGACTTTACTCTTCGCAAACAATCTCCAGATCATCAATCAGCAAAGTGCTGTTTACGGCGCCTTTGAAAAAATCACCATCAATGCTCGACGTCATTACCACGGAGATGCTATAACCGCTGTTGGCTAACTTCTCCGGGTCGATGGTTTTGCCGGGCTTTTGCACAAAGGGTATCTCAAATTTGGTCCATTGATCTGTTTCGATGGCATCCAGCGGATCAATGCGCGCCACGGAGACAAGGTTCACGTGCGAAAACCTGTTGGAACCATCCAGCACCAGTGTTCCGCCATTGTTGTCATAAAAGATGGCATAAACATCCCAATGATCCGGGATTTGGCCATTTTCGTACTCTTCAATTACCAGCTCACCCTGTGCATTTTCTACCAGCTGAACAAAGACATCGCCGCCTTCATACTTAAAGTAGCCCTTTAAAGTTTCAGGCACACGCTCAAAGGGAATGCCCATTTTGGCGGCCTGCAGCGGATTGCTGATGACGGCGCTGACATCAAAACTGCCCATAAAAATATTACCGGCTGCGATGGGTTTTTTAAACATGATGCCCAACTCGCCAGTCCGCAGGGTGACCAATTTTAGCGCTTTGCCGTTGCGTCCGGCATCGGTATAGGTGGTAGGATAACCGGTGGCCGCGGTTGTGCCCGCCGTAATGGCAAATCCCGCATTACCACTTGCCCAGTCCATGATGTTACTGCCGTATTCATTTACCTCGTAAAATATGTAGTATTTATCACTGTCATCCAGCCTGAAATGCTCGAAACCGGATTGTGTAATCACTTCCGCAACAATAAAAATGACCGTGTATTCTTTCCTGTTTTTGCCATCCTGCGAGGTAACAGTGTAAATCTGTGGCTGGCTAAAATCGCGCACAGTGCCGCTTTCGGGAGAAATTGAGGCTCCTTCTGACAAAGTAAACGTAGGTGCCAGATGCGTCACGTCGGTATTCAGTTTTGCACGAATCGTGATGCGGCTGTTCTCCAGCACAGGGTTCGCTTTAAGAATCTCAGCGGGCACCGACACCGAAAGAATATCCGCTTCACTATTCAAAACCTCGTCTTTGGAGCACGACGAAAAAGCGAAGGCAGCCAACAGAAATAAAAACAAAAGTCTAATCTTCATAAGAAAATGAATTATCAATTTTTAAAACAACATCCGTTCGTATCGTTATCGAACCCGGCAAAAATACAAGATAAACCGGATACCGTTCAATTTTTACGGCTGTGTGGGCAATGGTAAAATTACTTTAACGAACATCTTCGGGGTGATGGTTTTGAGGTGTGGCTTTTCTCTAGGGCACAGTCACACCGTGAATGCTGTCTAAGCCTGAAACATTAATCCGAACCTTGGTTTGTTGGCCAGGCGTTATTCACCGGGTGATTTAGAAAGTATTGGATTTTACGGACCTCTCTATTCATCATGTTTCTAAATTGGCAGCAGAATTTTATTACATCCCAAATCCTTTTTAACTTTGGGCGATTTTTAGAATTGATCTTGGCAAATTAGAAAACAATGAAGATTTATTTTGTAGACCGTATCTTACTTTTAGAAAACACAAAATTGCCATGTTTTGAGATGCGGAATACTTTCGCGAAAAAAATTGAGGAAAGTGTTGAATTACCATTTTATACTCAAACACAAATCACTGCATGAAAGAAAGACAACTATGGAATAGGGAAGAATTGATGCTTGCAATAAATCTTTATTGCAAAACACCTTTTGGTAGATTACATAAAGGAAATACTGAAATCATTGAACTTTCAAAGTTATTAGGAAGAACACCATCCGCTCTCACCTGGAAACTTGTGAATTTCGCCAGTTTAGACCCAAGCCTGCAAGCTCGAGGAATAAAAGGAGCGCAAAATTCAAGCAAACTTGACAAAGAAATTTGGGAGGAGTTTTACAATAATTGGGAGAATTTGGCTTTTGAAAGTGAAATGCTTCTTTATAATCGAAGACAAAAAGAAATGCCAATTGAGGGACAAGGATTAAAGGAGGGAAAAGAAAAAGAGCGTTTGGTAAAAACGAGAGTCAACCAATCCTTTTTTCGCTCTACATTATTGGCTTCTTATAATAGCAAATGCTGTGTTACAGGAATGTCTAACATAGAATTCTTGGTCTCAAGTCACATTGTGCCTTGGTCAATTGATAGTAAGAATAGATTAAATCCAAGAAATGGGATTCTTATTAATGCGTTGCACGACAAGGCTTTTGAATATGGTTTTATTACGATTTCAACAGACTATAAGATTCTGGTTTGCAAAGAGCTTCTTAATTCGAAAGAAAGCTCAAATGATGCATATTTCAAGGGAATCCACAATAAGGAACTAATTTTGCCTTCAAGATTCTTACCCGGTATAGAATTCATTAAATATCATAATCAGGAAAAATTCAGGCAATGAAAAATGAAAGATTAT
>CAZTCX010000258.1:0-3863 GCA_964612515.1 uncultured Lentimicrobiaceae bacterium | reverse complement strand
TGACGAAGGAAGCCCACGCACCGCCTGCAAAAATACAAGCCCTGCAAGGTGCGTATAGCGGAAAGCCCGTCAGCCGCCCAAATATTTTAAAATTCCAATATCCAGGAAAACAAAAAAATAGATTCCAATATCAAAAGTTCAAAAATCCCCAATTCATAATCGAAATTTTAAAAAACCTGCTTTGCTATCTGGCGGATGTTTTCGGTCATGCCGATGGTGAAATAATGCAGGGCGGGCACGCCGTATTTTTTAAGTTCCATAGATTGATTTACGGTCCACTCAACGCCCAGCTCCCAAGCCTGGCGGTCGGTGCTGCAGGCGCGTACTTCGGCGGCAAGTGCTTCGGGGATGTCGATGTGAAAAACCAGCGGCAGGGATTTCAGGTCGTCGAGTCGGGTGATGGGCTTTAGTCCGGGCACAATTGGAACATTTATGCCCGCAGCACGACAGCGATCGACAAAATCGAAATATTTGCTGTTGTCGAAAAACATCTGCGTGACGATGTAATCGGCGCCGGCATCGATTTTTTCTTTGAGATATTGCAAGTCAACGTCCATGTTGGCGGCCTCGAAATGTTTTTCGGGATAACCGGCTACGCCCACCGAAAAATCAGTTGCGGTAGAGTTGTGGAGCTCTTCGTCGAGATATTTGCCGTGGTTCAGGTGCATGATTTGTCGCACAAGGTCAATCACAAATTCGTGGCCTTCGGGCTCGGGTCGGAAAAAACGTTGGGTTTTGGGCGGATCGCCGCGAAGCGCCAGCAAATTGTTGATACCCAGAAAATGCAGATCGATGAGCGCGTATTCCGTTTCGGAGCGGGTAAAACCGCCACAGATAAGATGCGGGACTACCTCGAGCTGCGGATAACGGTATTTGATGGCGGCCGAGATGGCCACAGTGCCGGGACGCTTGCGGATGGTCTTTTTCTGAAGCAGGCCGTTGTCGAGTTTTTTATAAATCACCTCCTGCTGGTGGTAGGTAATATTCACGTTGACGGGGTTAAACTCTATCAGCGGATCGATGAGATGGTAAACCGTTTCGATGTCGCCACCTTTCATAGGCGGCAGCAATTCGAACGAAAACAATGTCTTGTCGGTATTTTTGAGTTGATCGATAATTTTCATAAAGCAGCTTTATCCCTTAAACGGGGCCGGCAAAATTAGGTTTTTTTCATCGGTACCTTCAGCCGCATCGTGGTGCCTTCCATTTCGCGGCTTTCCATTTCGATAAGTCCTCCCAGCTCTTTGGCAATTCCCAACGAGATGCTCAGTCCCAGCCCGGAGCCTTTGCCCAGCGGCTTGGTGGTGAAAAAAGGCATGAAAACCCGGGTACGGTTTTCCTCAGGAATGCCAATGCCATTATCGGTCACTTCAACGATTATGTTGTCATCGTGAGAATAACTCTTCACCAGCATTTTTTTATCGAAAGTTGCGCCCATTTTTTGTTCTTTTTCTTCGATGGCATCTTTAGCATTATTATAAAAAATTACGACCACCTGCTCGAATTTATAGGGATTGCCGAGGACATTGGGGATGTCGTCGCCAAGCTCAAAATCGACCTGGATATTATTATTGGAAAACTTTATCCGCGCCAGCGAAAAGGCATTTTTGATGTGCGTGTTGGCATCGAACCATTCGGTGATGTCTTCGAGCTGGCCTCTGGAAAAATTGCTAACCTCACCAATGATAAATTTGATGCGACGGATGTCCTCGTTGATATCGGAGGTAATATCTTCGACTATCTGCTTATTGATATTGCCTGCAACATTTTCTAAATGTAGATCCTCGTTGGCCAACGAAATGTTTTGCAGCGGTTGTTTTATCTCATGTGCTATTGCCGAAGCCAGTTCGCCGAGCGAGGTCAGGCTCGACTGATGCGCGATAATCTGCTGTTGATCTTTTTCTTTGAGTAGCGCTTCGGCCACTTTTTCTTCGAGCTGGCGGCTCAGCTTGCGTTTGGTGCGGTAACGATAATAGAAAACGAATACCAGCGCCAAAACGATAATGATGCCCAGCAGCAAATAGACCTGGCCGGTTTTGAGGCGTTCGATGGCAACCTTCTGCCCCAGAATTTCCGTCTCCTTTTTCTCCACTTCATACACCAATTGCATATTTTTCATCTGGCGGCTCTTTTCACTATTCAATAAGCTGTCGCGGATGGCTGTGGCAATGCGAAAATTGTCGAGCGCTGCGGCGTAATTGTTCTGCGTTTCGTACCATCGCGAAAGGGCAATGTGCGT
Source organism: uncultured Lentimicrobiaceae bacterium (assembly GCA_964612515.1). Lineage (GTDB taxonomy): Bacteria > Bacteroidota > Bacteroidia > Bacteroidales > 4484-276 > SABY01. The sequence goes on along the minus strand of CAZTCX010000258.1, from coordinate 1,624 downwards.
ATTGGCGGTGAGATCGCGCGCATCGATTTCTTTGGAAACGGTGAGTGCTTCGTTCAAATACTTAAAACTGATAAATAGCGCGCCAGATTTCAGATATGCTTCGCCAAGGTTCATCAGAGCCACAGCCATAGAATGCCTGTGATTGATCTCCCTTGCAAGCTCCAGACTTTGCTCGAAATAGTTGATCGCCTGCTGGTGGTCGTTTCGCGAAACTGCCACCACGCCCAGATTGGCATAAAGCGCCGCAATGTTTACCTTATCATCGGTATTTATTTTCATAAGTAAGGCCTTGTTAAGGTAGCGGCTGGCCTGATCATAATGCTCAAGTTCGGTATTTACCACGCCCAGATTGAGTAGGGCGGTAGCCATAGAAACGGTGTCGTCGAGTTGTTCTGAAATTTCAAACGAAGCCTGATAATATTGGAGCGCCTTATCGTTTTCTTTCAGATTGAAATAAATATTGCCAATGTTGCGGTTAGAAGTGGCCAGGCCTTTTAGGTTGCCGATTTCCTCATTGATGCGCAGTTGCAACAATTGATTTTTCAGTGCCAGATCGTAATAGCCAAGTCTGTTGAAAATTACGCCCAGGTTGTTATAGCTGGCGGCCATCTCGCTCAAATCTCCTGCTTCGGTATTGTACTGCAGGGTAAGGTTGAAATATTTTAATGCGCTGGAGAAATCACTTTTTAGAAAAAAAAGTTTGCCCAGATTATTAGACGCTTTGGCCATCAGCTTCTTGTCGCGCGTAGCCTGCGCCAGCTTCAGCGCATCGATAGCAGAGCTGAATGCCAGGCTCGTATCGTTATAATAATTTTCAGATGAAAACCTGATCAGCAATTCCACTTTCCTGGCACGATCGTCCGGGCGCACGTCTGATAAAGCCTTACGCAGGCTGTCGGTACTCGTGTTTTGCAACTGACCTTGCAACGGGGCAATTAAAAACAACAATCCCAGTATTTGCACAAGTAGCTTCATTGCCTGTTGATTTGTAATTTGTTACAAACATACAAAACTCACAAAATCATTTTTTTAAAATTATTTGAAAAAAGATTGGTTGTTTAAACACTTTCTGAGGAGAATTATTTACATTTGTTCATTATTAACCATTAAACACCTAAAAATTATGGCAGGCATTAACAAAGTTATTCTTATTGGGAATCTGGGCAAAGACCCGGATGTAACGACATTTGAAAATGGTGTAAAGGTCGCCAACGTTACGGTAGCCACTACCGAAAGCTACAAAGACCAAGATGGCAACTGGGTAGAACAAACTGAGTGGCACAACGTGGTGCTGTGGCGCTGGCTGGCGGAGAGAAATCTCGTGAAGGGCGATACGGTTTACATCGAAGGCAAGCTAAAAACGCGCAATTGGGACGATATGGATGGTGTGAAACATTACGTCACTGAGGTTCTTGCCGACAAAATCATCCGGCTGACACCACGTCGCGAACAGGGAGCATATCAAGCGCCGCCCGCTGCCGGGCCTGAAAATTTCCAGGAGCCGATGCCCGAAGAAGGCCCTACCGACGACCTTCCGTTCTAGCGCATTACGGGTTTTCCCCACCTTCGTCCAGCAAAAACTGATGCAGAAATTAAATCATTATTTTTGCACTCGTTTTTGTTA
>CAZTCX010000257.1:0-3900 GCA_964612515.1 uncultured Lentimicrobiaceae bacterium | reverse complement strand
CTGATAATCTGGGCTGCCGGCTTTATCTCATCTATCAAAGCCGACACCTGCCCTATCTCCAGCTCGCCTTCGTCGGCATCGCCTTCGAACATGCCCAGGCGGGCGCGACCACGGCCTAAAAGTTCACGCAATTCGTCGGGGCTTGCGCCGCGTCTTTCAAATTCTTCGGTCTGCTGCTGAAACTTGTTGCGGATAAGACGCACCGGCACCACGCTTTTCAGCGAGAGTTTGGTGGCTCCGTCGGTGGCTTCTATAATTTTTTGTTTAAAAACTTCATGTGCCGACGATTCCGTGCTGGCGGCAAAGCGGCTGCCTACCTGCACCCCTTCGGCGCCCAGCGCCATTGCCGCCAGCATCTGGCTGCCTGTGCCGATACCGCCTGCCGCTATCAGCGGAAGCTGCGTCATCCGTCGGATGAGCGGGATGAGCGTCATAGTAGTGGTTTCTTCGATACCGTTGTGGCCGCCGGCTTCAAAGCCTTCGGCTACCAGCGCATCCACACCAGCCTGTTCGGCCTTGGTGGCAAATTTGGAATTTGCAATCACATGAACCACCGTAATCCCGGCCTCTTTAAATCTTCCGGTGTAGGTTTTGGGGTTGCCTGCCGAAGTAAAAACGATCCGCACATTTTCGCGCAACACAATGTCGATGATCTCGTCCATCTGTGGGTAGAGTAGCGGCAGATTTACGCCCCAGGGTTTGTTGGTTGCTTTTCGCATCTTTTGTACGTGCTCTTCAAATATTTCGGGGCGCATCGAACCCGCGCCTAGTAGTCCCAGTCCGCCGGCATTGCTCACTGCCGAAGCCAGTCTCCAGCCGGAGCACCAGATCATCCCCGCCTGAATTATAGGGTAGCGGATGCCAAAAAGTTCGGTGATTCGTGTTTGCATAATATTTTTAGTTAAAAATTTTGTGTTCCCGGACTCAAAAGCCCGGGAACCCAAAATCGTTTCTCGTGTTGATATTTTATTCTATTATCTCCATCTCATCTACCAAATGCTTAGCACCGGCAAATTTATCGACAAGAAACAGGAAATAGCGGACGTCGAGCATAATGTTGCGACACTGGTCAGGATCGTACATAAGGTCGCTCATGGTGCCTTCCCAACAGCGGTCGAAGTTGAGGCCAATTAATTGTCCATCAGCGTTGAGCGCCGGACTGCCTGAATTGCCGCCAGTGGTGTGGTTGGTAGCGATAAAACAGACGGGCATCTTATCCCCCATTCCATAACGACCATAATCTTTGTCGCGATAAAGCTGCTTCAGTTTGTCTTCCACCACATAATCGTAGATGGCAGGATCTTCTTTTTCCATGATTCCTTCGAGCGTCGTCTGGTATTCATAAAACACACCATCACGGGGATAATAGGGCTTTACTTTGCCGTAAGCCACACGTAACGTAGAGTTGGCGTCGGGATAAAAATGTTTGTCGGGCTGGTACTCACGCTGCGCCTGCATATAGATGCGCATCATGCTATCTACCGCGGCATCCTGCACGTTAACCACCGACAGGATATTGGTGCGGTAATAATCCATCAGCCCGGTAGCTATTTGATAGGCCGGATCATTTTCTATCTTACGGTAATTCTTCTGTTTGTAATTATCAAAGAAACTGTTGAAAGATTTTTCTGAGGCAAAAATCGATTTATCAAAAACTGCATCAGCAAATTTCTGAATGTTGTTGCCATATTTTTCTCGGATGGTTGTAAACACGGGAGGCAATTGGTCGGCAGGAAATGCGTCGCGGTAAGATTGAAGCAATGCAACAAAAGCGCGTCGGTCGATGGGCTGATAATAATCGCTGTAAAACTCCGTGCCGCTCTTCTGCAGCTTCACCAATGCTTTCTGCAAATCTTCATCGGTGGTTTCTTTGTTAGCCGAAACCTTCACCAGATCGGTGGCCATGCGCGCAGCTCGCACGATCTCTATCCCCAGCCCTGCTTCAATAAGATAGATCATTTGTTTGCGCGCGACGTCGAGCTTATCATAAGCTGCATCAAAAGCGGGCAGCAGTCCGCCATATTTTTGCGAAAGCTCTGGCGAGCCGCTGACCCATTGTGAAAAGCCTTCTTCAAAATTCTGTTTTTGTTCGATACCATCGAGCTTCAGTATGCCGCGGCTCTCGCCGATCCACTTTTTCCAACCATTCGAAAGGCGGGCGTGCTTCAGGGAATATTGAATGCGGATGGCCGGATCCTGCACCATAAAGGCTTCATAGATGTCGAGCTTCTGACGGCGCAAAGCGATGCGGGCAGGATTTTCAACCTGCGTCAGCGTTTCGATAGCGTCGGAGGGCAGATATTCCTGGGTAGTTCCCGGAAAGCCAAAGATGAATGTGAAGTCGTCTTCTTTAACACCTTTTACAGAAATGGGAATTGAGTTAAGTGGTTTATAGGGCACGTTGGTCTTGGCGTATTCGGCGGGTTCATTATTTTCGTTTACATAAATCCTGAAAAGGGAAAAGTCGCCGGTATGGCGTGGCCACATCCAGTTGTCGGTGTCGCCGCCAAACTTGCCGATATTGGAAGGCGGAGCGCCCACCAGACGGACATCTTTAAAAATTTCATACACCAGCAGATAATATTCGTTTCCGTAATAAAAAGGATTTACCGCGGCTTTGTAGTAGGTATCTTTTGTGGCTTCGTCAGTAATCGTTTTGGCGCGTTTTGCAATCTCTTCGGCACGTTGCTTCTCGGACAGGTCGATGGGAAGATCTTTGAGCATTTGCTGCGTTACATCTTCCATTCGAACCAGCCGCGTAACGGAGAGGCCTGGATTGGACAGCTCTTCATTGCGATTCATCGCCCAAAAGCCGTTGGTAAGATAATCGTGCTCAACAGTGCTGTGACGTTGTATTTCTCCATAGCCGCAATGGTGGTTGGTGAGGATAAGCCCCTCTTCGGAAATGATCGCTGCGGTGCAGCCTCCGCCAAAGAGCAGGATGGCGTCTTTGAGCGACGAATGGTTGATGCTATAGATGTCGTCGGCAGAGATGCGCAATCCCATCTCTTGCATCTCTTTTTCGTTGAGCGATTGCAGCAGCATCGGTATCCACATGCCTTCGTCGGCGCGCGCTACAGTAGTCTGCAACAGAATTATCGCCGGTAATAATATTCTTAGAAAACGTTTCATTTTTAATGGTTTAGTAGTTGATGAAAGTGGTTGTCGGGGTGTCGGATTATCAAATTTATGATATTGAAACTTATTGTAAATATTTAGATGCTGTCTTCAAAAACACAAATTTAAGAGATGAAGCTTCATTTCCAAAATGCCTGCACTTACCCCTCAATCCCCTAAAGGGGAAGCCACCCGCAAACTTTCGCTTGTGCGTTGGCAAATTCCCCCTTTAGGGGGCAGGGGGTGTGAGATGGCCAATCCTAAATTTATAGAATCTGGTACTAAATGTAAATCTTAAAACCACCTAAACAGCTAGGGTTTATTTGAATCTTGTCTTTTTGTCTTTTGGAATCTTTCTTCAGTTTTGGCTTAAGCCAACAAAAAAAACGTAGCCGCGTCAAAGGAAATGACGCGGCCAGTTTTTAAAATCTTTATTTCATTGCAATGGTTTCAATTTCCACGAGTGCGCCCAGGGGCAGCTTCACCACGCCGTAGGCTGCACGTGCCGGCGGGTTGTTCGTGTAATAGCGGGCATACACCTCGTTCATGGCCGCGAAGTTGTCCATGTCGCTGAGCAGGCATGTCGATTTAACAACGTCATCATAGCTGTAGCCGGCCTCTTTGAGGATCGCGCCGATGTTTTTCATCACCTGTTCGGTTTGTGCTTTTATGTCGCCTTCTATCATTTTGCCGATAGCCGGGTCGATGGGAATCTGGCCGGAGATGAAAAGATGACCGTTGTGTTCGATGGCCTGGCTGTAAGGACCTACAGCGTTAGGAGCC
>CAZTCX010000256.1:0-3906 GCA_964612515.1 uncultured Lentimicrobiaceae bacterium | reverse complement strand
CAAAAGGTCATAAGCTGGCGAAAGTTTCCAGACATCGTTTTTATAAATAAAGGAGAAGTTCTTCGAATGGTCGTCTTTGTTGCCAATCAGCACATTAAAAATCATTTGCCGAAACAATTTCGCAACTTCTCTCATGTCTCGCGTTAGCGCCATTGTGGCCTGCATCAGTGCAATATAATCCAACGAGGGCAACCGATGACTTGCGTAAAGCAAACCAGCCGCAGAATGAATATGAAAACGCTCTTTGCCTTCCCGGTCGAAGCGTCGGACTCCGAAATATTTCCCGTCAAATAATCTCGTGTCGGGCATTTCGATGCCACATTTCTTTGCCAAAAGAGAGTGCTGATATTCAATTTTTCCAATCTCAGCAGGATCACTTGTGGCTTTAAATTTTACCAGCCATTCGGTCTCTTCCACCTGGATTAAAACCTTTGGCCGTGCACCGCCCGACGAACCGGCGATGTTTACCAGTTCATCCAATGAAGCAGTGGGTTGGGCGTGCAAAATCTTCTCGACCTCCTGAGCGTAATATCCGAAGCTCCGCACAAGGTTTTCAGTGTGATAATTCTGTGATGGCCGATAGACAAGCGCACCCATTCCGCTATCGCCAACAAGCGTAAGCCTGTCGAGTATGCTAAGCTCAGCCGGATTGAAGCCTTTCTCTTGCAGCCATCTATCCATGAGTAATTTTCCCCAACCATCGGGGAGGCTATCATTGAAAACACCAAACAGGCCTCCGAAAGGATCGGTTCGTGCGGTGAATACACCCGGTTTCAGTGGTAGATAAAATGGTGAAATAGAAAACCCATTTTGCAACCATTCCGTTCCATACTCAAACACGCATCGACGATCGGGCGACAATGCGAGGCGACCAACCAAACGGTCATCCATAAATATTTCGACCGACTTAAGGTTTTCAATCATTTCGTTTCCCCCTCTCTCGTTTTTTGGTTTTATCCGCGTTCAGCATTTCATCGATGCTTTCGTATTGCCGGGCGCCGAAAAGTTTTTCGAAATCTTCGGTAGCGTCCATTACTACAGCAATCATCAGCAGATGTTTTAATGAAATCTCATAATTATTTTCGAAACGTTTGAGCGAGCCAAGTGTTACTCCCGACTTGGAGGCCAGCCCTTGCTGTGTTAAATTCAATTCCAGACGCCGTTCACGCATTCGTAAGGCAATCCCCTGAGCCAGGATTTCCGGATTAAAAGTGTCTAGAATGAAATCTTCAGCAGCCATCATATTAGTCGTTAAGTCATAAAATAGCTATTAATAGCTAAGATATTAGGAGTTGCAAAAGTAAGGAATATTTTTATTAATGGATCGGATAATGATAGAAATCCGATGAAATCGTGCAGATTAATAGTCACCCAGTTCGGGTCGGATTCACCGGGTGACCAGTGATGACACGGATCCCAAACTTACCCTGATAGGGGAGGGCATGAAAATTCCTTAATCCGATTTTGCTCTCTGCGGTTAGCGCCAAACCTAATTTTCCCGGAGTATTATTTCAACAGCTCTTGCGGAGTAAAGTCAGCATCTATAACTTCTTCGGTGGTTCCGGCTGGATGATAAAAGTCGCCAGGGTTTGATGGAAAGTAGGTTCTTACAATGCCCCTGCCTTTATAATATCCGATCCGGACGTCTCTGGTAGGCGTTTTGTCCAGAAGCATATCAATGGCAGTATCCGCCACAGCCTCAACTTTGACGGCATCCATGACGCCGTGAGTTTTCATTACGTCAATCATCTTATCTGTAGCAACAGTGTTGGGGTACAGCCTGTAAAGTTTAATGTTTTCGACGCCTTCCTTTTGCAAGTCTTTTTCGATATGGAATAGTCCGGCAGCAAGCGCCATCTTAGCAGTACCGTATCCAAGTCCGGAACCCATAACTACCAGTGCCGACTGAGAAACAACTGTCAATATCCTTAGGTCATTCTTTTTCTCATCCTTAAATCTGCCGGCCAGATAATGCGCTATTTCGTAAGGCGCTTTCATGTCGAGCTCGATGAGCTTCCAGATGTCGGCAAAAGGGGTATCCAGCGACTGGCCTTTCCAGGTGCCGGCGTTATTAATAAAAATATCAAGACGACCATTGTCTTTGTAAACACCTTCAACCACCGCTTTCATGGCATCAAAATCAGTAATATCAGCAGATCTGATATCTACATTCCCACCTTGCTGCAGTAATTTCTCTTGTGCTTTTTCCAATTTTTCAAGTGTTCTTGCCACCAAATAAACACGAGCGCCCTGCGCCGCCAAAGCGGAAGCTATGCCAAAGCCTATGCCCTCGCTGCCACCCGTTATTATTGCTACTTTATCTTTTATCATTTTGATTTCGTTTTAATGTAAATGTCAGATTCGTTAACAGATGGCAGTTTGGATTGTTGCAGATTTTGTAGGACGCACCCGAAAAAGTAGTTGCACAAAGGCACACCGCGAATAACGCCAGGTCAACGATCAATTGTTCGTACTAATGTTTCAGGCTTAGGCAGCATTCACGTTGTGACGGGTGGAGTTTTAATTCATATTCAAACCCGATTTGAAGCGTTGTAACAATTCTGGTAGAAACAAGCTTGCGGTTACCACACGTTTTTATTTATTTCGGCAATAGTATTTTTTGAGTCAGCTTTATCTTTTTTCTCACGCCACTATCTAATACTACCATGTCAATTGTTTTCTCGTTCTTAATTATCTCCCTCTCACGTTCCCAGTATTCACATAGTTCTAAAGTGGAGAAATCTGATACATCAATATCATTTATCATTAAGATTTCCGCGCCAAGACTCACCTTTTCTTCCAGAAGATGATCATCCTGATAACAAAAAACCTCAATTTTGTTCGTTGCATAATTTGGTAAAAAGAATAGTTCATAGCCTTTTAGAGTGTCTGCTTTGATTTCGGATGTTAAGTCCAAAAACAGTTTATCATTTTTCCAATCAAGTGTCAAAATATAGTTTTTGAAAAATTGATTTCCGACTAAAGATGAACTGCCCTGTTCTAAAGATATAATTTGATCATTTACGATTACACCTTCAACATTAACCGTTTTTACATAAGCATAATAAGTTGTTCCGGTTGTTACCTCATGAAGATTAGCGCCGGTAATTCCGGTTTCTGTTGTATATTCTAATGCATTATTATTCTCAATTAACAAGTCGAAGAACTGTTTATCCGATTTTATTTTCCCTGTAAAACCCGTATCAAAAGTGAATTTTGATTTTGCTCCACCTATCGTTACGTCCAAATACACATTCCCCGATTTCCCTGAATTCATAACTATTTCAGATGCCTCAGGTGACACCATTAATTTTTCAAAATTGTCTGTAATTATCAGCTTTTTGTTTTTATAGTCTATTTGCCAAACAGATTTTCTCAATAAATTATTTCCGATTATTCCATCTACTTTCACACAGCCCACTAACTTTTCGAAATGTGACAAGTCTGCAATTATTGCTCCTGTATTTTCAAAATCAACATTTGAAATGGAGATTTTTGGTAATTGAATAAATTCATAATCCCGTTTTGTCTTTGAAGTAGCCGATACTTTCGATGATGCAATTACTTTAAAATCAATTTCATCTTTAATATGCTGACCAATGGCACTTATCTCTGCCCCGGTATCAAGGAAAAAATTATATTTCTTGTCATTAATAGTCACTTCAACAAATATAAAATCATGGTAATAGTTAAAGGGGATTTGTGTAAAGTAAACCGTATTACTTACGCTCCCTTGCTTTGCTAATTTTGATACTTTGTAAATTGAGCAACTTTGAAGTAGCACTCCAACTGCGATTATGATTATTATTTTGTAAACCTGTTTCATTTTCTAGATGTGTTTTAACGGTTGACGGTATGGCCAGTAAGGGATCGCGGACTGCTTTCCTGTCCAGTTACACCGAACTT
>CAZTCX010000255.1:0-3954 GCA_964612515.1 uncultured Lentimicrobiaceae bacterium | reverse complement strand
TGAAAAGATAATTTCGGAGAGGCCTCCAAACAACAAGGAAAGACTGAACAAAATGGCCAGTGCAATGAGCGAACTTACCGGCGAGACAAAAGCTATCACGCTAACGATTAAGAAAAATACCCCTACCAATAAGGGAATGTACCAGTGCCGGATGGCTTGCCTCAACGATTTTAAAAAGATAGTTTCCATAATTTTATTTATTAAGATGTGAATGTTCCATTATGAACAATTTCATAAAAAGTCATATTGCACCAAAATACCTTAAGTTTTCGTCAATCCCAAATGGATGGCTACCGAAGCGCGCCAAATCAGCACTTTCAGCTCACCGATTACTTTTCTCCTGCCAGCTCTTTATTGGTAAACTCGTAGCCGGCTTTCATTGCCTTTTGGTTAAGCTCAATGACTGCTGTGCCTTTGTTTCCAAAGAGTTTTGCAATGGCTTTTTCGATTTGCTCAATGGGCATCTCAAGAAAAGGAGTTGCTGCGCCAAGCATCACCATGTTGGCCGAGCGCACCGAGCCTATCTCTTTGGCGATAGCTTCGGCATCTATGAAGATGTGATTTTTTATCTTTTTAATTTCAGCTTTAACAGCTTCCTGATCGGGATAGTTGGGAATATTGACAAAGGCGTTGGAGCTGGTAATGACCCATCCCTCGCGATGGAGCCATGGAAGATAGCGCAACGATTCGAGTGGTTCTACCGAAATGATAAGGTCGGCCTGGCCGTAGGGAATCAGATCGGAGGCAATCTCTTTATCGCTCAGGCGCAGGTTGGATTCTACGGCACCGCCACGCTGGCTCATGCCGTGTACTTCGGCCTGCTTCAGAAATAAACCGTTATCCACGGCAGCCAGTCCGATGCAGGCTGCTATCGATAAAATTCCCTGTCCGCCGACACCTGCCAGAATTATGTCTTTTTTCATGTTCTCTTGATTTTATTGTTGTAATGCCGCTTGTTCTTCGGCTTCTTTGGCTTTTGCTCTGGCAGTGGCCTGCTGGCGCATGCGCTTGTTGAGGGTCTGAATACACTCCCGTCTGGATATTATCACCGAAGGTTCATTGTACTCAAGCTCTTCGAGCATCACCTGCACATTTTCGTCGTGGTGCTTTTTGAGTGGCTTTATCACGCGGATGTGCTCTTCGGGAATACCGAGGCCACGGCAGATATCTTCAATTTTTCCGGTGGCAGCCGATTTTTGTCCGCCCGTCATGCCGGTGGTGGCGTTATCGTTGATAATAACGGTGACGTTGGAGTTGCTGTTGATTACATCGAGCAGGCCGGTGATGCCGGAATGGGTAAAGGTAGAGTCGCCGATAACGGCAATAGCAGGCGAAAAGCCAACATCGGCAGCGCCTTTGGCCATGGTGATGGAGGCGCCCATATCCACGCAGGAGTTGATGGCGTTGAAAGGTGCCATTGCTCCAAGGGTGTAGCATCCAATATCTGAAAAGACGCGCCCTTTACTATATTTTTCCATAGCAACATTCAGTGCGTTGTAGGTATCAATATGGCCACAACCCAGACACATCGACGGGGGACGACCCACAACAAGTTCGGGAACATCCTGGCCGTAAGTATCTTCCCGTCCAAGTGCACGCGCCACCACGTTTGGATTTAGTTCGCCATCGCGTGGAACAGTGCCGTCGAGCCTGCCTTTCACATTTAGATTTTTCGACAGATAACCTTTAAGCATCTCTTCGATCACCGGCGCACCTTCTTCAAGCACCAGAATAGTTTCGCAGGCAGCTTCAAGTTTTGCCAATAAAGTGCGTGAAACGGGATATTGGTTGATCTTCAGCACAGGATAGGGAAGCTTGTGATCAGCAAAATTTTCGAGCAGATAATTGTAGGCAATGCCGCTGGCGATGATGCCCAGCGAGTGATCGGTACCATCAATGTATCTGTTGTAACCCGACGTTTCTGACTCATTAATAAAATTCGCCTGATTTGCAAGCAGACCTTTGTAGCGCTTACGGGCAATGGCCGGCAAGAGGATAAACTGCTTCGGATCGCTGGGCAACCGTATTTCGTTTTGCTGGCGGGAAGGCTGGCGCACAACGCCGGAACGCGAATGCGCCAGGCGCGTAGTGATGCGCAACATTACGGGAGTATGAAGTCTTTCGGATAAATCCAAACCATAAAAAACCATATCGTAGGCTTCCTGCTGGTTGGAAGGTTCCAGGGTAGGAATCATGGCAAATTTGCCAAAGAAACGCGAGTCCTGTTCGTTTTGCGAGGAGTGCATCGAAGGGTCGTCGGCAGAAACAACCAGCAAACCGCCGTTGGCTCCGGTAACGCCTGAATTCACAAAGGCATCGGCGGCCACGTTCAAACCCACATGTTTCATGCACACCATGGCACGTTTGCCCACATACGAAACGCCCAAAGAAGCTTCCATGGCTGTTTTTTCGTTGGCGGCCCAGGAGGCAACAATTTTATTATCGCGGGCTTCGCGCGAAGCCTGAACATATTCGGTGATCTCGGTGGAAGGCGTGCCCGGGTAAGCAAATACCGCCGATATTCCGGCGTCGATCGCTGCCTGTGCAATGGCCTCATCGCCCAATAATAACATCTTTTGCATAATGCTTTTTTTTATAAAAATATAATGACCATACGTCTCAAATTTGAGCCTAATGGAATGATTTGCAAAACTATTCAATTTTGAGGTTTTTAATCTTTCAACTCCTAACAAACAGGCCTTTTTGAAAGCTTTCGTGATGTCAACCTAACAAAATCATTCGCCACGGCTTTATCATAATTGAAGTCTTCGTATGGTGTAAAAAGTAATCTACTTTTGACGCCTATTTATCAAAAATTTATAGTCAAAAAAAACAAGAAAAAGATATGAAGAACAAGATCCTGATGAATCCCAATCCGCTGGTGCAATACCTCAACAAACCGCCCGAAGCGTTCACGCGCGAAGATTTGATATTATACATCGAAGACCACAACATTGAGATGCTTAACCTGCGCTATGCCGGTGAAGACGGACGCCTGAAAACGCTCACCTTTGTCATCAACAGCCGCGAGCACCTGCTGGACGTACTCACCATGGGCGAACGCATCGACGGCAGCAGCCTCTTCTCTCACATCGAGCCGGGAAGCAGCGACCTATACGTCGTTCCACAATACAAAACTGCCTTTGTAAATCCATTCAACGAGATTCCTACCCTCGACATCCTGTGTGGTTTCTACGACAAAAACGGCGATCCTCTGGAGAGCGCTCCTGAATATATCCTTCAAAAGGCACACGACCTGCTCAAGGAAAAAACCGGCTATGAGTTTCATGCCATGGGCGAGCTCGAGTTTTATATCATCTCCGACAACGATCCTTTATACGAAGCCGTCGATCAGCGTGGCTACCACGAGTCGTCACCTTTCAACAAATCGGATACTTTCCGCCATGAAGTAATGCTTGCCATAGCGCAGGCCGGTGGAATACTCAAATATGGCCACAGTGAAGTGGGCAATTTTACCATTGGCAATACCCTTTACGAACAAAATGAGCTGGAATTTTTGCCCTGTCCCGTAATTGAAGCCGCACACCAATTGCTGATAGCCAAATGGATCATCCGTACAATGGCGCATAATTACGGCGTAACCGTAACTTTTGCACCGAAGATCACAGTGGGCAAAGCAGGCAGCGGCATGCACATCCACACCAAACTGATGAAGGATGGCGTGAGCCAGATGACCGAAAACGGGAAACTAAGCGATGCAGCCAAAAAGGCAATTGCCGGCTATCTCGATCTTGCGCCTTCGCTCACGGCTTTTGGCAATATGAATCCTACTTCCTACTTCAGACTGGTGCCGCACCAGGAAGCGCCGACCAACATTTGCTGGGGCGACCGCAACCGTTCGGTGCTGGTGCGCGTACCGCTGGGATGGACTGGAAATCCTGACATGTATCTGCACGCCAACCCGCAACAGAAAGTGACGGATCACCTGAGCCA
>CAZTCX010000254.1:0-3960 GCA_964612515.1 uncultured Lentimicrobiaceae bacterium | reverse complement strand
GAATTTTGGAATTTATTTGAGCTTTGCCTTATTGTCTTTTGGAATTTATTTGGGTTTTGTTTTATTGACCTTTGGAATTATTAAAAGCCAATCGCTAATAAACCCTTTTGACGCGTTTGCCTTTATCGAATAATACCACAAAAGCATCCGGGAAACCCTTGCCGGAAATCGTCGCTACTTCTCGCTTGGCACGGTCTGTCGTTCCAAAACGGCCTACAAAATACCGGTAAAAGGTACCGTCGTATTCCTCGTACATGTGCTCCTGCACACCCATCGACTGAAGGAAACTTCTCATATTATCCAGCGGCACTTCCGAGGCTGCGATCTGAACGGAATAAAATTTTATCTGTGGGATTTCATCTTTAAAAACTTCCGCTTCATGCTTTTTTTCCGAAGCCGGGGCAACAGGTTTAGGCTTTTCTTGTGGAGACACGACGGTTTCCTTAGGCTTTTCTTCTATGGCTTTTGCAACAGGTTCTGCCAGCGGTTCTGCTGCAGCAACCTGTTGTTTTTGGGGTTCCGGAGGCTGAGATTTCACCGCAGGCACACTGGCCGTCCAGGCATTGAGCAAGCTGTCGAGGCGCGAAAAAACAGACGTAGTGTCGATGCTGCTTTTTGGTAAAGAAGCCTTTGCACTATTTGGCTTTGAATGCTCTGATTCAGTATATAAAAACCCTTTCCATGATGCAGTATGTCCGTCGTTGTATTCAACGGAGGCCAGAATAGGATAAACAGCCAAGCGTTGCGCATCATTGGTAACGTGCGCGGTAATTTCAAAAGAAGGGCTTGAAGGCATCGTTGGGATATCAGCCATAAGTGTCCCGTTTTCAAAAAACGCATCCGGATAACCGATTAGGGAAATGGAGGAGGCAGACGGAATCTTGAGCATCACAAAAGCAGACCCAGTATTTTTCCCTTTGGCGAGCTGCATTTTAATTTCAAATTCCTCTTTGGGTTTTACCGTTTCCGGAAACGAAAGCTTCAGCGTGTAAGGATTTTTGCCAGCGAAAGGATCGGCCACGAACTCGCGCTCCACTCCCTGGTTTTTCACAAAGAGAGCAAGCGTCCGGCTGCTTCGGTAGCCATGGCTATCGCTGTATTCGGCAATTAACGGATAAACTCCCTGAGGCAAACCACGCACGGAAACCTTTATCGAAAAAGATATCTGCGGGTTTTCGACGATGGATTTCCACGAAAGTGTTGTCTTGTTGTCGTTGCTTTCAATCTCTGCACCCGCGAGGGTAAAAGGCTGCACAGCAAATCCAGGCACGGTGATAAAACTAAGTGTGCTGATCGCAGCAGGTCTGTTTTTTATGATCGTGCAACCAATCACGAAGGCAGCTCCGGCGTCCACTTCCGTGGGATAATCAAACAGCAAAGTTGCGGGAGCCTCCGGCCTGGCGGCGACAGGAAAAGAGATGTCATTTTGCGAAAGCACATGAAGCGAAAGAAAAGAAAACACAAGTATTAATGTAAACTGCAAAGTAAATAGTCTGGCCATAGATTCTCTTTTTTTAATAAAAAAACAGGCGATAAAAGTAGCAATAAAATCCAACAGCCATGAGCAAACTGAAAGACCCAAAGAAGTATCTCACCATAAAGCCAAATATGTTTTTCTAACAAAAAACCAATACCAAGTCTCAAATGACAAATAAATGCCAATTTTAAAAATTCCAAATCACTACTGTCCGGTAAAAAAATTTAAAGATGTTCAAAAACTCTTTAAATGTAAAACCTCTACGAGGTATTGAGGTTCGGGGCTTACTTTTGTGCTACAATACTAAATCGCCTACAGCGAATTCCGCGTAGCGGATAAAGTAGAATAAGGGGTTAATGTTTTGACAATTTCCGCATAGCGGATAAACAAGTTTTAGCCGGACAACAGTGATTCCAAATATTCACGACCACCTGGACTTTGAAATTTCTAAAATTGATTTTTGTAATTTATTTGTGTTTTGTCTTATTGTCATTTGTAATTTATTTGTGTTTTGTCTTATTGTCTTTTGAAATTTATTTGGATTTTGTTCTATTGTCATTTGTAATTTATTTGGATTTTGTTCTATTGTCATTTGTAATTTATTTGTGTTTTGTCTTATTGCCTTTTGAAATTTATTTGGATTTTGTTCTATTGTCATTTGTAATTTATTTGTGTTTTGTCTTATTGCCTTTTGAAATTTATTTGGATTTTGTTCTATTGTTATTTGTAATTTATTTGTGTTTTGTCTTATTGTCATTTGTAATTTATCACCTAACTTTCTGCTGCCGATACGACCACTGCATCAGCACGATGGCCAGCAACAACGCTATGATGCCGATACCAAAAGTGATGGTGTAGCCAAATTGCTGGTAAATGACGATGCCGGCGAGCGGTGCAAAGATGGCGCGAACGCCGGTGAGAAATAAGTGCGTAGATTGATAGATGTCGGCCTGGTGGTCGTCGCCAAAATAAGCTGAGCCGATGTTCCAAAGCAATACCATAGAGCCGGCAAAAATACCTTGACTGATCACATATAAAATAAGGGTGTAGTAGATTTTCAGTCCCCAGATGGTTGTGAAAAAGGGAAGGTATTCGGTGAGAATCAGCGCAAAGAGATAACCGCCCAGCGCTGCATAGGTAATCATGGCAAAACGGCGCGGGTCGAGCCGGCCCATGATGCGGCCAAAGATCGGCAGCAGCAGTATCGCAAGGATGTTGTAGGAATTCTTATAAAAGGCAACACTCGAATAATTAAGCCCCAGCGCATTGTAAAAAAAGATGGTCATCACCGCGTATGTGGCCATAAAAGCAATGCCGTAAAGCATGAAGCCAATCTGAAAATGGAGGTAAGGACGGTTGTTTTTAAGAATCAAAAACATATTTTTCATCGAGGTTTTCACCGACTGGCCAAAAGTGGCCTTAAGATGAATAGCCTCTGGCGGGGTATAATCGATCTTTGAAAGCAAAAACACCGACACCATGCCCAGCACGCCGGCCACAGGGAAAATATAGGTAAAGGCGTAATTGTCGGCATCGAGCAGCAGGCCGTAAAGGAAAGTCACCACCAGCAGCACCACCTTGTTGGCCGACTGCGAATAGCTGTAGAGCGTGCCAAAATTCTGATGGCTGTAGTTATTTTTGAGCAGCAGGTTGATGGTAGGATTGATGACCAGCGCAGCCATATAATACACCAGAAAGATGGCCAGGAAGATAACATGCCAGATGGCGCCGTTATGATAGACTTCGGGCGAGCGCGGGAAGAAAAACAGCAGCAGCAATGGAAGCCTGGTGATGATGCCTACCCAGCGCAGGAAAATCCGCCGCCGCCGGATGCGCTTTAGGAATTCATTAACAAACACCAGCAGTAAAAACACCATCATGCTGAACTGAAACAGGATGCCCAGCTCATAGTCGGAACCCGACAGACTCTTGATAAACACAAATTCATTAAGCGCCAGCACACCCAGAATAAAGCCTTCGATGATGCTGTAGCTGATGTGAAGCCTGAACGTGTGGCGTTCGCTGCTGGTCAGAGATTTGCGGATGCTGCCCCACATTATTGCCATTGGCTTTGGATGATGCTCATAACGTCTGCAAAGATAGCGATACCAATGTATCCATAACAGGAAGTAGCAGGAAAGCCATGAGAAAAAGCGTGATCCGTTCCATGTAGTTTCTTTTTTTGCACCTTTATAATTAGCTGAGTGCCGGGCAAAAACAGCAAGGAAAATTTTAGGAGTGCAGAGGAGAATATTCTTTACCGAACACCAATGTATTTTTTTACCAAAATCCACTTGTTAATTAAAAACATCTTCTTTATCTTTGCCGCACTACAAAAAAGAGTTCTAATGAAAGGTTCTTTTTTACATAGCGCTGCTGCCCCCCCCCCCCCCCCCCCCCCCACCCCTCCCCCCGGGGGCCCACAGGGTTTTTGGTGGGTGTAAAAGAAAAAACAAGAGCACCCCCGCCCCCAGCCACCAGCC
>CAZTCX010000253.1:0-4080 GCA_964612515.1 uncultured Lentimicrobiaceae bacterium | reverse complement strand
GATGAATGTCGCGAAGTGTTTCACGTCCGTCGATCAGATCGGTGGTATGAACATCCTTTACGTCCAACCCGGCCAGGTACATTGACCAGGCCATTTCGCGGTCGCCGTTCACGCCTTTCTCGCGGATGATGGCTGCCCGTATTCCAGAGGGCTTCCGGCGGTTGGCATCCAGCCCGAATTGTTGCAGGGTTCCTTCAAAACCAGCCATAAAACGGAATTTCAGTGGCAGGCGTTTGTAATTGCCATAACGCTCAAGCGCCAGCGCCGGCGTGGATTGGTGCCGGTCGAGCAGATAGGAACTCTTGTACCAGACATCGCGTAATGAGTCGATATCAAAATTATAGGAATGCATCAGATGGTCGATGATGAGCTGCCTTTCGGCAATGAGCCGACCAATGGAAATTGCCTCCACTCCCACCGCTGCCAATTGTTCGGCTACTTCATCGGCAATGCGGGTCTGAATTACTACACCGGGCTTTTCGCTAAACAGCACCTGAATCAGATCGTCCACATCCAATTTGTTGAGGTTAACAGACAAACCGCCAGATGTATTGGCAAAATTCATTTCGAGCAGGGTGGTAATGAGTCCGCCAGTAGAAACATCGTGGCCAGCCAAAATCATTTGCTGATTGATCAGTTGCTGAATGGCATCAAATGCAGTGGCAAAATATGCAGGATCAGCTACCGACGGTGTTTGTGTGCCTGGCTGATTTAATATTTGCGCAAAGCTGCTACCGCCTAATGCAAAATCCGATTTGGAAAAACTCACATAAATGATCTCGGTAGCTTCTTCCCGAATCAAAACCGGCTTAACTGCTTTTCGGAAATCGCTCACTTCGGCTGCAGCCGAAATAATTACGGTACCTGGCGAAAGCACTTTTTGTCCGTCGGGATAACGCTGGGTCATGCTAAGCGAATCCTTGCCGGTAGGGATGTTGATGCCGAGTTTTATAGCGAAATTGCTAACGGCTTCCACTGCTTGGTAAAGCCGTGCATTCTCGCCGGGATTGCGCGTCGGCCACATCCAATTGGCCGAAAGCGATACGCCTTTTAATCCTCCTTCGATGGGTGCCCACACAATGTTGGTGAGCGCTTCAGCTATGGCAAGCACTGCCCCTTGCACAGGATTGATGAGCGAAGCCACCGGCGCATGGCCAATGGAGGTGGCCACTCCGCGGTAATCGTTGTAACTCAATGCAGCCACGCCGCAGTTGTTGAGCGGCAATTGCAACTCTCCGGCGCATTGCTGCAGCGCTACCTTTCCGGTAACGGAACGATCCACTTTGTTGGTAAGCCAGTCTTTGCAAGCCACCGACTCTAACTGAAGCACAGCTTCGAGATATGCATCAATTTTATCAATGTTATAAGAAAGCTCCTCAAAATGCAATGGCTGCAGGGTATCTTCGAGAACGGTACGTGGCGGCTTGCCAAAAAAGTCGGTGAGATGCAAGTCGATGGGATGAACAGGCTGTGAAGACCGAGCAAAGACCAGCCGGTGGTCGCCGGTAACTTCGCCCACCTGATAAATGGGAGCACGTTCACGCCGTGCCACTTCCTGCAAAAGCTTCAAATCGGAATTGCGGATCACCAGACCCATGCGCTCCTGCGACTCGTTGCCAATGATTTCTTTGTCGGAAAGTGTTGAATCGCCAACAGGCAATTTCTCCACGTGAATGATGGCTCCCGTTTCTTCGACCAGCTCGGAGAGGCAGTTCAGATGGCCACCCGCCCCGTGATCGTGCAGGGTCACGATGGGATTATCCTCTTCTTCGGCCATCGCCCGCAAAGCATTATAAACACGCTTTTGCATCTCAGGATTGGAGCGCTGCACGGCGTTAAGCTCGATCTGATTGGCAAACTCGCCGGTAGCCACCGACGAAACGGCGCCGCCGCCCATCCCGATGCGGTAATTGTCGCCACCGAGCACCACCACGGCATCGCCCGATTCCGGAACATTTTTCAAAGCATCCTTCTCATATCCATAGCCAATGCCGCCGGCCAGCATGATCATCTTATCATACCCATATTTTTGCTCATCGCCGATGTGTTCAAAAGTAAGCACGCTTCCGCAGATGAGCGGCTGGCCAAACTTGTTGCCGAAGTCGCTGGCGCCATTAGAAGCTTTTATCAGCAAATCGATGGGCGGATGATAAAGCCAGGGGCGCTCCGGGTTTTGCTGTTCCCATTGGCGGGCAGCCTCCAGTCGTGGATAGCTCGTCATGTACACAGCAGTACCCGCCAAAGGCATGCTGCCGATACCGCCGGCCATGCGGTCGCGGATCTCGCCACCCGTTCCGGTGGCAGCGCCGTTGAAAGGCTCTACTGTGGTTGGAAAATTATGTGTTTCTGCTTTAAGCGATATCACCGACTGTCGGTCGCTGATTTCAAAAAAGGCAGCGGTATCCTGACGCGTAGGCGCAAACTGCGTAACCGCTGGCCCACGCACAAAAGCCACGTTGTCTTTGTAGGCCGACACAATCTTGTTGGGATTTGCGGCAGAGGTTTTTCGTATCAACGAAAAGAGCGAATCGGGCATCTCCTTTCCATCGATGATAAAAGTCCCATTAAAAATCTTATGCCGGCAATGTTCGGAATTGACTTGCGCAAAACCATACACTTCGCTGTCGGTGAGTGCGCGCCCCAGGCGCTGGCTAAGTTCGTTCAGGTATTCCACTTCTTCATCGCTCAGCGCCAGACCTTCTTCGGTATTAAAGGTAGCAATGTCGTGAATAGCTTTTATGGGATCAGGAGCGCGGTTGATGCTGAAAAGCTGCTGGTTGAGCTGCCGGTAGTGCGCTGAGAGCATCGGGTCGTAGGCTGGCTGGTCAGAAGCAGCAACTGTAAATTCCTCCATCCGCTGCAGGCTCGCGATGCCCATGTTATGAGCAATCTCCACCGCGTTGGTACTCCAGGGAGTGATCATCTCTTTGCGTGGCCCTGTGAAGCTGCCCTCTATGGCATCCTCTTCAACGAGCGAAGCGCCACCAAGCAGCCAGGTTAATTTTTTGATATCATCAGAAGTAAGCGCTGCCGAAGATTCAAGCGCGTATATTTTATCGTCCTGCCTTAAAAAGTTGATCATGGTCTTTGTATTAAAATGAACATATCAAAACGAAATCAGGTGCAAAAATAGGTGTTAATGTTCAGAAGGGAGAAGTTACAAAGATAGAAATGATAGGATTAAACCACAGGGACACGGAGGAAAGAAAACAAATAAACCGCAGAGACGCAGAGACGCAGAGAAACAGAAAAACCACAGAGGGGCGGAGGTAAGAAAAGAAATAAACCGCAGAGACGCAGAGGAAAGCATGAGAAGAAGCACTTTTTAATCTTTGCGCCTCCGCGACTCTGCGGTGAAATAAATTGGCGGGAATTCGCGGACTAATCATTTATCCTTTTAGAAAATCCTACATTTTTGAGATGGCAAAAGGAAATGTCCTATTTTTGCGGCTCAAAATAATTTTGCCACCTTAGCTCAGTCGGTAGAGCAGCGCATTCGTAATGCGCGGGTCGAGGGTTCGAGTCCCTTGGGTGGCTCTAAAAGGGGAGGCTTTCGGGTCTCCGTTTTTATGTGCAGAAATAATTTTCACTATTTGCTTGGCAGAAATTAGAAAAGAAATATCTTTGCACTCCGTTTACGGGACTCAGTTCAGAAACATTATGGGAGTTTAGCTCAGTCGGTTCAGAGCATCTGCCTTACAAGCAGAGGGCCACTGGTTCGAATCCAGTAACTCCCACACAAAAGCCACCTCTTCAGGGGTGGCTTTTTCTTTTGTCTTCGCTGGTGATGTCGCCCCTTTGGGGCTTTGGGTTTCCGAATGGTCGTTCGCTGTCAAAGCGCTGCGCACTTTGCTATTGATGTCGCCCCGTTGGGGCTGGCTTTTTATTTTCCGGCGGCAGTCACACACCTTGAATGCTGCCTGAGCTTAGACCAAAATTCCAAACCTTCATCCGCTCGCCTGGCGATATTCACGGGGTGACTTTTCATTTTGATTTGCCTGCGCGCACCCCTTAATCCCCTAAAAGGGAAATCCACCCACATTTCGATTTGCGGATTAGTCACGCCGTGAATGCTGTCTG
>CAZTCX010000252.1:0-4081 GCA_964612515.1 uncultured Lentimicrobiaceae bacterium | reverse complement strand
AGAAACCTCAAGAAACCTCAAGAAACCTCAAGAAACCTCAAGAAACCTCAAGAAACCTCAAGAAAATTCCTCCTTCAGCATGCCGCCTACTTTTTTATCAATCGGAAAGGTGAGTTCATCAATGGATAATTGTTGAAGCGGCACCCACCGGAAATCTTGCGCACCATCCACCGGATCAAAATCGAACCGTTTGCTTGTCGTTTTAAATGCGCTGTCGTCGATAATTTTGATGAGATAATAGATACTGATGAGTTGCTGCGGTGGATCGATCAGACGTGTGATCTGGAAAAAGTCGGTGGTATAAAAATGGCGGATGATTTCTATTTCGCTGCCAAGCTCCTCGCGGCATTCGCGCCGCAGACAATCCAGTGTGCCTTCGCCGGGTTCAAGGCCACCGCCCGGAAATTTAGTCATCAAAATCCCCAACCGAAACTCGTCGCTGAGCAGCACCTTTTTATCCGCCGACAGCGCCAATCCATAAACCCGCACATTGAATTTTTGAATTTTTTCTTCTTTCATCTATAGAAAGTCTTACTTTAGTGACCTCATTTAACTTGTAATTTCTGAATCAAACGCAAAGCTGTGATGAGAACCAACAACGCAAACCTAATATTTTTAATGGGATGAAAAGGATACTTTACGCTACCACATTGATGATCGTTATGCTGTCGGCTGCTTGCCTGCGCTCCGACGAAGAGTACACCCCAAGCGACCCGCAGCAATTTGCCGGCTACATCAGTAGCTACACGTCGGGGGTTATTTCGGCTCATGCGCCGGTGGTCATCAAGCTTAGCAAGGCAGTGACTACTTATGAGCCTGGCACGAGTCTGCCCGAAAAAACGCTTCGTTTTGCGCCGCCCATCCCTGGCCAGGCTTTTCTTACTGACGCCTTTACCATTGAGTATCGTCCCGCTGGTTTATTGACACCTGGTCAGCGTTACACCTGTATTTTTAAACTCGACAGAATGCTCGATACCATTGGCGTACCGGCAAATTTTGTTTTTAATTTTATGGTAATTGCGCAGGATTTTTCTGTTTTTCCGGGACGTCTTATGGAAGCGCGGGGTAGCCAGAAAGAGCTGAAAGATTATGAAGGTCTGATGATTACTGCCGACGACATGCGCGTGGAAGATGCACAAAAGATATTATCCCTTTCTTCATCTGAGGACAATTTAAAGCTGGAAATCATTCCGGAAAGTCCGCGCCAGTTTAATTATGCCATTCGCAACATCCCGCGCCGCGACAGGGCTTACGATATCCATCTGCAATGGAATGGCGAGGTGCTGGGCTTGCCCAAACAGGGAGATTTGAATATTCACATCCCGTCGGTTAACGAGTTTACTTTGCTCAACGTGGAGGTAAACCAGGACGACAACGATCAGTTTATCAGGCTCACCTTTTCCGACCCGCTGGATCCGGCACAAATCCTCACCGGACTGGTGCGCCTCAAAGAGCACAACGGAAACCTGCGTCTGCTGCGCCAGGGCTCCGACCTGCTGGTTTATCCGCAAGAGCGCATCAATGGCGAAGCCACGCTTTTGCTGGACCCTCCTTTGCGCAATGCTAAAGGCAACGCGCTGGGCAGCCGCCAGGAAGTGGTGGTGGCGCTTTCGGCACTCAAGCCACAGGTGGAAATTGTTGGCAAAGGCAACATCATGCCCGACAGCCGCAACCTGATGCTCTCCTTCCGCAGCGTGAGTCTGCGCGCGATGGACGTTACCGTTTATAAAATCTATTCGGACAATGTGATGCAGTTTTTTCAGCACGACAGCTACAACAGTGCCTACAACCTGCGAGAGGTGAGCCGTCCGGTTTATCGGAAGATGGTGCGCCTCGACAAAAATCCCGAGATTGATCTGCTGCAATGGAATGCCTTTTCCATCGATCTTACCGACATGATCAACCGTGATCCAGGAGCCATCTACAGCTTAAAAATTTCTTTTCGAAAAGAATATGCACTTTTCAACTGTGGCACTGACGACGAAGCTGCTTTGAAGGCATTTGAAAACCTGCCGCTTTATAGCGAAGGTGAAGCATACTGGTGGGATGGTGGCGACAGTTACTACTACGAGTTTCCCGAAAATTACCAATGGGCGCAGCGCGACGATCCCTGTACCGATTCGTATTATGTACCCGAGCGCTTCCCACGGCGCAACCTGCTGTCGGGCAACCTGGGCATCATTGCCAAAAGCTCCGACAACAAAAAGTTTACGGTGGCTGTCACCAATCTTTTAACCACTGCCCCCGAGGGCGCTGCCATGGTCGATTTTTATAACTTCCAGCAACAGCATATCGGCAACATCGCAACCAACAGCGAGGGCCTCGCGCGCATTACGCTCGACCAGGTGCCTTATCTCATCCGCGCCAGCAAGGAAGGGCAGCAAGCCTGGCTCAAAGTTGACGACGGCAGCTCGCTCTCGATAAGTACTTTTGATGTATCCGGACAGCAGGTGAGCGGCGGCATAAAAGGGATGATCTACGGCGAGCGTGGCGTATGGCGTCCGGGCGACACGCTCTTTCTTGCTTTCGTAATGGACGACATCTCCGCCAATCTGCCCTACAACCATCCGGTAGTGTTGGAGCTTTACAACCCGCGCGGCCAGCTTTCGGTACGCGAGGTAAAGACCGAAGGTGTAAATGGATTTTATGTTTTTAAACCTGTGACCAACGCCCTGGATCCCACAGGCAGTTGGCGTGCGCGCATCATTGTGGGCGGCGCCACATTTGAAAAATCCATTCGTATCGAAACCATCAAACCCAACCGGCTGAAAATTGATTTGTCTTTCGGTCGGAAAATTCTTTCTCAAAATCAAACTGCAACGCTCAAAGTTGCCTGGCTGCATGGCGCCGTGGCTGCCAACCTCGAAGCCTCCGTAAACCTTCGCCTTAGAGATTTCAAATATAGCTTTGATAAATTTGAAGATTACAGCTTTACCGACCCTGCCAAAACGTATGGTGGTTATGAAGCAAGCATATTTGCAGGAACGCTCGATGGCAATGGCAATGCCTCTTTCCCGCTCGACATCCAGACCAATGACCAGGCGCCCGGCATGTTGCAGGCTGTTTTTACAACCCGCGTCACTGAAACCGGCGGCAACCAAAGCACGGATGTAACGACGATGCCTTTTGCGCCTTATCAGCAATTTGTAGGTATAAAAATTCCCTACGACAGCCAGTACAAAAATATGCTCACCACCGGCACCGAACATCAAATAAAAATAGCCACTGTGGATAAAAACGGCGCTCCTGTTTCAGCGTCGGGACTGCGTCTCAAAGTTTTCAGGGTGTCATGGAACTGGTGGTGGAGCGCACAAAGTGATAACCTGGCGCGCTGGGCGCAAGGTGAAGATGCCGAATTATTAAAGGATATTACATTTTCCACGCGGAACGGAACCGCCACCGTCCCACTCACCATTGCCGACGACGACTGGGGGCGCTACTATTTGCAAGTAGAAGAACCCCGCTATGGCCACACAGCCGGCACTATGGTTTATTTCGACTGGGCCGACGAAGAACAGCGCGCAAACCGTGGCAACCCGACCGGTGCTACCTTGATCGACATCACCACGGACAAAACCACTTACCAGCCCGGTGATATGGTAAAGGTAACGTTTGCTTCAGCCGAAAATAGTTCTGCATTGCTAAGCCTCGAAAACGGCAGCGATATAATCGACTACTGGTGGGTAAATTGTAAACCTGGCGAAACGAAGACGGAATTTGCCGTTAAGGCTGACATGGCGCCCAATGCTTACCTGTACATCACGCTGCTACAGCCACATGCACAAACTATCAACGACAGACCCATCCGTATGTATGGCATAGTTCCGATTATGGTGGAGGTGCCGGAGTCACGGCTCAACCCGAAAGTGGAAGCCCCTGAAAAGGTACGACCCGATGCGGATTACACCATTAAGGTTTCCGAAAAAAATGGCAGAGCCATGACTTATACACTTGCCGTAGTGGACGAGGGATTGCTGGGACTTACGCGTTTTACCACGCCCGATCTTTGGCAGTATTTTTATGCCCGCGAAGCTTTGGGTGTCAAAACCTGGGATCTATACGATGATGTGCTTGGCGCTTA
>CAZTCX010000251.1:0-4105 GCA_964612515.1 uncultured Lentimicrobiaceae bacterium | reverse complement strand
AGGTGGTAAGGATGATTTAAAAGGGCTGAATGGAAAGTTAAATTTCACAGAAAATTTCAAAGAAAATTTCACAGAAAATTTCACAGAAAATTTCACAGAAAATGATTCCCGATTAAAAAAAATACTTGTGTACATTTCTAATAACAATAGAATCACTACCAGCGAATTGGCTCGTGTTTTAAAGGTTACCCGGCGTACTATTTCATCCGACATTAACTTGCTGAAAGTAAAAAACAGGCTTCGGCGCATTGGACCTGCAAAAGGCGGATACTGGGAATTGATTGACCAATAACTTAACAGCTCCCAATATCTGATAGGGGGCTTACTGGTTTTTTTAAAATAAAGCTGGTTTCGACACGGTGGCTGAGCTTGTCGTAGCCAGCTCAGCCACCGTGTCGAAGCCAGCTCAACCACGCGCTAAGGGAACAACAAATAAAAATGCTAACCTTCGAAGGCATCATCGTTCTGGCTGTCATCATCTTCATCATCGTGTCGTTGTACACGGGATTGACGGGGCCTGCCTATACCTTTATCGCCGGCATTCTGGTGCTTGGCATGTTTGGCATCCTCACGCCCTCCGAAATATTGGGTGGCTTTGCCAACGAGCAAATTTTGATCATACTCATGCTATTGATAATTGGTGAGATGATAAGAAATACCGGCGTCCTGGAAGGTTTTTTCGATTACTTTTTTAAACGCGCCAAAACCTACCGCGGCTTTATGACGCGCATGGTAATCAGCGTTTCTACAATGTCGGCATTTGTGAATAATACACCCTTGGTAGCCATCCTGATGCCCTATGTAAATTCGTGGAGCCACCGCAATAAGATAAGTCCTTCCAAGCTGCTCATCCCGCTTTCGTATGCAGCTATTTTGGGGGGAACCGCAACGCTCATTGGCACCAGCACCAACCTTATCGTAAATGGGCTTGTGCAGGCGCAGACGGTGATACCAGGTTTTAAGACCTTTGATATTTTCGATTTTGCCTGGGCGGGCCTGCCCATGATTGTGTTAGGCGGTTTGTTTTTAATATTTTTTGGAAACAAACTATTGCCTTCGCGACGTGATGTGATGGACGACTTTGTGGAAAACACACGTCGATATCTTGTGGAAACACGTATTCGCCGCGAATCATCGTTGCCTGGCAAGAGTGTAAAGGAGGCAGAGCTTAGAAGTCTCAAAGGGCTTTTCCTGGCCGAGATAATCCGTGGCGACGCGCATTTGCGTCCCGTCAATCCCAACGAGATATTGCAAAAGGATGACGTCCTTGTTTTTGCAGGCGACACCAACACCATTGCCGAATTGGTGAAAACCCGCTCAGGATTGGAGCTTTCAGAGCTGGGGATGTACCGCCGTAAAGATCATACTGAAGCCATCGAGGTGGTTATTTCGCATAATTCAAATCTGGCAGGCAACACGGTAAAAGAAGCCATGATCCGCAGCAAGTACGACGCTGCTGTGGTGGCGCTCCATCGCAACGGTGAACGTATTGCCGGCAAATTAGGCGACGTGAAACTGCGTCCCGGCGACGTGCTACTTCTGGTGGCCGGCAACGACTTCAACAAACTCAGCATAAATACGCAGGACTTTTATCTGATCTCGCGGGTTAAAGATTACCGTCGCACCAGGCCTTACGAATCCGTGTTGCTAATAGGCGGACTGTTGCTGGCCGTGGTTCTCTCAGCCACCAAACTGGTATCGCTGTTTTTATCCCTTGCCATTCTTATCACCATCGTTTTGCTCATCAAACTTATCAATCCCAAAGAGCTTCCAAAGATGGTCGATTTCAACCTGGCCATCATCATCGCCATGTCGCTGGCATTGGGTATTGCGATGCTCAAGTCGGGCGTGGCCAACCACATCGGGTATTTTCTCGTGGACATTCTGATGCCTTTTGGAACGCTGGCCATCCTTTTTGGCATCTATATCATTGCAACAATACTCAGTGCATTCATTACAAACAAAGCTGCTGTCGCCATTTTATTTCCCATTGTGCTTACGGTTTCCATAAAAATGCAGGTCGATCCCTTCCCATTGGTTCTTATCATGACCTATGCTGCAGCCGCAAGTTTTCTCACACCCATCGGCTATCAGACCAATCTGATGGTTTACGGGCCGGGAAGTTATAATTTTGGCGATTTTTTTAAAATTGGGTTCCCACTCACAATACTCTATATGGTGGTTTCTGTGCTAATCATTTATTCTGTGTTTTTGTGGTGATAAAACGTATCAATTTAGTTTCTTTTTATCAGGGCTAATTAAAATGGCCACTTCCTGAGACCCCTGAAGCCACTGCACTATCCGCTGCTGTGGCCTGTGTGGCGGGTCTCCCTTCCCATTCAGGGGAAGGGTTGGGGTCAATATGAGGTGGAATTAGATTCTAAAAAAAAGATTAAAACAACTTCAATCAGAGTAACCTCAATCGAAAGATGACAAAACCTAAAGAGATACATCCGGTGTTTGATCAGATCATGACCCGGGAAGATAAAGAAAACCTGCTTCGTCAAAGATCAAAAGTAATTTGGTTTACCGGCCTTTCCGGAGCTGGCAAAACAACGCTGGCGAAAGAGCTCGAAAAAAGACTTCATCACAACGGATATCTTGTTCAGGTGCTCGATGGTGATAATATCCGTTCGGGGATAAATAATAATCTGGGATTTAGTGATGAGGACCGCACCGAGAACATCCGTCGGATTGCAGAAGTATCAAAACTATTAATCCACTCCGGGGTGATTACCCTTAATAGTTTTATTAGCCCTACAGCGGAAATCCGTCATCTGGCTATGGATATCATTGGCAGAGAGAATTTCATTGAGATCTATGTGAGCACGCCTATCGAGGTTTGCGAAAAGCGTGATGTCAAAGGACTCTATAAAAGAGCACGCGCAGGAAAAATCAAAAACTTTACCGGCATCGATGCTCCCTTCGAGCCACCTAAAAACCCTGACATAGATTTGGATACCACCAACCTTTCTGTTGAAGAATGTATTGAAATAATTGTAAACAAAGTATTGACACAAATAACCTATTGGGCATGACAGGATACAAATTAACACACCTTCAGGAACTCGAAGCCGAAGCCATCCACATCATCCGTGAGGTGGCAGCCGAATTTCAAAACCCGGTGATGCTTTATTCTATTGGCAAGGACTCCTCCGTGATGGTGCGTCTGGCCGAAAAAGCTTTCTATCCCGGCAAGGTGCCTTTCCCATTGATGCACATCGACTCCAAATGGAAGTTTGCCGAGATGGTCACCTTTCGCGACAAATACGCCGCCGAGAAGGGATGGGATTTGATCGTACATTACAACAAAGTCGGCTTCGAAAGTGGGGTAGGGCCTTTTACGCACGGCAGCAAGGTCCACACCGACATCATGAAGACGCAGGCGCTGCTCGAAGGGCTTACCAAATATGGCTTCGATGCAGCCTTTGGTGGCGCCCGCCGCGACGAAGAGAAGTCGCGCGCCAAAGAACGTATCTTTAGCTTTCGCGATCAGTACCATCAGTGGGATCCGAAAAACCAGCGCCCCGAACTCTGGAATATCTACAACACCCGCGTCCATAAAGGCGAGTCGATACGCGTATTCCCACTCTCCAACTGGACAGAACTCGACATTTGGCAGTATGTCCGACTTGAAAATATCCCCATCGTACCACTTTATTATGCCAAAGAGCGCCCGGTGGTAAGTTACAACAACGCCCTGGTGCTCGTGGACGACGACCGCATGCCACCAGAGCTGGCCGCTAAAGCTGAGATGAAGATGGTTCGTTTTCGCACTTTGGGATGTTATCCGCTCACAGGAGCCATAGAATCGGAAGCCGACACCATCGAGAAGATCGTGGAAGAGATGATGACCACCACCAAAAGCGAACGTACCACCCGCGTCATCGACTTCGACCAGGACGGCAGCATGGAGCAAAAGAAGCGGGAAGGATATTTTTAGTAGATCCGCTGAATTACTGAAGAATCCGCGAATTATCACGAAGAAACTTTAGCAGGAAAAAATTAGCACCAATTCGCTTCATTGGCCTAAATTCACAGACAGTTTTCAAGAATCCGCGAATTATCACGAAGAAACTTTAGCAGGAAAAAATTAGCACCAATT
>CAZTCX010000250.1:0-4111 GCA_964612515.1 uncultured Lentimicrobiaceae bacterium | reverse complement strand
TTAACGATTTTTCGATTAACGATTTTTCGATTAACGATTTTTCGATTAACGATTTTTCGATTAACGATTTCTGCGTCTGTACGTTTATTATTTTGTAAAAATCATTTCCCGTCATTTGCTGAATTTCCAGTGGTTTTTTCAGAATCCTTTTTATCAAATGCGGGGATGTACTGTTTGTGAATTAAAAATTACATATTTTCGCAGTCATTTAATATTAAAAACTAACGATATGAACAACAAGACTATACTGGAAACCGTAGGGACAATCACCAAAAAAGAGACGCTATCCACCGTCGAATATGACACCGACAAAGCGCTCGTACTCGAAACGCTAAAACCCTATCCGGGCTATCATGGCACCACTGTTCCCGACCAACTCAAGCCTATATCACTGTTTTTGGTTACTGACCGCAAATATACCGGCGAAAAGGTGATTCGCGCTACCATGGGCATAAAGCGCGAGATTGGGAATACCTTTGATGCTGTTCCCGGACAAATAACTTTATTCAACAACCTCACCCCTTGTATCCGTATCAAATACCTCAGCGGTTATGGTAAGATTGAAGAGCTGGTTCAGTTGTATCGCAAAAATGGCATCGACTTTATGAAGTCGCGCAACATGGATCCATTTTATGGATTGATAAAAATCCGCAAGTATTTCACGCTGGAACTCATCGAGCCTGATCTCTACCTCGACACCCAAGAAGCACAGATGTTGTATTTCGTAATTCCCTCGTACATAAGCTGGGATGTCTTTGAGACCATGACCCAAAACATTAAGCTCATCGAGGATTACAACAACTTTGATGCTGCTCTTAGCATGTTTTTCACACCAAAAGGCGTGATTGACAACATCAGGCTTTACCGCGAAGAAACCGAAATGGACAACATCCGTCTGGTACGCAACCGCTATTTGCAGGAACTCAAAAGGGTGGTGTAATTCGGTTGGATGTTCCACTGCGATAGACCTACTGCTAATAGGGCAAAACAATGATTGCGGCTAAAGCCAAAAAAATTGTTATTTTTGACGCGAACCCATGGTAATCGAATAAAATGTTTAAAATCATCGACAGCTTGCTTCAGGAACTGTTTGAGCTAACAGGAATTCCTCCGGCCTACGCTGATATCTTTATCCCGGGAGTGATGCTGGTTGCTATCATTCTTTTGAGCTACCTGATCTTTGTGATCACCCGCAAAATTCTGCTTCTCATCATTACGCGAATTGTCAGGCGCACCCGATCACATTGGGACGATGCAATGCTGGAACATCGCGTATTTACGCGCGCGGCTTATCTGGTGCTGGCTTATGTGCTCTACAAACTCATCCCCCATGCGCTCGACGACTACCCGGATCTGATGGATTTTTTGCTTCTCGGGCTGCGCGTCTATAGCCTCATCATTGTGATGCTTGTGACCACTGCCATCCTTGATTCAATCCTTACGATCTATTCGGCCTATAACGTATCTCGTTACAAGCCAATAAAAGGGTACGTTCAGGTAGGTAAAATTGTGATTTATATTTTTATCACCATCTGGATTCTTTCCGTACTTATTGGCCAGGATCCGGTGAAACTCATTGTAGGACTGGGTGCTTTTTCGGCGGTGCTTCTGTTGATTTTTAAGGATACTATATTGGGGCTTGTGGCTGGTGTGCAACTTAGTGCCAACGATATGCTGCGCCCCGGCGACTGGATAACGATGGAGAAATACGACACCGACGGCACCGTGACGGATATAACGCTTACAACTATTAAGGTGCAAAACTGGGACAAAACCATTTCTACCATTCCGGCATATTCTTTATTTACAGAATCGTTTAAAAACTGGCGGGGAATGGAAGAATCGGGCGGGCGACGGATAAAACGTTCGATTAGCATCGACATGAGTTCGGTCCGTTTCTGCACGAACGAGATGCTCGAAAAGTACAAAAAGATCAGGTACATCAATGAATATGTTAAAACCAAAGAGATAGAGATTCAACAATACAACCAGCAGCACGACTTCGATCCACAGGTGGTGGTTAACGGACGACGCCAGACAAACATCGGCGTTTTCAGGGCTTATCTCGACTCTTTTCTGAGGGATCATCCTTACGTGAATCACGACATGACCTTCCTGGTCCGCCATCTGCAGCCCAATGAAAAAGGGCTTCCCATCGAAATTTATATTTTTAGTAAAGAGCAGGCCTGGTCGAAATATGAAGCCATCCAAGCCGATATCTTCGATCACATCCTGGCCATCATCCCAGAGTTCGACCTTAGGGTATTCCAATATCCTACCAATACTATCGTGCCGGTGCATAATAATTGATTAAAAGAATAAAGCCAAACCCCTGACCAACTTTTAAAACCCGACCCTGAGGCGATGTTGTACTTAAAAAATTAAAACCTTAATCCCATGCCTTACAACGAAGTAGAACAACTAAGAAAATCGGGGAAACTTGACGAAGCTTACCAACAGGCGCAACACGTTTTGCAACAAACGCAACTTAATGCATCGCTTACTGATTTAGCAGAAGATGCCCATGCCACCGACATACTCTCAAACCCCGAAATCATCCTCACCCATAGCAAACGCGCCATGGCCTGGGTACTGCACGATCTGATGAAACAACATACCGAAGCCGACAAGCTGGATGTTTTTATGGATTATCTCCGGCAGTTTTTGGCGTTGGAGCTAGGCGAAGATGAAAAGATGGTGACCAACCAACTGATATGGCCCATCGGCACTACTGCTTTTGAATTTACAAAAGAAGGTGAGTTCGACATAAAAAAAATGGAGGAGCTGGCCGCTTTAACCATGAAGCTGCGCTTTAGCAGACCGGGCAAGGGATATTCATTTATTTTTAAAGCCTTTCATAAAGCCTTACGCGATTCGTCACTCTATCTGGATTTTGTGGAATGGTGGGACATCAGGTATTTTACACGCGACGACAGCAAGATAGAAAAGAGCGATGATAAAGTGGTGCGCATGGCCATTGCCGAACAGGGTTGCAACCGCTACGCCAAGCACCTGCTAAAGGCACTGCACGCTGCCGATGATGAAGAGCAGGCCGAAGAACTCAGAGTCAGGATGCGACGCTTCATGCCACTGCTCGAGGATATGATGAAATACAACAAGTTCTTCCGCATGCTGCCCTACTACAAAGTGCGGCTACTGCTGGGGCTTGGACATTATGAGCAGGTATTCTCTACGCTGACTTATTATGCCCGCACCCGCCCCACCGACTTCTGGGTTTGGGAGCTGCTTTCGGAGGCGTACATTGGCGAAACCGAGAAACAGATTTCCTGTTTGAGTACGGCGCTGCTTTGCAAAGTAAAACTCGACAAACTGGTTTACATCCGCGAAAGCCTCACCAAGCTGCTTATCGAGGCTGGTTTTTATGACGAAGCAAAAACCGAGATAGCGATGATTCTCAAACTTTGTTTTCAGAATAAATGGGAAATACCGCAAACCGTTACCGATTGGGGCGACGAAAACTGGTACCATCAGGCTTTTGCAAAAGAAAATAACCTGAGCATGTACCAAAGTTATCGCTCCAGTGCCGAAGAGCTGGTATTTGAAGACATCCCGCAACGCAAAGTTGTGATAGAGGCAGTGAACCAATCCAAGAAAATCCTCAACTTCCTGGCAAGCGACCGGTCACGCGGATTTTTCAAATACGAGAAATTCCTTACCAAAGTAGAGGTGGGTGATGTTTTTTTGGTAAGAATGAAAGAAACCAAGATAGCTGGGCGCTACAACGTTTTTAATATCCATCGCTTACACGAAAAAACCATTCCCGGCGTGCTGCAAAATTTCTCAGGCGAGGTGATCATTCCAGAAGGAAAACCCTACGGCTTTGCCAACAGCATGTACATAACTCCGGCCCTCTGCGAAACCTACAACCTCCGGCATGGCGACATCATCGCTGGAATGGCCATGATTTCCTATAATAAAAAACACGAGGAGTGGGGATGGAAGATAATTTCGATAGATTGATAACGTATTCATTATTAATCACTGATGTCCGGTTAAAAACAATAGATTCTTCTCCGCCGGCTGGCGGATCAGAAAGACAAGGGCTTGCGATGGATTGGAGGAGGGAGGGCTAAGTCGGCGGCTCCGCCGC
>CAZTCX010000249.1:0-4201 GCA_964612515.1 uncultured Lentimicrobiaceae bacterium | reverse complement strand
ACAACGATATTTTGCAAATACGCCTTGCCGTCTTTCACAATATATACCTGTGGCTGGATGGTAGCCCCCACGATGGCGGAGGCGGGTATGATGATTTGTTCTGTGCCGGCAGCATTTTCCATGAGCACCTTTCCAAACATTCCTGATTTTATTTTTTGATCGGGCGTGTTGTCCACAGCAAGCTGAACCGGATAACTACTTCCCGGGTTGGCCTGGCTGCCAGTCATTATCACCTTGCCCTGTAGCAAGATTTCAGGATATACGTCGGCGCTTACCTTGCGGGCTTGATCAGCGTCAAACATTCTGAGGTCGCTTTCGGCCACATTCACCGTAAATCTAAGTTTCGAGAGATTGGTAATTTGCAGCAGCGGCATGCCGGGGGCAGCAAAGGCGCCTTCTTCGGTCATCTTGCCCGTTACGACGCCATCAAATGGCGACTTAATATTTGTTTTGTTAATCTGCTCCTGCAGCAGTGCCTGCTGTACTTTAGCCGATTTTAAACCCAGCGCTGCTTTTTCCAGTTGCACTCCCTGAATGGCGTCGGCTTCGGCCAAAATAGAATACCGGGTTACGTCCGATTCCAGCCCCTCGATCTGTACCTCCACACTTTCCAACTGCAACTTCAGCAGTGCGTGATCCAGACGGATAAGCGTTTCACCTTTCCGCACGCGGCTGCCCACATCCACCAGCACAGCATTGATTTTTCCCTGAACTTCAGCACTTATTTTAGTCTCCTTCCAGGGTTCAAAAGTGCCGGTAAAACTTTGCTTAATGTCCGTATTTTCTGGCTTCACGGTCACGCCCTGAATGCTGATAGGTTTTTCCTTGTCGTATTGATATACCCGTTCAAGGGTGTGTTCTTTGTTGGTTTTCAATCGGAGTACCGTGAAAACTATCAGGGTCAGCGCCACAACGATATAAATGATTTTTTTAAGCATGATAATCTGTATTAATTGGTTGATGTAATGTTTCCGGTTAGTTGTTTCAATTCAAGGTCAGCTTTCAGATAATCGACGACAGCCGAAAGGTAGTTTTGCTGGCTTTCGCGCAAAGCGTTATCGGCCATCAGAACATCCGCCAATGTTGCGGTTCCTTCTTTTTGTTGCATTACTGTTTGCACATATACCTGGTTTGCCAGGTTAATCTGCGCTGAAGCATCTTCTACGGCTTGCCGGTTCACGAGTCGGCGGCGTATGGCATTTTCAGTCTGCATGTCGTTTTGTTCGGCCACCAGGCTCGTTTGTAGGACACTGTTTTTAATCTCGATATTTTTCTGATTGATTTTCCGATGGGTTACCGTTCCGTTAAACAACGGGATCGCAACGTGCACTCCGGCAAAAGTGGTCGGATAAAATTTCAGGAATTCATTGGGCTTTTTATCATAACCAAATCCGGTTTGCCCATAACTTCCCGTTAGCGAAACCGATGGTAGTCTTGAATTTTTCAACGAGGTGAGCTCACTATTTAAAAGCCGCGTTTGTGCGTTTGCCAATTGGAAATCCAGCGAAGGCATTCTCGCGTATTGCTTTTCGGCCTGATATAGGATTTCCGATTCTATCAGCAACTCCCGTTCAAAAGATATCCCCATCGAAAACTTCAAAGCATTCAGTATTTCTTCCAGATTGTTCGCGACAAGCGTGCGCCTCGTTTCCAACTGTTCCTTCTCCAGCCTCACTTTGCCTACGTCGGTAGCCGTCACCATGAGCTGGCTGTGGAGTAGTTGCATATTTTGAAGGAGCTTTACCGTGTTCACCAGATTGCTGTCGATAAAGGCCAACTGGTGATAGATGATTTGCGCGTTGTAATAAAGGTTGGAGATATCAAAAAGTACCTGTTCCTCCGTTTTTTTGTATTGAAGTTCGCTCAGCTCCACAGCAATTTTAGAAGTTTCGATCGCATTAAAAACCTGCTGGTTGTAAATTGGGACGGCCAGTTGAATGTTAGCATTCAGATTGTGCGGCACGCCCATTTGTATCTCCTTAAACTGCCCTTCCGGCCCGCCAAATGCCGATTGTGGCATGATCTGATAGGGCAGATCTACAAAGTATTTATAATCGCCGGAGGCACTTATCACCGGCAGCAGATGCGCCCTGGCTTCCCGGGTTCGCTCCCTGCTCACCTCTTGCCGATTGCTAACAATTTGAAGGTTCTTATTATAAACCTGCGCGGTATCGATGCATTGCTGCAATGTCCATGGTTGTGCATGAGCCTTTGGTGTAGCTATAAAAAA
This sequence comes from uncultured Lentimicrobiaceae bacterium, assembly GCA_964612515.1. Lineage (GTDB taxonomy): Bacteria > Bacteroidota > Bacteroidia > Bacteroidales > 4484-276 > SABY01. Next base: position 1,971 of record CAZTCX010000249.1, on the reverse strand, counting down.
TAGCAATATTGCCATAAAAACAGTGTGAATATTCACCAACTTTTTTATCAGATTTATTTTGCTCATAGTTTTTAAGTTTTAAATTTAAGGACGAATCAATGTTTTGATTGAATTGGTAAAATCGGCTCCTTTTTCCATCAGGTCAAACGAATAGTTTTTCATGTGCCAATGCTTGACGAACATGCGCAGCGAGCCCAAAATCATTATCGAAAGGTGCGCGGTGTTGATCTCGCTGGTAATTTCTCCTTTCTCCTGACCTTCGGTGAGGATTGCTTGTAAACCAATCACGTTTTTATTAACGATCTCGCCTACTTTTTTGCTAAGCGCCTCCTCATTTCGAAAGATATCTTCCGAAAAAATTACCGAAACCAGAGAGGGCATTTCCGTGAATTTACTAAAATGAGCCATGAACAGGTTTTCTATCCGCACCAGCGAGCTTTCGGTCGATTGCACTTGCTCTGTGAAGAGTTGTGTGGTGATTTCTTTGAATAAATCGAGGAGTGCAAGCAAAATCTCTGTTTTACTTTCGAAATGGCGGTAAATGGCCGATTCCGAGAAGCCGATTTTTTTTGCCAGGTTTTTTATGGTCAATCCCTGAATGCCTTCCTCTGCGATTAGTAGGAGGGAAACTTCTACGATTTCCTTCTGCCTGTCCGACATTATAATGTTTGTTTCTTTGAGCATTTCTATATTTTTTACAAATAATTAATTTTGATACTTACTTTTTTATCAGCCGAAAGGTCGATTGTCGCTTTATCAAATGCCGGCCTGTTGGTCAATCCGATCGATTCATAATTAGAAAAACCAATTCCTTCTTTGGGTAAAAACAAGCCTTTTTTAATTTTGCCATCGCTGTCTTCATCGTGCAAAACCTTAATCGCATATTTTCCTGTAGGCAAATTTTCAAAAACTACCGTGGACGATGCATCCAAGATTTTCGCAGTTTCCTTTCGATAAAACTTATCATTATGCTCATCAGGGAATTCATCCTTGTGGTCGTACAAGAAAAATTGCACCACGCCATTCGAATTCCGTAATTCGCGCACTTCAATTGTCAATGAACAAGTTTGTTGCTTTTGATAGCTAAAAGCAGAAAGGAGGATGATAATCCCCACCAGTTGAACGCCTGATCTTGTCATTTTCATTGTGATTCTCCTTTGTTACAATATTTTTTCTTTAATGATTTCAAGTTTATTGTAAGTGAACATTCGCTCACAAAAATAGTTCAATTTTTTATCAACCAAATTATTTTTAAATTTTTTAGGAAAAAAATGGGAGGAGAAGACGTATGATAAATTTCAAAGATCAATCAAACAAAAGGCAAATAAATCTCAATTTTAAAAAACCCAATAACCAAATTCATATCGCAATTTTGGGTTTGCTCCTGACTTCGACAAGGTGCTATTTATTGTAATAAACATAAAGACAAAAACTACTCTCCCTCCCTGATCCATCCCATTTTGATGGCCGTCATCACCAGTTGGGCGGTGTTGCGGCTGTTGGCTTTGGAAAGTATATTGCTTCGGTGCTTGTCCACCGTGCGCTTGCTGATGAAAAGTTTTTCGGCAATATCCTGGTTCGATAATCCATCGCAAATCAATTGCAGTATTTCCATTTCGCGCCCGGAAAGCTGAATTTCAGTCGTAGAATCGGTGGGGGAGGTGTGCGGTATTTTCCGGATCACTTTTAGCAAAAGTTCATGCGAGAAATAAGTCTCTCCATCCATCACCGTGTCGATGGCGTCGCGCACTTCCGCTATTTCTGAGTCCTTCAGCACAAAACCTTGCACGCCTGCATCGATCATTTTATAATAATAGGCTTCGTCGCCAAACATCGACAATGCTACAATTTTCAGTTGCGGATAATCGGCCAGCGCCAGCCGCGTGGCTTCGGCGCCATCCATGCCGGGCATGCTTATGTCCATCAGCACCAGGTCGGGCACCGATTGTTGCAGCAATTCCAGAAACTGCT
>CAZTCX010000248.1:0-4266 GCA_964612515.1 uncultured Lentimicrobiaceae bacterium | reverse complement strand
TTCGCATATCTGAGCAAAATAGATGTGCTCTTTTTCATCAAGAGGGTGTGGCTGTAACAAGAACTTTAAGCGCTTCTGCGGAAATAGAAATCAGATGGGCAACACCCGTGTTTAGAACCGTCTGAGGAGCATTGGTGATGACCGCAGGACTTGGTTGAGTAAAGTATTTCAGTCCGTTGAACAGCGGATAAACAACTGATCCCGGAGCTGACATATTCACCAGGTATCCCGATCCTGGCACCAGCGATTCGAGGGTATAAATTCCACCTTCAGGCCACCAGATCAATCCATTGGTGATATCAAAAGCATATACCAGGCTGCCCGAAATCTGACTGAAAATCTCGTTTGCACTGACAGGCATTATCGACAGTACCGGAAGGAAATTAATTCCTTGTGCCAATGCTACGGTTTTATCCTCAACCAGTTCGCCTGTTATAAAGATTTCATCCTGCTGGTTCATCTTCACTTTGTAACCTTCATATACATTCCAATCGCCAAGCATGTTGATGTTTTGGCCAGGCCAGAAGATACCCGATTTCCCAAGCATTATTTCCAGAGTTCCCTCTTGAATTTGCTGGGCAAATAGTTCTTCCATTTGTGGTAAGTCGGGGATAAAATGAGATGACACAATACTCCATCCGTGGCGCAGATTTACGGGTTGTTCACCCATAGGTACCTCTATCAGATTTGAGTATCCCGATTCACAACCAATGCTATAAACGGCAGTTACGCCATAGTTATAGATGCCCACATAGGCGAGGATATCTTCATAGGTCGTCTCTGTAATAATCTCATCGTTCAGTTTTACATCATCACGATAGACGTTGTAACCGATCAATGCAAATGGCTCACTATAGCCTTTTAGACCCTCAGCGGTAACCATCGAAAGTTTTCCGTTAAAGGTTCCTCTGTCAGAATCTTTCAAAGCAATATACGCAGGAGCTGATTTGGCATCCATCTCTTCGAGCAGGCCTCTTACGTTCCAGTTGAAGTTGAGTGTAGAAGCAGCTTCCAGCAAGGTTATCCATCCCTGTCCGGCGAGGTTAATCATGTTTCCTTTACCATTGATGGCGGGGCCAACGTCGCAGCCGGCCGGATATCCCGTGGTTGTGTTGCTGCGGAAGCCAATCCACAGTTCCTGGGAAGCGTCCACATAAACAGGGATGTCCAGGTAAACTTCGTTCCATTGGCCAATAACAGGATTCTGAACCACCTGATCAACAATCAGCATTTCGGGAGCTGCAATATTTCCACCCACCCATGCGCGCACGGAATAGGTGCACGATGCCTCACGCGGGAGGAATAGAATACGGGTGAGGAATTTACCATCATGCGCCACCAGATCGGCTGGTACGAAACGCTGCGCCACATCAAAATCAACCGGGCCTCCGGTTCCAACACTGTTGCCGGTATTTTGGCCATCCCAGTGCAGCCATGTTCCGGTGGTTACCGGTGCAGCAGGCTCCTGCCAGCTTAACTGGATGCTGTTGTGCTCTTGGGTATAGTTCAAATCTGTTGGCGCTTCACAGGTTAGGTCGGTCATCACAACGATTTGTGTTTGATCGTCGGTAAGTGTCAGCACGTTCAGAACGCGGTTGTAATTGAAGTGTGTAACAGCATACGGATAGGTGCCGGGTTCAGCCACGAAGCTAACCTCACCATTTACATCAGTAAGTAAACTCTGGTTATCAAATGTTACCAGGGCTTCCCTTACAGGATTAGCGTCAGTATCGATCACTTCAAAAGTAAGGGTGTAGTAATGATTTAAAACCACTTCAATATCCATACTTTCACCACCTACCAAAATCTCATCCGAAACCGGAACCAGATCGCCATAAGAAACCACATACTGATAGGTGCCGGGAGTAAGTCCGAAATTGAGCAGGCCTTCGATAGTTTGACCGGTGAAGACTTCGTTGCCACCAAACAGAACGCTTACCTGAGCGCCATCAAGCAGTGCACCTTTATCATCCTGAACCGTAAAATAAAGCTCAACTCCTTCGGGCATTACAAAGTCAACTTCCGAAATTTCTGATTCGCCGGTGTAGAAATGTGCTTTTACGCCTGCTGTATGCGAGCCGGGAGCAACGCCAGTGAAATCATATTCAGCACTCATCAGGCCAGTTTCCACTTCTGCATCATCCAGATAAACCGTGAAACCATTGGCCGGAATAGCATTGTCAGCTTCTACGCCCAGCAACAAGTCATCCACCAGCAATGCAAAGCCGGTATGGGTATGACGAATGGCTACGTAATTGGCTTCTGCCGGAATGGTATAAGTAAACTTGGTCCAATAAGTCAATGCTGATACCTCGCCTGTGATGTAGGTGAAATTGGAAAGATTGCTGTTTCCTGTCGAATAGGCAATCCTGAAAGTCTCAAGGCCGTAGGCATCATTTACCGACTTGGCGTAGAACGAGAAAGTATAGGGCAGGCTGTGATTTTGCTCGGGGCTGATGAGCCAGTTGCTGGTGTTTCCCTGGGCAGAAGCAAAAGCTGCAAAATACTGACTTCCCGAATGTGCTCCCCAATAGGCCTCGCTAAGCGGCGGTGTGGTAAGTGTGCGATTTAAAGTGATAAACCCAAACGGATCGCCCGTATGCGGGAATGTTATTCCGCTAATGGTTACCGTGGGCTGGTTGTCCTGATCCACCACTGTCCATTCGCCGATGTTATCAATAAGGAATGGGGCGTAGCCATTAACATTGTCGAATACCGGTTCCTGATTCCATTTGAAATTTGCTACACCAGAAAGTTGTCCTTCTGTAGTTATTTCGAGATCATAAGGATTAAAAATGTGTTCGATCAACTCAACTGTTTTTTCGAAAACTACTTCCTCAATCATCAGATCGATATCCTGCTCCATGTATTCATCGAAGCCACCGAGGGTTATTTCCAGGTCATAGATTCCCTTCTTTACATCAGCTATCAACGCACTTCCATCTTCTGCAACCACAGCATTGTAAATATCATTTGCATTACCGTTTTGGTTGATAAGTTTTACCACGGCGCCCGCCGAAACTCCGGGTACACCGGTGTTGGTATTAACAATCAGCGTCAGGTCGAGCCGCATGTTTTTCTCTATCACATTCGATATGGCTATGGTCGATTTTACGCCATTCGTATATTCGGCTTCAACGCCATAGAGATACAATCCAAAGGTTTTTTCTCCCCATTGGGTATCAATAAATGAAGTATCAGAAACAGGGGCGGTGTTTATTTGAATCCAATCCTGGCTGTCAAGCTCTTTGGTGAATACATTATAGTGCATAAACGACTTGTCGGGTGACGAGGGAGCGTAAGTCATAATTGCTTTGGGATCGCCAGCGTCAAAACGCTCTGTTGTTTGGCAAATCGAAAGCAAACTTTCGTCGGCAGCAGGCATGGTAACGCTGGCTGCAAGAGGAGTAAATGAATCGACAGATTCGCCATAAACCAGTCCGCCAGCTCTAACCATAATACTCGCGTGAAGTGGTGGTGAAGTTCCGTTCTCCAAAGGATTATAGCTACCCAGGCCGTTACCCCATTGGGTACGCGGAATCCATTCGTAGGGTTCTCCTACGCCATCGTCGTATGCAAGCACCGTGTAATTACTGTAACCGGCAATACCCACGAAGAATCCGTCAGGAGCATCTACCGGCACGCTCAACTGATAGGTATTCCAGCCATAAACCTGTGGAATTTCCTCGATGAGTGCCAGTTGGTTTGTTGGATCGGGAACGCCAGCTTCGGTGATGCCAAGAATGATGATTCGTGCCATGGGTGAGGCGGGATAACTTTCAGAGGGGAAATTAAACCAGGAAACATTATTGACAATGGCATTGTACGGCCAGGCTGCTCCACCAAAAATGGTAGGTGTACCAGGTGTAATAAGCCTTCCGTCAACTACACCGTCGTCATAGCGGAACTCCATCGGATAAGGCTGCCCGGCAGCATACCATGAAATGAGTGCATCGCCATCCTGCTCTTCAGCATTTACAAGATTCGGAGCCGGAGCATTTTCGAGAATGGTAATAGGATCGAGAACATAGTCCACATCCGGTACTGCAATGGTAGCTTTGTAGGTTTGATAGCCTTCGTAGGAAACTTCGATGCGGTAAGTGGTCGATCCCCAGATTTCGTCAAAAACGAATTCACCTGTAACCTCGGTAACCGTTTCATAATCTTCCAAACCAAACAGTTTCACCGTGGCAAAGCGCACAGGTTCTTCGGTATCGCTGGTGAAAACGCTGCCCGAGAGAGCAATTTTTGTTCTGATGCCGAGAT
>CAZTCX010000247.1:0-4360 GCA_964612515.1 uncultured Lentimicrobiaceae bacterium | reverse complement strand
TTTTTGCAGGCGGTGCGTGGGCTTCCTTCGTCAGCCTCCGCCCGCTGGCAAAAATATCAAGCCCCGCTGCGGCGCGTGCCGCTACAATCCCTGCCGCACAGAGGCGCGCATAGCTTCAGCGGATGTCTCAATGGCAAAATATCATCACGTACAGACGCCCAATTTGGGCGTCTCTAACACAAAATATTTAAAATCATTTATTAACAAAAGACGCAAGGCATTGCGTCTCTACAAAATCTAATTTCTAACCTCCAATTTCCGAATCCATAGGCGCCCACAAGGGTCGCCGCTAACGGACAAAATCATCAAACACCTTCAAAAATTCTTCGGGCTGGTCGGCATGCAACCAATGGCTGGCATGTTCGATGGTTTTGATGTCGGCATTTGGAAAATTACGATAAATCTGATCGAAATCGTCGTAGCTTACATAATCGGAATCGGCGCCACGGATAAATAATGTTGGTTTGTCGAAAGTTGCGGTGGAATGTATTCCTTCAAAAACTTCATCTATGTTCAAACTGATTGCTTCCAGATTGAGGCGCCAACCAAAGCCACCACCGTGGGGACGGTGATATAAATTCTTCATGGCAAACTGCCGCACACGCTTCGCTTTGATGGTGGCAGCCAGTTGTTGGTCGATCTCACGACGCGATTCTACAGCATCCAAATCTATCGCCATCATGGCGTCAATCATATCCAGGTGCCGGTGGCTCCCATCATAACTGCGCAGGCTGATGTCAGCAATGATGAGTGCTGCGGGCACTTCGGGATTTTCGAGCGCAAAAGTCATCGCTACTTTACCGCCCATGCTATGCCCCAAAATAATCGGGTTTTTGAGATCGTGCTCGTTGATGAATTCACCCAGATCGGCACACATTGCAAAATAATTAAACGTAGGGTCATGTGGCGAACGGCCATGATTGCGCTGATCGGGAATAAAGACGTGGTAGCGATCCTGAATGCTGTGCGCAAACGACACCCAATTGTCAGACATTCCAAAGATGCCGTGGAGGATAATCAGTGGCTGCCCCTGACCATATTCACGAAAGAATAATTTCACAATGAAAGAACTTAATTTTGAGATTTAAAAAACAACAACTCTTCGTGCAAGCCATCGCCGGGAAGTCCGGGATTAATTGCGCCCGACTTGGCGCTGGATGCATAAAACCAATACACCACCATATCGATTTTGCCATAATATTCGGTATGATAAAAAGAGAGCAGCCGGTCAAGTGCTACGGATGAACCCTGGTAATTGCGAAAGATGGGCTGGTAATATTCTACATCAGTAGGAACATTCTGGATAAAAGCTCCCGTATCGTCAACTGAAAAGTAGCCATAATATCCGGTGGGGTAATTGGCCGGCAGGGCGCCGATGCCGGTCATCGAATCGAGCACAGCCGTAGCGATGGAAGCATAACTAACATTTTTATAACTGATGTAGCCCCACACCGTGCCAAAAGGAATGCGGCGCACCGTGTCGTGGTTTACAGTAAGTGCCAGCGGTGACGGAAAATTGAGCATCATCAGGCTATCGCCGACCGTAAGCGTGCCGGTGTTGATATTATTTGCCACTTTAATCGTAAGATCATAAACGCCATTTGCGAGCGTACCCAGACCAACATCAGCAGTGGCGGGACCTTTCTGTATGTTCATATCATCATACTTATCTTTTTGGATGTCTGGCAGATTAATTTCAAAACTGTTGCCATTGGCCTTCAACCCATTTCTGATAGCGTATGTGACCGGATACGTTTTTAGGTCGGTTTCAAAATGCAGAAACAAATATTTAACGCCGTAGTTAACAGTTTCGTAGATGTCAACGTTAACGGTTTGCAGCGGCTCGGTTCCGGGTTTGTCGTCTTTGCAGCCAGCAATGGTTACAAGTATGATAGCCAAAACCAGGGCAATTGGGAAAATCAAAAGATGTTTTTTCATGCTACAGATATTTTGATGATTTTTCGGATCATTTGTTTGTTGATAAGCATAACCGGATTTTGACAAAGATATTTTGCCCGAAACCAGCAGGAGGTGTCAAAATTTTATCTTTGGGAAATCTATTCAGGAATCCTGAACTCCGCTATGAAAGGCGGGATTGACTTTGGTTCCGAAACATCTATTAAAATACAAGCATCATGACATCAAACACCAGCCAATTTGATTTTTCAAATATCGCTCATGGCATGTGGCGGCTCCATCAATGGGACATGACCCCAGGGCAGCTTCAGCATTTTGTGGAAGAAGCCATCGCCATGGGAATTACCACCTTCGACCATGCCGACATCTATGGCGATTACACCTGCGAAAAGATTTTTGGCGACATGCTGGTGCAAAAGCCCTCATTGCGAGCACAGATGCAACTGGTGACAAAATGCGGCATCCGGCTCGTTTCCGTGAACCGTCCGGAAAACAGATTTCATATTTACGACACTTCTGCAGGCCACATCATCCGTTCTGTGGAAACATCCCTAAAAAATCTTCATACGGATTATCTCGATTTGCTTCTGATCCATCGCCCCGACCCGCTGATGGATGCCACTGACGTTGCCGAAGCTTTTAAGAATTTGCGGGGTTTCGGAAAAGTGTTGCATTTTGGTGTTTCTAATTTTAAACCCTGGCAATTTGATTTGCTGCAATCGCAGTTAGATTTTTCGCTGGTTACCAATCAGGTAGAAGTTTCGTTGCTAAAGATGGAAGCCCTGCACGACGGAACGCTTGACCAATGTCAGCGATTAGGAATTAGACCTATGGCCTGGTCGCCACTGGCAGGTGGGAATTTAATTGGCGAGGCAGCCACGCCGCAAGCCAAACGTGTGCAGACAATGCTCAGGGAGATTGCTGTCGAATTGGACGCTGCTTCCGATCAAGTGGCGCTGGCCTGGCTGCTGCGACACCCGGCGCGCATCGTTCCGGTGGTAGGCACCGGCAATATCGACAGGCTGCGGGGAGCCGCCGCCGCGCTGAAATTACAGCTTAACCGCGAGCAGTGGTTCGGGTTGTGGACAGCATCCAGTGGTCATGAGATACCATAGATAGATTACCTGATCCAATGATGCTTCTTTTCTTTAATTCAATATTCTGCGGTTCGATATTCAACGGTTCGATATTCAAAAATCAAGAAGAAAAAAGGCAATCAACAATAGTTCTGAATTAGAGGTGCCACGAACAATGAATAGTTACACAGAGGAACACTGTGCTTTAAACATTGTAACGCTGCAAATCTTAAAAACAACGAACAACAGACAACGAACAACAGACAACGAACAACGACAACAAACAGTCCTTTATCGTCATTCGCCGATGCTTATCCGGCGTTCGCCGATTTGTGGTTGGAAACAATGGGGTGGCCGATGTAGTTTTGTCGCATTAATTAATTCATTGTTTCATCATCAAAAATCAAATATCATGAACAAAAATCCAAGATCACGCACATTTTTCTTTGCTGTGATAATCATTGCAGCAGGCATCATCTTATTGCTCGACGGGCTTCACTTTATCCCCTGGGAGGTACGCAGAGTGCTAATTTCGTGGCCTATGCTACTGATTGTAGCTGGGATTTACAGCTTGTCTTCTGATCAACACCGGGTAGTCGGATACATACTTCTGGGCGTAGGTGGCATTTTTATGATCAACAAATTCTATTTTATCGGCATTAGCTTCTGGCAGGTAATATGGCCGCTGGTGCTAATCGTCATCGGTGTTTCAATTATTTTAAAGCACAACAGAACCCGCCGGCAAATCTTCGGCACCGAACGATTTACACCCGATGGAGAGCCAATTGTTGACGGCATCGGCCAGGACTCCGACTACATCGACGAGGTAAGCATATTTAGCGGAAGCGAAAAAACCATCACCAGCAAAAACTTTAGGGGTGGGAAAATTACCAGCATCTTTGGCGGCAGCGAGATTAACCTCACGCAGGCACAATTGTCTCCGGCCACCAACAACCTGGAGATAACTGCTATCTTTGGTGGCTCTACCCTCATTGTGCCGCCCGACTGGCAGATAAAGGTAAACGTTACGGCTATTTTTGGCGGCATTTCCGACAAGCGTTACAAGCGGCAGGATGTACAGACGGACGAAAGCAAAATCCTTTACATCGACGGACTGGTGCTATTTGGCGGCGGTGAGATAAAAAGTTATTAATCATCAGCGCGTTCGTAAAATCGTCAGTTCTTTAAACGCTTGCCCACACCCCCCGGCCCCCTAAAGGGGGAGCCAGCCGCACCAATACTGCGGTGGCGGCTTCCCCTTTAAGGGATTAAGGGGTGAGAGAGGGCAAATGACGATCATTTTAAAAGCTAATAATAATCTCAAAAAAATTATCCTATCATTGCCAAGGTTTTCCGTTTGTAAAAAA
>CAZTCX010000246.1:0-4403 GCA_964612515.1 uncultured Lentimicrobiaceae bacterium | reverse complement strand
AAATAGATTTCTCCCTCCAAATTTGCTTCGCAAATTTTCCAGTCGAAATGACACGCTGTGTTAGGGATTAGGGGTGGAAGGTTCGGGCGCGTAGCGCCCGAACCTTCCACCCCCTCTGCCTGCGCCGATCGTGTCATTCCGACTGAAAGGAGGAATCTATTGCATCCCAATTATTTACAAGAACTTGTCATTAGTATCTGTCAACTGGTCTGAGAGGAATTTTTTTGATTATTAATCTCCACACGTTAGCAGTGGTGGCTGAGCGTAGTCGAAGCCAGTCTGTCGAAGTCAGCCTGTCGAAGTCTGACGTTTCGAGGTCCTGCTGACGCTCGAAAGTCTGTGGGCAGGTGGCAACTTTCTATCGTCCGACGAAGGAGGACATAGAAACGTTAAAATAGCAACGAACAACGAACACAAAACAACAAACTTGATCATAGCTGCTTATTCCGACTGGTCTTGGAAATCACGATGGTTCAAAATCGGGTTATTCGTTGCGATTTGGGATCCAAAAACCGATTAAAGAGCCTTCATTTTTAAAAAAGATTTTACCGATAAGGATGCTGGGAAAGATAGTTTACTTATTTTTGGTTCCTTTATTAACAAAAACATTTTTAACTAAAACTAAAGGATTATGAGAAAACTTACACTTTTACTTTTGATGATGGCTACCGGACTTTTTATGGTGGCGCAAAATGCAGCCCTGAAGCCGGGGCTTCCCTGTGAGCAGGCCAAGACTTTCCAGTCATACGATAGCCAGCCTTTGCAACAAGGGGTAGTTGGGCAAACTTCTGTTACGCGGCCAGTGGTTGATTACAAATCAACCGATGCTATTACGATTATTAATATCGGTACTTCGGCTAACGGCTATGGTGTAGCCAACGGTGGCAAGTCGAACCTGATGGTTAACAATGACATCAATGCAATATCCTGCATGCACCGCATGGGTGGCGCCTTGGATCCGGGCGGTTATAGCGGCGACCTGGGTTACGACATCTCACTGGATGGCGGAATGACCTGGAGCGTTATGAACGAAATTTACACAGCCAAACAAAATGCCGGTGGAGCATATTACATCGACGCCGGACGGTACCCACACAATGGTATCTACAACCCGACGGGCAATACCGACCCTGACAATGCCTACATCGCTTTTTATGCTGCTACCACTGGCGCAAGCAACGGTGTTACCTGGGGCGGCTTATGCTGGGGCAGTGGCAATATTGGTGTTCCTACCGATACTACCTATAATTTTATCAATACCGTTCCTGCTACAGGAATTTATCACTATGTGCCGCAAGGATTTACGGTAGCTAAGGATGGTGATTTCTGGGGCGTAGATGGTAATAAAAACTGGACGAGTGGCGCTCAGGTTTATATGGGAAGTCTGATTCTTACACGCGGCGTGTGGGATACAGATGTTATGGATTTTGAAGCTACTCACATCTTGCTCGAAATGACTGGTCCTGCAGACGCTGCGCCGGCTGATTATAAAGTAGAGTTTTCGCCCGACGGACAAATCGGTTACGTGGTGTCAGCGATGGATATTGGTGAAGTGCCTATTTCATCAGGACAATCATTTTATCCGGTACTTTTCCGCACCGTAGATGCCGGCCTCAACTGGACGGATCCTATTCCGGTAGCTCTGGCTGGTGAAGACGGAATACCCGGCATTCTCAATTTCCTTTCTGATGCGGAAATTGCCGAGCTTTTTGAAGCCCCAGTGCCAGATCGTGATCAAATACCTTTTACTACCTCTTTTGATTTGGATATCAGCGTGGATCAGTTCGGCAATCCTCACATTGCTGCTGTGGTTGGTGTTTCAGGATCGACGCCTTATTCGATCGTTTCGGCACGCTCCGCTGTTTCGGGATATCTTTTTGCTGGTTCATTCCTTATCTCATCGAATGATATGGGCGAAGAAGGTAGCTGGACTGCCCGTCTGTTGGGTCGCCCCTCTAATTTTAGAGGAAACTTTGGCGAACTCTCCGAAGACAACCGTATTCAGATTGCCCGCGACAAGTCGGGAACAAAGATGTTTGTGGGTTGGTCCGATACCGACACTACGATATCTTCCGAAAATAACGCCCCCGACATTTGGTGCCGCGGCTATGATATTATTACTAACGCGTTGACGGCAGATGCGATGGGCAATCCGGAGCCAACGAATGTTACCTGGGGATCTGAAGCTACCTTCCAGGCCTATTTCTTTGGCATGGCCAATGAAATTTTTGATGATGGGCTTGGCAACTACACTGTTCCGTTCTTTTATCAGGAATTGGAAGGTGGTGACCCGGCTGTGGGAGTACAACTCAAATACATCAAAGACTTTAAGTTTACTGATGCTGATTTTACCGTAGTGGGAATTGAGAATCCTACACCGATGGTGCAGCTCGCCAACATGGAAGTGAGCCAGGTGATGCCCAATCCGGCGACAGCCACAGCAAGGCTTGCCATTAGCCTTAACGAACCGGCTTCGGTTTCCGGCAAGATTACCAACATGATGGGACAACAAGTTTCTACGCTACCAGCACACGTTCTGCAGGCTGGAAGCAATGAGCTGGTGCTGGATGTTAGTAACTTGAGCGCAGGGATTTATTTCTGTACGCTCACCTCAGGCACCGAATCCGTTACCCGCAAGATGATTGTGAAGTAGGCTTGGCGCGAGGCGCAGGAAGCAAATCGTAAGGCCCATGGTGGTTGATTGTTTCTTGCTTTTCATTTAAAAATTAAAGACCGCGGCACTTGTGTCGCGGTCTTTTTTTGTAACAATTTGCCTGCTTTTCATCAGCGCTCATTCAATGACTTCGTTTATGTCACGCGTAGATATCCATAACGCTTGATAAGGTAATAAGATTGTAAAGTATTGAGACGTGTTTTCTGTACTAAGGTTGGGGAAAGAGATAAGGTTTTTAAGAAATTGCTGGTTTAAAACGAAGAAATAAAAACCTTATTTCCTTCTTAACAACCTTAGTAGCCTCAATATCCAATCTATCCTCACCAACCTTATTACCTTATTTCTCGAATCCAGGATTTGAGTCAACACAGGTTGAAGATTTATTGGTAGTATCATCACGGAAATTCTTTTTTCACAACAATGGGTTTACGATGGGTCAAGAGTTCTAAAGTTTGTATTGGTTGAATCATGTAAACCCAGGCGTAAACAATGGGGCTGCGGAATCAGGAGCGTGTAATTGGTTCTCCCATCTATGCGCCGTGGGGCAATAGTATGAAATTCTAAAATTACATACCCTGAAAATCAAACGGCTTGGCGTTTACGAATAAAGCTGAAGTTTCGCCGGAATAGGTTTGGTATTCGTCAGCCGCCAATTTTTGAACGGAACTACCTGCGCCGAAATCGACTTTATTCAAATCAACCCAGAATGTATTTGGGGTAAGGGCGTTTTCAAAATAATAGACCAAATTTTTATGATCGGAAACGGTTCTCCATCGTGTGGAAGAAATATTAGGCTCGTTGGGTGTTGAAATCCCGTAAGGTACCGAACAGTTGCGGATAACGCTAAACACAGAAGCTAACGCTACGCGTGTGTTATCAGTTTTTGGAATGGCATCGATATAATAGGAGGCGCGTACAAACCGGTCGGCAGCACGATTTGTTCCCGGCAGCATAATCGAACCCGGAATGCTTTTCCAGTAAGAATTTAGCGCAAGCTGCTGGTCGAAAGTTGGCGAGTTTGTCATTACGTTATAGACTTTGCCGTGGTGTATCACCAATGCTCCGTCGATGTATTCAAAAATGGCGTTGTCGCCCGTGGCATCCGACAGCGACATGTGCAGGGTGGTATAAATATCCGTTCCCGGGATAAAGGTTGTAACTACTACAATTTCGTTGTTTTGAAAATGCGCTACTGCTTCTGCTACCGTCTGAAAGTTGTCCAAAGCATATTGCGCCCACAACGAAGCAGCCAGTCCGGTTTTGCTACCGTTAGGATCAAAATCAGGATATTTCGATTCGGCGAGCCACAGAAGATTGGCCACCAGACCTTTTTCGTTCATGCCATCAGAGACGGCAATATCCCAGCTCGTGGTAACCACGCTTCCATATTTTGCCGTCCACTTCACCGAGTTGGGGCCTACCAGGCCGTTGCGTTCGATGCCGCGTGGGAGAACCCAAAGGTTGGCAGGTATTTCAGTTTTCCAATCCATCGACCGCGCGGTCATCACATTGTTGTTGGTGCCATGATACACCACACGGGTACAGGCGTTGATCTCTGCTGTCGGGAAAGGCATCAAAAGTACCAGCCCAACTGACAAAAAAATAAGACTTGCTTTTTTCATAAATGATTTTGTTTAAATTTTCTTACTCTGTTACGGCTTTTCAGATTACGCCTTTGTTTATTAATCATTGTTGTCCGGTAAACATAATTTCATTTGAATAGATTCTT
>CAZTCX010000245.1:0-4492 GCA_964612515.1 uncultured Lentimicrobiaceae bacterium | reverse complement strand
CACCGTCCATCTGAGCAGCACCAGTAACCATGTTCTTCACATAGTCAGCGTGGCCGGGGCAGTCAACGTGCGCGTAGTGACGGTTTGCTGTTTGATATTCGATGTGCGCGGTATTAATGGTAATACCTCTTTCTTTTTCTTCAGGAGCATTGTCGATAGAATCGAAAGATGCGAAAGTGGCCAAACCTTTATCTGCCAGGTTTGCCGTGATGGCGGCTGTCAACGTGGTCTTTCCGTGGTCGACATGCCCAATGGTTCCAATGTTCACGTGTGGTTTGGAACGATCAAATTTTGCTTTTGCCATTTTAAGATGTTATTTAATTAGGTGTTACAAAAAGGTTATTAAATTTATTTTTTTGAGCCAATGATGAGATTTGAACTCATGACCCCTTCCTTACCAAGGAAGTGCTCTACCCCTGAGCTACATCGGCTGATATGTAGAGCGGAAGACGGGTCTCGAACCCGCTACCTACAGCTTGGAAGGCTGTCGCTCTACCAAATGAGCTACTTCCGCATTAGCAATCATAAAAAAGGATTTCGTGTTAATGAAATCCTTCCGCATGCTTTTTGTTTACAATACGTGATGAACTCTGCATTGTTAATATGGTGGGGGGAGGAGGATTCGAACCTCCGAAGGCTTCGCCAACAGATTTACAGTCTGCCCCATTTGACCGCTCTGGTATCCCCCCAAGTATTTTTTTACTCCAACCTTTAGGTGGAGCCGATGGACGGACTCGAACCGCCGACCGGCTGATTACAAATCAGCTGCTCTACCGACTGAGCTACATCGGCCTGTAAACAAGACCATTAAAGAACTAATTATTGCTGTCGGATAAAAAAAAACAGCCCTTTTCTTGAAAAAGGACTGCAAAAGTATAATAGTATTTTGAATTACCAAAACATTTTTTTCAGCAAAGTGAAAAAGCTAAACTTTTCTCACCTTCTCCTTGTGCTTGATGATCTGTCGGCGCAAGGCCTCAACAGCCCCATCAGTGGCTTCTTCAAAGGATTTGCTTTGCTTGCTGGCATACAAATCATTGCCAGGTATTGCTAGTTTAATATCTACAATTTTATTTTCAGCGCCTTCGATGTTGGCCAGCTTTAACGAAACTTCGGCTGCGATTACAGCATCGTAGTACTGCTGAAGTTTTGAAGTTTTCTCGTTGATAAAATCATCCAGCTTTTTGTCTGTCTTGAAATGAATCGAGCGAATGTCTATTTGCATCATGTACCTCCTTTAATATTATGCTCGTGGATGAGCGTGTTTGTAAATACTTTTTATTTTATCAATAGTAGTGTGCGTGTAAACTTGCGTAGCCGCAAGGCTTGCATGACCCAGCAGATCCTTCACGGCATTGAGCTCTGCCCCGTGATTCATGAGTGCGGTTGCAAAGCTATGCCGCAGGATGTGCGGGCTTTTGCGGTGGTTTGTCGTTACCAGTGACAAATAGTCGTGAACGATGCGATAAACCAGCCGTTGGTAAATAGCTTTTCCCGTCTGGGTTATGAAAAGTGCTGTTTCATCAGACGTTGTGTTATGCAAAATCTCATCACGTAACGGCAGATAAGCTTCCAGGCTGGCAGCCAATCGCGCAACGATAGGAATCATTCTTTGCTTGTTGCCTTTGCCGTTTATCTTTATCAGCTTTCGCGCGTAGTCGATTTCGTTCACATTTATCCCTGTTAGTTCTGAAACACGTATGCCGGTTAAATAAAGTGTTTCGATGATCAATTTATTGCGCACCGCACTGAAGTCATCGCCGAAATTAACGTCGTTTAACAAATTAGCCATGTCTGCTTCTTTGATAAATCCTGGCAAATGTTTGGCAGCCTTAGGTGCCGTAACTTTCAGCATTGGATCGGTGACAATAAGCTCCCGTGTAAGCAGGAATTTGTAAAAATTTTTGAGTGCAGCAATTTTGCGGTTGATTGTCCTGGGAGTATCGCCTGATTCGAGCAGCGTAATGAGCCAACTGCGGATCAGATGGTGGTTTGCTTGTGCGGGATCATCAATTTGATAAAGCGTGGATAGATAATCCTGAAATTGCTCCAGGTCGCTGCTGTAGGCTTTGATGGTATGGGCCGAATACCTTTTATTGTTGGAAGCCAAATATTTGATGAAGGTTTGCAGCATGAAAAAAATAGGTAAACTATCGTCCAAAGATATGATTAAATTATCTTACGGTACAAAAACTTACCTATTTATTTCGGTGGAAAAAATGTGGTGGGCTGGTTATGCGTCTTCTGCGTTGCGCAACTGCTGGATGTAGATAGCTTTCATGCGCGCTTCGCGTTTCACAATGGAAGGTTTCGTGAACTTCTGGCGTTCTCTTACTTCTTTAACGACGCCGGTTTTCTCAAATTTTCTTTTGTATTTCTTGAGCGCTCTTTCGATGTTTTCGCCCTCTTTTACAGGAACAATAATCATATTAAATTACCTCTGTTTTAAAAAAATTTATTATTACTTAGTTGTCAAATCAAGACTTAAATCGGGGCGCAAAGGTATAAAGATGTTTTTGTTTACCAAATTTATTTTTATAAAAAAAGCTGCCCCATTGTCGGAACAGCTTTACTAATGACATTGTTGTAAGTAATTATTATTTTTTCAATTCCGGAATCCTGCCAGGCGTGGAGGGCACATCGTAACGTTCCATCTCTTTTTCAAGACTGCTTATCCGGTTATCGATTGCTTTAATTTCATTTACTACTCCCGGTACTTCTTCCATCAATATCTGGTACTGCGTCAGGTGCGTTTTTGTTGGCGCCGAAGTAGATGCGTAGTGCGACCAGCCGATAATGCCATAACGCTGGCTAAGTGAAACTTCCGTTGGAGGTGTTTCCTCCGGACTGGCTCCTGATTCTACACCATAAAATTTGAGTTTGATATTGCCTAAGTCGTTTGCAATGTCGCGCGCTTTCACCGTTAGCTCGTTGGGAACTCCCGGAGTATTGTGCAGTGCCTGACGTATCGATTCTGTTTTGTCGATTAAATCTCCAAGGTAATTTCCGGCTCCCTGCAATGTTCTGCCAAGTTCGGCTACATTGTCCTGATAGGCAACCAGGCCGGCGATATCGGCATTAGGCAAAGTGGTATTATCAAGCATTTTCACTGTGAAATCAATTGGGCCGGCAAGTTGAGTAATCTTACCGTCATGATCGAGTTCCAGTTCCACGGTATAGCGTCCGGGCATTACAAATGCTCCTGAGCTGCCATCACTTTTAGGGTCAAACTTTTTATCGCGCAGGTTTATGGGATATTTGCCTTGATAACGCAAATTCCATGTGAGCCGGCTGATGCCTTTTGATGGTGAATTATAGAGGTTTCTTATCGTTTTCCCCTGTTGATCTTTAATTGTGAAAATCAAAATCGGTGGTAGTTCCCGCTCTTCGTCACGCAACTGCTCCATAGTTGGCTGTGGGATAGGCTGACTATCTTTAAATAATTTCTTCTCTTCCTTAAGTCGCTTTTGTTTTGTGGTTTCCGGGACATCCTTAATATAATAGGTAAAGGTAGCCCCAAAATCAGGATTGCTGGCGGAGTAGTAGGTAGAGCCTTGTCCATAACGGCCACCCTCCTGAACAAAAAGCAGTGCATCTTTCACCGGGAAGAGTTTTGCCTGGCCGCTTAAAGTATCCTTGTTAATCTGTCGCAAAGCGGAATAATCGTCCAGGATATAAAATCCGCGGCCAAAAGTAGCAGCAACCAAATCGCCTTCGCGTTCCTGAATGGCCAGGTCTTTCACGGCCACATCGGGAATGCCAGAAGTGAGTTGGGTCCAGGTTTTTCCTCCATCAATAGTAAAAAACACGCTAAACTCGGTGCCGACGAAAAGCAACTCCGGCACCAGGTAATCCTGTGCGATGGTATGCACCGTTTCATCTTCAGGCAGATCACCGGCGATGGATGTCCATGTGGCGCCTTTGTCGTTACTACGCAATAGATAGGGCGTAAAGTCGTCGCTTTTGATATTATCGAAAGAAGCGTAAACCACGTTTTCGTCGAAGCGTGAAGGCAGGATATGACTTACGTAAGTGAACTTTGGTACGCCCGGGAAGGTGCTGATTTTTCGCCAGTTTTTGCCGGCATCTTCAGTTACCTGAATCACGCCGTCGTCGGTGCCAACGTAGAGCAAGTCTTCTTTTAAGGGCGACTCAGCCATCGACACAATAGTTCCCCACAATGAAGTTGACATATCTTTGGCAACTGCATCGGACGGCCAATATTTGCCCATTACCTTAAATTGGTTTCGGTCTTCGTCTCGCGTAAGGTCGCCGCTGATTGTCTGCCAGCTGTTTCCACGATCGTCACTGCGGAACACTTTATTTGCTGCAATGTAAAGCCGTGTGCCGGAATGGGGACTTAAGAAAAATGGCGTATTCCAGTTCCAGCGGTAGGTAAGCTCGTCTTTCCCAGGCTCGGGCTTGATGTCGATGCGCTGGCCGGATTTTTTGTCGTATCTGTAGATATTTCCATATTGATAAGCTGAATAAA
>CAZTCX010000244.1:0-4515 GCA_964612515.1 uncultured Lentimicrobiaceae bacterium | reverse complement strand
GAACAAAGCCAAAGTCAGGGCTTGACTCAAAGTCAAACCCTGACTAAACAGCCTAAGCCGAACAAAGCCAAAGTCAGGGCTTGACTCAAAGTCAAACCCTGACTAAACAGCCTAAGCTGAACAAAGCCAAAGTCAGGGCTTGACTCAAAGTCAAACCCTGACTAATTATAAGGTGTGAAAGGATATCTTAAAAAATTGTTTGAGAAAGCAACGGCTATCTAATCACCAATAAATTGGGTGGTTTAAGTACGAGGTGTAACAAAAATCCCTACTTTTGTTGATGAATCAAAATCAAAAAATCTGAAATGAAAATTGCCCCGTTTTTGTTGTTGCTGCTTTTCGGCGTTTCCGCGCTGGCGCAGTCTCCTTCCAAATCATCCATCATCAACTCGCGTGAATATTATTACGGAACGGGCGTTTCGACCGACGAAAACCGCGCACTCAACGACGCTCTTCGTGGGCTGAGCGAGATGATCTCGGTGACGGTGAAAAGCAATTTCGAGCAGCGGGCAAAAGAGGTGAACATGCAGGTGGAGGAATTTGCCGAATCGATCGTGGAGACCTATTCCACGGCAACGCTCAAAAATGTGAAGCAAATCCGTACCATCCTGCCCGACGGGCAAACGGAAATATTTTGCTACTTATCGGGCGATGCCGTAAAACACCTGTACGACGAACGCGCCGAAATGGCGTATCAGATGTATCAAAACAGCCTCGAAAATATCAAGACAGGCCAGTTGGCTTTTGCATTGAAAAATTTGTTTTTCGGCAACCTGCTTGTCAAATCCCTTCCAAACGAAAGGGTTATCTTCAACGGAAAAGAGATCAGCCTGGAAATTCCCCAAACCCTCAACAGCGTGATGCAGGGGATAACTTTCCGGCTTACTGCCGACAGGATGATCAGCAGCCGCGAGCGGCAACTCTGCTTCGATGTTACCTATCTCGACAAGCCCATCTCACTGCTGCATTTCCGGTTTTGGGACGGCAACCAGCTTGCAGGCAACGGGCAGGTGCGCGACGGGAAAGCTACCCTGAAACTGGTGGGCAACAGCGTGGAATTTGACGAGCTGAAAATATTTGTGGAATATACTTATTATAATTCCCGCCAGGAGTTCAAAGCTGTGGAAGAGCTTTGGGAACTGGTGAAGCTGCCGGTATTTACAAACGAGTTTGCCATCGACCTCACACAGTCGGCAAATAGTCCCGACACACGGAATATTCCCACAAAAACTGAACTGATGATAAAAGCCGACAAAAATGTGGATGCCACCGGGCAGATTTTGTTGGCAGCCAATGGCTTTATTTCGGCACTCGAAAACGGCCAGGAAACGCTGGCCAGGGCGCAATATGCGAATGACGGATTCCTGTGTAACAAAATTTCGGCTTATATGAGCAACAACCATCCCGTACCTGCTCAGGGCGTCCTCGAAGCCAATGTGAACAAAACACGTTCGGGTTTTGAACTCCGCAAAGTGATGGTGAATCATTACTACCCAAGCCTGCACAAACAAGCCACCGAATACCTCGTCATGGATTTTGACACCGCCGGCACCCTCGTCGATTTCAATCTTTGCATCACCGATGATCTGTACGAGAAATTTGTGCAGCAGGCCGGGTATGGCGACGATTGGGGCAACCGCCAGGAGATCATCAAGTTTATCGAAAAATACCGGACGGCCTTCATTTGCCGCGACATCGAAACTATCAACCTGATGTTTGCCGATGAGGCTTTGATTTTGGTCGGACGCAAAATACAGCCGCGAATAAATCCTGCCTCCGAAGTTACCTATCAGCAACTTCCCGGACAGCCCGGCTTTGAGCAGATACAGCTTACCAAAAGGGATTATATCGAACGGCAGCGTAGGATTTTTGGAAGCCAAAAGGATATTTTCATCGACTTCAGCACTTTTGAAATCATCAAGAAGAATAATGCTGACAAGGTGTATGGTGTGGAGATGCGCCAGAACTACTCATCCACCACTTACGCCGACGAAGGTTATCTGTTTCTACTCATCGACTTCAATGGCATCGACCCGCTGATATATATCCGTGCCTGGCAGCCCAACGAGTGGGATTCGGCGGCGCTCGTTAATACCTCTAATTTTAGGATTTACAAATAGGCGTTGGCCAAATCCCGTCCCGTGCGGCACGGAAAATCTGCTTGTCGCGATGTTTCTACCCATATTGCATCCCTAACGGGATGAATATTTGCAGACCAGGCTGTGGAATGAATTCATGATCATCATTCAATAAATAACGACAATCTGGGCAGCCAGCCCCAACTGGGCGAAATCATTAGCACTTCTTTTTTTTCCTCACCCCCGGCCCCTCTCCAATTGGAGAGGGGAGCACTTTTGCTGGGCTTTGTTGGAGTCCGCCAGGCGGCATGTTTCGTTTGGTTTTACCGCTAGGCCAAACAAGAGAGCCTCCTTCCGTGTGTCGGGGAGGGCTTGGGGATGGGACATTGGCGAAGAACAATTGACGATTTTGGATTGAAGCATTAAGAAAACGATATCGATCATCCAATTTTGAAATTTGAATCCCAGCCCCAAAGGGGCGAAATCAAAATTACGAATGACGATTAACAATTAACGATTAACAATTAACGATTTACGAATTAAGAAAACGATATCGACCATCCAATTTTGAAATTTGAATCCCAGCCCCAACGGGGCGAAATCAATAGCACAGGGTGCAGCCCTGTGCTAATAGATCGCGAAATGAATAAAAGCCCCAACGGGGCGACATCAAATTTCCGTTTGTAGAATGAATTCATCTTGATCCTGCAGAAAAAGCGGCAGTCTGAATAGTCGTGAATTAAGATCCGTTTTCTACATTAATCAACCATAGTAGAAACATTCACCAAGGGATCAATCTTTTTGTCAAGGAAATGTTTTATAAATATCCTTTCGGTGTGCAAATGCAACAAAATAAAGCTCATTATTTTCAATCTTTAAACCGATTCGATATTGACCAATTCTAATGTGATAGCAGTCATTGCATCCTTTCAGCTTTGATAAGTTTTTTAGATCGTTAATGGATTCTGCGATTTCAGCCCCTTCAATTATTTTAGCAATCCGTAACTTTAAGCGTTTGTCGGGATGTTTTGATACTGCTTTCAAAAAAGAGGATTTAAACTTTACTTTCACTTGCTCAAAGCTTCCATTACGCTTTCACGACTAACATCGTCTGTCTCCATCCCCTCTTTGATGAGCAAGGCAAGTCCGGCATCTTCTAGCTCTTGCCGGCTGATGCTTTTGGCGCGGTTGCCGGTTCGCTTAGCCAGGTTGAGCCAAAACTGAGCATCTTTTTTATCCTTTATTTCAATAATAACTGCGTCCATATTTTATTGCTTTGTGCAAAGGTATTAATAAAAAAAACATCGGAATTGTTGGGTGATGACTCGTCTGAAATACAGGGAATCTTCTCTATAATCTGCGCACATCCTGGAAGTGTCGGTTTAGGCTAAAAAGTTCTCTTTGGCGAAAAAACGCTCTAATTAAAAATCAATTTATTAATATAGAATACCGAGCGTTTGCTGCCGCCGGCCACCTCACTGTTGCGCAGGGTTTGGTAGCCCCAGGCAAGGTAATAATTGCCGTACCAGTGGGCGGTCATGCCATTAGAAGCTTCTAACTGCACGTCGCCCAGATTTTTCGTAGCAAGCCTGGTTCTTTCTACTTCACCAATGTCCTGATATCCTTCGATGATCTTGGAGACGATGCGGCCGTTGTCGTTATAAAAGATCACCATTTGCTGCCCGTCGCTGCTGGACTCCACGCGGCGCATCAATTGCATGGAGCGCATATCCCAGATTTTAATTCCATTGCTCCATCGTATATTCCCCTCCTGGTCGAAGCCGGCGGCAAAAGCATTGAAGTAGCGGTAACCATCAAAAACGGTATAATAATACGGCATCGGGCGGCCATAGAAGTCGTAGCTCATGGTGGTTACCTGATGGTATTCGGGATAGTAAGCTTCGGCCAGCATCACAAAATTGCCGTCGTGGTATTGCAGATCGTGCATAAGAAACTGATAGTTGAGTGATTGTGACTTGCCTTTCTTTTTCTCTTTGTTCACCAGGTTTTTGATGTCGCGCAGCTCTTCGTTATTTAATATGGTGGTAATATTTTTAAAATCGATCAGCTTGTGTAATTTTAGAAACTGCTGGTCTTGATTTTTAATTTTAGCGATATAAAAACCTTCGGAAGGCTCGCCCAGCCTCTCTTCGTCGGAGCGGGACAGGTTTCCGTTGAGATGGTTGAAACTTCCCAGGATATACCATTCGGCGGCAGCCGCAATATGTATTTGTGCATTCATCAGCTTTACCGACGACTGTGCCGGCGTGAGCTGCAGCGACGAACGCCGCTTGCCCTGGAAGTCGTAGCTGTTGAGATAAATGGCGCTGTTTTTTTTGGAAGTATAAATATTCACAGCCATCAAAACCTCTCCGTTGTGCGGGTTATAGATGAGGTTTTTAATAAAGGATGGATTTTCATTAAAAATTATCGCCTG
>CAZTCX010000243.1:0-4567 GCA_964612515.1 uncultured Lentimicrobiaceae bacterium | reverse complement strand
GCCACCTTCGCCACCTTGCACCCGGCCAAAAGTTCCTTCGACCAGATCCATCTGCGGGATATAACGTATCTGGTAGCCATGCTCCTCGGCAAACTGCCGCACTGAAATCGCATCAGGTTCGCGGCCATCTTTTTTCACCACACAGTTTAGCTTTATGGGATGCAATCCTGCCCGATCGGCTGCGGCAATGCCACGCAAAGCATCCTCCAATTTACCCTGACGCGTTATCTGGTGATATTTTTCTTCATCCAAAGTATCCAAACTAATATTCACACGATCCAAACCGGCATCGGCAAGCGGTTGCGCAAAGCGATCCAGGAAAATACCGTTGGTGGTCATGCCCAAATCGTCCATTCCTTCTATCGAAGCCAGCATTTGCGTAAGCTCTACAATGCCTTTGCGCACCAGCGGCTCCCCGCCTGTGATGCGTACTTTATTAATACCCATCCCAACCGCCACCCGCGTAAAACCTACGATTTCATCAAAGGTTAAAATGTCGTCGTGCGAGAGCAATGGAATACCCTCAGCAGGCATGCAGTAACGGCAGCGCAGGTTGCAGCGATCCGTGACGGAGATGCGCAAATAGTTTATTTTCCGGTTATATAAGTCGTACATCCGTAAGCTCCCCCTCAGCTATTGTGGTTTTGCCAATCTCCACCGGAACGATTCCCTGCGCCTCCACATAAGCATGGATATGGGCGGAACCGTTGTAATCGATCGGGAAGACTTTTCCCTGTTTTATTACCACCGGGAAAAACGATTTTCTTTTAGAGTTTCGCCTGGTGTAATTTATTCCCATGGGTAGTTGTAACTGCACTGGAGAATATTTTGAACCCATCATTGCAAATATGAGCGGCTTCACCAACAGCTCAAACTGCACAAACGACGACACCGGATTTCCAGGAAGCCCAAAAAGAAAAGTATCTCCCTTGCGGGCAAAAACCGTAGGCCGCCCCGGCTGTACGGCAATGCTTTTAAAAAGTACTTCAAAACCGGCTTCGCATAATACCTGCGGCACATAGTCGAAGTCGCCCATCGAAACGCCGCCGGAGATCAGTAGGATATTGCAATTATTAATAGCTCCTTCGATGGCTTCGCGGGTTGCTTCCAGCGTGTCGGCAACGATTCCAAAATATTGGGCTTTTGCGCCGACAGTGTCTATTTGAGCCATCAACTGGGCGGCATTGCTGTTGCGTATCTGCGACGGTGCCGGCTTTATATTTGGTTCCACAAGTTCATCGCCGGTAGAAAGCACGCCTACAACAGGCTGATCATAAACAAGCGGTTCCACACAGCCCACCGAAGCCAGAATAGCGATGTGCTGCGGACGTAGCAGCGTTCCCAACTTTAGCACGACATCATTCTCCCGTAAATCTTCTCCGGTAAGGCAAAAGTTGTTGGAGGATTTGGTGCCAATAAACCGGATTGAGTTTTCGCCGGCAGGTTCGGTTTCTTCCACCATGATCACCATATCGGCACCTTGTGGCATCATGCCACCGGTCATCAGCTTGGCGCAAGTACCAGGGGCAATCATTTTGGTTGGAACTACGCCGGCGGGTATAATTTCAATTACCTCGAGCGGCTTGTCCAGATCGGCACGGCGACAGGCATAGCCGTCCACCGCCGATTTATCAAAAGGAGGCATGTCCATGTCCGAAGCAATATCCTGCGCCAAAACTCTGCCATGTGCCTGCGCCAAAGGCACAGTTACCGCAGGCAGCGGCATGGCGGCGGCAGTTACAATTTCGAGGGCCTCTTCAAATAATATCATATCCTGCAAAGGTTGTAAAGTTATCAAAACCAGAAAACGGCTTTTTTATTATGACAAAATGCGCTTCCAATTTCTTTCGGTTCCGGGAACTGTCCATTGCCGGCAGCTCTCAGTCCGCAGTCCAAGAAATCGCTGGCAGGCACAGCCTCCAAAAATAAAACGAACGAGGCACAGCCTCGTCCGAACATGGTGTACGATTAACAATGAACGAGGGCTTATCCTGGAGCAGTCAAGTTGATTTTAGGTTGAGCAAGAAACTTTATTAACTTTACCATCGATTTTAATATTTTCTAATAGAACTAAAACGCATCACCAATGAAAAAACTACTGCTTTTTATCAGCTTTTTACCGTTATGGGTTTACTCACAAGGAGGCTGGACACCACAGACAAGCACAACTTTTGAGCTTCTCAGGTCGGTTAGCTTTGTTGACACGCAAACAGGATGGACTGCAGGAGATAACGGAGCCATTCGTAAAACCGAAAACGGGGGACAGACCTGGACGGTACAGTCGGCCGGGTTGAATGTTGTTTTTGAAGCCGTTCAGTTTATTGATCGGGATAACGGCTGGCTAGCCGGAAACAGCGGTACTATCTTAAAAAGTGAAAACGGTGGACAAACATGGATTCAGCAACCAAGCGGAGTGAGCAATCATATAAGATCGATATTCTTTGTTGATCAACAAAGAGGATGGGCTGTGGGATCATCCGAAACGATTCTCGCCACCCAGAATGGAGGTAACTCATGGACGCTGCAAAACGCAGGCAATATTAACAACCTGAGATCAGTATTTTTTGTTGACGCCCTGAATGGTTGGGCTGTAGGAGATTCGGGAAAGATTTTTCACACTTCGGATGGGGGAACCACCTGGAGTGAGCAAGATAGCGGTACCAGCCGAATACTCACGACTATATACTTTGTCGATCCTGACATTGGCTGGGTAACCGGAACCTCGGGAACACTGCTCAAAACCACCGATGGTGGTCAAACCTGGGAACAACAGGCCAGCAATACCAATGCGGGACTTTACGCACTCAGTTTCCCTGATGAAAATATTGGCTGGGCTGCCGGCAGCGATGGCGTAATCGTTCATACAACCAATGGCGGAGAGACATGGCAACCACAGAATAGCGGGACAGGCAACTGGATTTGGTCTTTAAGTTTCTCTGATCCAAATAATGGCTGGGCTTCGGGCTGGGTCGGCACCATCCTGAACTACAGTCAGCAGCCGCCGCTGGATGCTCCTTTGCTGAGCTATCCGGAAAATCATTCCGGCGAAGTGCCGCTGAATACCAGCTTTGTGTGGCAGCAGTCAGCCACCGCGGAATCCTATCGTCTGCAAATTTCTACAACCTATGCTTTTACCACAAAAATTCTGGATCAGGCCAGCATTACCGACACGACATACACCGTTGAAAACCTGCCGGAAAATACAAGCTTATATTGGAGGGTAATTGCTGCAAATAATGACGGGAGCAGCCAGTGGTCGGAAGTATGGAATTTTACATCACTTCTTGTTGGCATTGATAATCTTAGTTTTAATTCCGAAGCTTTCAAGCTGATGAATGTATTTCCAAACCCTTTCAGTTACAATACAAAATTTACATTCGATCTGGGGCAGGCTGGCAGGGTCGATTTGGAAATCCTGAATTTAACCGGGCAGCAGGTTTTCGTCCTTCCAGGGGAAGAGCTGGAAGCAGGAACGCATGAACTCAACTGGCAACCCGAAAATCAAAAGTCTGGCACTTATATTTACAGGTTAAGTGTTTCACCGGTACTTGAACCGGAAAAAATCGATGTTAGGATGGGGAAATTACTTTTTGTGAAGTAACCGCCGATTCGTGATGAATGTTGCAGTGCATCTACCTTTGTTGAGCAGCCAATAAATTGTGGCAGGCACAGCCTGCAAAAATAAAACGAACGAGGCACAGCCTCGTCCGAACATGGTGTACGATTAACAATGAACCATTAACGATGAACGATTAACAATGAACGATGAACGATTGACTGTCATGCTATACGACATCTACCCGCTAAAAAAGCTGCCACGCCACCTTTCCAATGATAATCCTGCCGGGTGTTTTGTAGCCACCATCGTTGATGTGAACTTCATCAAGAATATTTTGTAACGACAACGAAACCAGCCAATGCTTCGTAATTTGTTTTTGAATTTTAATATCAATGTTGAACCAGGCCGGATATTGTGGCGCAAGAATGTAGGTGATATCGGGAATGTTGCGGTCGTTGATCCAGCGCTTTCCGGTATATTTTCCGGTGACGTTGACATCTACCCACTTGTTCATCCAGTTGATGCCGGCGTTGGCCTGGTGGTCGGGGACGTCGGTAAGATGTTTGTCGGTAAGGTCAGGGTCGGCAGCGGTTTTGGGTGTAAAATCGCTGATGCGGGTATAGTTACGGGTGTAGTTTGCAAACACGAGGATGTTTTTGGTAATCTTCCCGGAAACCTCTGCTTCGATGCCTGCTATTTCTACGCCACCAATATTTTGCGTTTGATACACCGGACTGAGGGTGTAGCCCATATCCACTGAGTCGCCGGTGCTAACGGCATACATATAGTCAGTGCCATGCGAGTAAAAGGCGGTGATGCCGGCGTACCATCCCGACGCCGAGCGCCGGTCGAAGCCAGCCTCGAAGCTGTTGAGATGTTCAGGACTTAAATCGGGGTTGGCGATGCGAAAACCGTTTTTACGTCGTCCGGAGCGGCAGAGATCGTCAAGCACCGGCGCCCTGAAACCACGCGCTGCCGAAACATAAATCCGGGTATTGCCATCAAAAA
>CAZTCX010000242.1:0-4578 GCA_964612515.1 uncultured Lentimicrobiaceae bacterium | reverse complement strand
GGCTTGATACAGGCGACAAACCATGCAAGCCCGGCCCTTATATCGCTTACCTGAAAGTAAACGGAAAAATCCGCCAACCAGTTAAATTAATGAAGTTAAACTAAAAATTGGAGGACATTAAAATGACAAATCTACGCAATTTAATAGTAACGGCAATAATTTGCCTTTGTGTGATTCCTGCTATGGCTCAATTTACAAGCCAGCAGGCTACCAACCTTGTCTTAAACCAGGTATTATCAGCCGAAATTGATCAGGTTGATGTGTACATGGTTGATGTGGCAAAATCAGGTCAGAATGCAATTTCACTTGGGAACAACGAAATTGTTGACATGCCTTATTCGTCCAACTGGGTGTATTTTGTTGACGACCGACCTTTTGCTAACTGGGCGCATCCGTGCAGGTTCATCTTTGTAAACGAAGCCACCGGTGCATACCAGATTGTCAATAGTAACTTTTTCCCTGTTGACTGAAAATCTGTCTACACCATTATGTCAGAAATGGACAGGCCAACACCAATGGATTTGCCTGTTAATCCCAATGCAACGATTAACGGTCTTGATCCAAACCCGAATTTGTATGCTGTAATTATAAACGGTGCCGACCAGGATCGTTATTGGAACGATATTTCAGCTATTTACTGCACCTTGCTGGATGTCTACGGATACACGGAAGAGAACATTTTTGTTCACTATGTTTATGGCACAGGTATTTTCGGAGAGGATTTCAATAATGATGGAGTAGATGACATAGATTATGATGCCTATAAAACCAGTATTCACCACACTTTCCAGGAAATGTCTGGTGAAACAAACACTTCACCCGAAATACCAGAATTAGGACCAGACGACGGCTTGTTTATTTTTGTAGATGACCACGGCTACATGAGTGGTGGCCATTCGTATATTAATCTGCCCGGTGGCAGCCTTGCAGATTATGAACTGGCCGAATACCTTGAGGATATCAATTGCGCGCAAATAATTGCAGTATTGGAGCCATGCCAGATAGGTGGATTCAAAACTGAATTATCGGACTATGTTAATTATGATGTAAGTTGTAAAAACAGGTCAATTCAAACCGCGTCAAATGATGAGTACTCATTTGCAGAAGTTTGGATTACAGGTATGAACTATGATGAATTTGTATATTACTGGACTGCTGCAGCCCGTGGTTATTATCCGCACAATGCTTATCCCTGGGAAGAATCTCATGCAGTTGGTTCATTTCCTTTCTACAATTATCCTGGAATGGTAGGGCATCCCGGCGACCACGATCCTGATTTAAACGGGGATGGCCATGTACAAATGGAAGAAGCATTTGAGTATGCCAATGATTTAGACACATGGTCAGAATATGGTTATTATTATCCAAATATATCAGGATACGATCCTGAAGATCCACAGGAATTTACCGATATTTCATTTAATGAAGACTTGCTTTCGTTGTGTGGAATAGCTGGCCATGTAAATACTACACAATCAGTAGAAAACAGAAGCTATTTGATTGGCGGCGATTTAATTGTTGATAGTGGATATACCTTAACTTTAGAAGATGGGGGTGGTTTTTATTTTGGAAATGAAATAGCAGATTTTACTGTTGAAACATTTGCCACTTTATTTGTTGAAAATAATGTAAGCTTTTATGGCAATTCTGCAAACCAGGTTAAAGTTGATGGGGACATTCAGGTAGGGAATTACGTTAGCTTCAACAGACATGGCAATTCAGGATATTTCAATGGATTGTACCTGACTAACCCAAGCCTTCATACTGTATTAAATTATGCAGCATTTACTAAATCTGGTTTAAACAACTATGGACAAAGCCTTACCATTAAAAACTCCTCCTTTGCCAATTGCAATCTAATCCGCTCACACCGCGGAAATGTAATCGTTACCGACGGAACAATTTTCGACCGCACATGGCTATACCTCGAAAATACCGAAGACAATCTTAATACAGCTACCGTTACCAACTGTATTTTTATCACCGACATAACCATGGCAGCCATCGACCTGTGGAACTACAATCAGTACAATATTACCAACAATACCATCCACGGGTATTACAACGGGATACAGATGTTTCAGTCGGGCTACGGTGAACTAAAGAAAGCAACGATAAGCGATAATACCATAACCAATTGCACGCACCGCGGGATACTGGCATATAATTCACGTGGCGCATTTTACAGAAACCATATTTACGACAACGGCTATGGCGTGTGGCTTGCCGACCACAGCAGCGTGCGGCTTTTCGGGGATTATAACGCATCAACCAACGCTGCAACGCAGGAAATACGGGATAATCAATCCTATGAAGTGTATGCATCGCAATACAGTTTTCCGCCCTACTTCCGCTACAATGTAATTATTGATGATGACAACCTGGGCGCTCCCGGCGATCCGCTGGTTTTTCATAGTGGCGGCAACTTTACAATACATGATGTAAAGTACAATTGCTGGGAAGATATTCCGGGATCGTTTGTGGCGACAGAAGACCTTTATCCGGGCGCTTACCTTTGGCAACCCACTTGGTGCCCGGGCGATAACAAGAATAATACGCCCGATCCTGATGAGGACATGTACGAGATTGCCGGCAACCTGTTTGATGCCGAAGATTATGCGGGAGCAAAAACCATATACCAAACACTCATCGACCAGTATCCTCAGTCAAAATATGCCAAAGCAGCCATGCAGGAACTTTTTGCGCTTGAAAAATTTGTTGCCAACGACTACAGCGCATTAAAACAATATTATGCAACAAACGCCACCATTCAATCCGATACCGCTCTTTTTGAATCCGCTGCATTTCTTTCCTCAAAATGCGATGTCAAAACCGAGAACTGGCTCGATGCCATCAGTTACTATGAAAACATAATTCTTGATCCTGAAACAATGGAGGATAGTATTTTTGCTATAATCGACCTTGGATATGTTTACTTCGTGATGGAAAACAGCGGATACAAATCCGCCCACACCGGAAACCTCGCGCAATACAAGCCTGAAACAAAAGAGCAGTTTTTTGAAGATAGGGATTACTTGTTGTCGTTGCTCCCGGATGACAAAACGAAAAATCCAATGCAAGAGAACCTGGCAAAACTCAACGAGGGCGAATTGTTGCAAAACGTTCCCAACCCTTTCAACGGCACAACGCAAATCGGGTACAAGCTCGAAAATGAATCAACCGTCCAACTGAACATCTACAACTACACCGGACAATTGATCAGCCGGATAAATGAAGGAACCAAAACAAAAGGCACGTATCAAATCTCCTTTGATGCCACCGGGCTAACAAGCAGAATCTATTTCTATTCCATTAGCATCAACGGACAACCCACCGATGCCAGAAAAATGATCGTGGGCTATTAGCGATCAATGGTATTAATAATGGTGGATTTCACCCATCAGCTTTTATAGCAGTGGTTTAAGAGCTATTGTTATTGCTCCAGGCTGATTTTAAAGTGCGGAAGCTCAATTTGTAGCTTTACCTTAGCCTGCAAAGCATTAAATACACGCATTAATGTTTCAATAGTGACGTTGCTCGCGTTGTTTTCAATTCTTGAGATTTGGGCCTTTTGCACACCAATGAGTTTCCCCAGCTCTTCCTGTGTTAATTTCCTTTCTTGCCGGGTCTGTTTTATAGCTTGCCCAATTAAATCCATTTGCAATTCATATTCAAACCTGTCTCGGTCAGGGGTTCCAATTTTACCGATAAGAGTGTCCTGCACCTCATCTAATGTATGTGTTTTCATTACTTTATCGTGTTAGTGGTTTCTTTGTCTTCAAAATATTTTGCGCGAAGTTGTTTTGCCTTTTTGATTTCGCTATCCGGAACTTTGCTGGTTTTCTTGATTATTCCATTTGTTGAAATCACAAGCGTATTTTTAGCATCACTCTTATCCCAAAATGCAAGTAGCCTATAATGCAGCCCTTGGTAAAGCGTTCTGAATTCCCAAATTTCGTCTATTAATTTCTTGAATAGTTCAGAATCAGGGACAGTCTGAGCTTTACGAATATTATAAAGTATTTTTTCGTAATGCTTCTTTTCAAGATGAC
Source organism: uncultured Lentimicrobiaceae bacterium (assembly GCA_964612515.1). Lineage (GTDB taxonomy): Bacteria > Bacteroidota > Bacteroidia > Bacteroidales > 4484-276 > SABY01. Next base: position 526 of record CAZTCX010000242.1, on the reverse strand, counting down.
TGAGAAACTCAAAAGTCTCGTCTAAAAATACAATGTCAAAAAGTTTGTCAATTCATTCAATTCTTAATAGCGCAAAGAAAAACAAAATGTTTCATTATATAGAAACTACATTTAAATTCTTTCTAAATTTTATCTCCGTTGGCTTTCGCCAAAAAAATGCATGTACTTTTGTAGCACGAAATCTAAAAAGGTGCTACTATGACATTGAAAAGATTTGGCGTTTCACTTGAAGAGAATCTGCTCGAAGACCTGGATCAGCTTGTCGAAAACCGGAAGTTTCCCAACCGCTCGCAAGCCATCCGCTTCCTGATATCACAATCCAAAACCGAAGACCTATGGCTCGACAACCAGGAGGTGGCCGGCGCCATCGTGCTGGTGTATGATCACCACAAAAAAGATGTGCAGGTGCGTTCTACCGAAATTCAGCACGACTTCCACCCACTCATCCTCTCGGTGCAGCACGTACATCTCGATCACAGCAACTGCCTCGAAACAATAGCTGTGAAAGGAAGAGCCAGCCAGCTAC
>CAZTCX010000241.1:0-4592 GCA_964612515.1 uncultured Lentimicrobiaceae bacterium | reverse complement strand
GTTCCTATCAATATATCGATGCGCTGCTCTTCGAAGTCGCTGATGATTTTCTGATACGCGTTTTTGGTGCGCGTGGTGTCGAGGTCCATGCGCGCAATGCGTGTTTTCGGAAAGATGATTGCCAACTCGTCTTCGACCTTTTCGGTGCCAAAGCCTTTCATCATCAGGCCGGTGTGGCCGCACTCCGGGCAGCGGTCGGGCACCCGCTCGCTGTAGCCGCAGTAGTGGCAGCGCAGTTGGTTGTTGTATTTATGATAAATCAGCGTAACGTCACAATGCTTACACGAAGGCATCCAGTGGCAGGTGTCGCACTCGAGCCGCAGCGAGAAGCCGCGCCGGTTTTGAAACAGGATCACCTGCTCCTTTCGCGCCAGCGCCTCCTCTATGTTTTTTAATAAAAAAGAGCTGAAGTGCGACTTCATGGTCTTTCGGTGCGTTTCGTTGCGCAGGTCAGCCACCAGTATCTCCGGCATTTCTATCCCGCCATAGCGGCTTTTGAGTTCTATTAGGTTGTATTTATTAAAGGTCGCATTGTAATAACTCTCGATGGAAGGCGTGGCCGAGCCGAGCACCGTGGCGGCGCCGTGCATGTTGGCCATCATAATGGCGGTGTCGCGCGCCAGGTAGCGGGGGGCGGGAGCATATTGTTTGTAAGAGCTGTCGTGCTCCTCGTCCACAATCACCAACCCCAGATTGCTGAAAGGCAGAAACAGCGCCGATCGTGCACCCAGAATGATCTGGTATTTCCCGGGTTCGGCGCCAGCGTTTGCCGGATGTTGCAACACGCGGTTCCAGATTTCTACCCGTTCAAACTCGCTGTATTTGGAGTGATACACGCCCACGCTGTCGCCAAAATAGCGGCGGAGGCGGTTGATGATTTGGGTAGTAAGGGCTATCTCGGGCAACAGAAAAAGCACCTGCTTCCCTTGCTTTATCACCCGATGGATGAGCTTGATATAGACTTCTGTTTTCCCGCTGGAGGTAACGCCATGCAGCAGGGTCACTTTTTTTTGGTTCAGGCTTTCGCTGATATGTTCTAAAGCCGCTTGTTGTTCCGGGGTAAGAATCAGATCGGCGTGCGAGGGGACAGCGTCGAAAGTCTGCAGGCGGCTGGTAACTTCATCAAATATCTCAAACACACCTTTTTTCTCAAGCGCCGTCACCGTCTGGGCTGTGGCGGCATTGGCCGTTAGCTCCACACGTGGCAGCGCTTTGCCGTTGTATGCCTCCGCGCCGGTCAGGTGCAGAAAAGTCATCAGCACCTCGAGCTGCCGGAAGGCTTTTTTTTCGAGTTCTGAAAAGAGCTGATGCAGCGTCGTCTCATCGCGGTATTCCGCCGAAAGGCGCACATAAGTCTCCACTTTGGAACGGTAGCGGTCGCGCAACTCCTCCTCTACCAGCACCACCTTTTTCTCTATCAAAGTTTTGATGAGCGGAATCACCTTTTTGTACTCTACGATCCGCGACACCTCCGAGATGGTGAGGGTTTTCTGTATGTCGATGGCTTCTGCTACCAGGAATTCCTTTTCGTTGAGATGATCGGTCTTTCCGTCGAAGTCGGGATGCTGCACGATGCGCGTCTCGCTGGCCAGCTTGAGCGCAGAGGGCAGCGCGGCATTCATCACCTCACCCACCGTACACATATAATATCCGGCAATCCATTCCCAAAGATCGAACTGCACCGGCTTTACGACAGGCTGCTGGTCCAACACCGAAAGAATGTATTTCGGGACGTATTTCTCCGGTACCTTCTGGTGTACCGAACGGATGAGACCGGTGTAGATTTTCTGCCGGCCAAACTGCACCACCACACGCCTGCCAGGCTCAGCCTCACTGTTTATTTCGTAAGGCACCCGATACGTAAAAGTGCCGGCCACAGGCAGCGGCAATAGTACTTCGGCAAAAAGTGTGATGCGTTCCATGCTGATTCTTTTTTACACCTTTAAAATAAGCTGTGTGCCGGGCAAAAATAGTAAGGAAAATTTTAGGAGGGTCGATGAGGTTGATTTGTTATAGGATTTTGTGAAAAACAAAAATTTCCTTTAGTGGCTTAAAATGCTGCTTAGAAGAAGTCTTTTATTTAATTGAATAACAAATTTTTAACGGAAATCTGTCATTGGTAATTTGTCACCCACCACTTATCAAAACTCCCAACGAGCACAGATCATCAAAAAACGAAGGCCACGACTTGCTGACGCATCCTGCCCCTGTGATGACAACAGGAGATGAAGAAACCAAAGCAACCACAGCCGCAGCCATCGCAATGCGGTGATCGTTATGCGCGTCGATGGTTGCACCGGTAAGCGTCCCGCCATGGATGTGCATGTTGTCGCCTTCCAAAATAATACGAACTCCCATTTTGGCGAGTTCCCTTTGCAACACCAATCCGCGGTTGCTTTCCTTGTTTTGCAGCCGATGCACGCCACTCAGCGTGCTGGTTCCTTGTGTGGCTGCTGCAAGAACGGCCAACGGTGGAAACAGATCGGGACAATGGGTGCAATCGAAAATGAAGGGCGTTGAGCGCTGCTGCCGAATGGTTATGCCGTTGTCGGAAATTTGCATGGGAATTCCTGCTGCTGCCAGAGCGTCTAAAATTTTTCGGTCGGCCTGCGCGCTTTGGATGTCGAGGCCGGTGATGGTGAGATCGCCGGCCAAAGCTGCCGCCACCATCAGAAATGCGGCGCCACTCCAGTCACCTTCGATGGTAGTTTTGGTAGGAAGATATTTGTGGTTGCCGACGATGCTATAGGTTTCGGGCGCTGTTTGTTTTATCTCTATTCCAAATTTGCAAAGCGTTTCCAGCGTCATCTGCACGTATGGAGCGCTTTTAAGATTCCGGACGATAAGCTTGCTATCGCCATCGAGCAGCGGCAGCGCCATGAGCAGGCCGCTCACAAATTGTGAGCTTTCGCTGCCATCCACCAACACTTCACCGGCTTTCATTTTTCCCGAAAGGTGATAAGGCAATTTCCCGTGGTCGGAATGAGAATGGACGTCCAGTTGTTGCAATACATCGCTGAGATTGCCAAGCGGACGTTTTAGCAAAGAACCCTTTCCGGAAATTGTGACGGGATTCTCGAAAAGCGCCGGAGCCAAAGCTATCATCAGGCGAGCTGCCAAACCCGATTCGCCACAATCGAAATCGGAAGAAGTGGGACGAAAAGCACCTTTGATTTCAAACGTATCATTTTGATAATTTATGTCACGCCCCAGTTGAAGGGCAATATTTGCCATGGCGAGCGCATCGTCGCAGCGTGAAGGATGATGGATTACAGATGACCCCTCCGCAAGCATCGCGGCAGCAATGGCGCGAATCGTTTGGCTCTTGGAAGCAGGAGCCGCAAGAGTTCCCTTTATGGCCGATGGATGGACGCTGAGTGTCATGAGGAAAGCAGAAAGTTTTGAAGTTCGGTGAGTGCGATCTTTTTTATTACAGCCCTGCCAATATTTTCCAAAAGCACAAAATGCACCTCCCCGCCCTCTCGTTTTTTGTCGGCGGTGAGTGCATCGACGATTTTTTGTGGATCGGCAGAAGTACTTACAGGCAGATTAAGATTCCGAAGCAGTCGGATTACCCGCTCATATTGATTTTGCGAAAGCGAAGCATATTTTATTGAAAGCCGTAGAGCTATCTCCATTCCTATGCTCACGGCGTGGCCATGGCTGATGCCGGCAACCTTCTCGATGGCGTGGCCGTAGGTATGTCCAAAGTTGAGGATGCGCCGTAGGTTTTGCTCTTTCTCGTCGCGCTGCACAATGTCACTTTTTATTTGGTAAGAGCGCAGCGTAACATGCCGAAGCGCAACTTCATCCAGATTTAAAATTTTCTGAAAGTTGTTTTCGATATAATCGAAATAAGCAGCATCGGCGATCAGGGCATGTTTAACGACTTCCGCCAGACCATTGGCAAGCTCAAGGGCGGGCAAAGTTTGTAAAGTAGCAGGATCGCTCAGGATAAACTGTGGCTGATAAAAGGTGCCAACCATATTTTTAAAACCCTGAAAATTTACACCGTTTTTGCCACCAATGGCAGCGTCGGCTTGTGCCAATAGCGTGGTGGGAACAAATGCACAAGCCACGCCCCTCAAATAAGTAGCGGCCACAAAACCGGCAAGGTCGCACACCATGCCGCCGCCCACGCCCACCAGCCATACAGAGCGGTCTATTTTCAGATCGATGAGTTGCTGATAGGTTTCATGCACCGTTTGAAGGGTCTTGTGTTTTTCGCCGTCACCAATGAGAATTCTCGGAACTCCTTTCCAGTGGTGGCCATAATACTGCTGAATGGCGGGCTGCGTAATGACCACCGATTGTGCCGGAAGATGCTTCCTCAGGTTGGCAATCGGCTCATCCGAGAGGTAGTTGACGGCAGAAGGTGGTTTTGGAAAGGCGCTGATCATCGTAGTTTTTGAATGGTTTGATTGATGTAAAAAGAAAATCCAAACATAAAGAATTTCTTTGGATGACAGCTTTGTAGCCTGAATAATTCATCACTTGCTTCAATAGAACACTAATGACGCAGATACAACGGATTTGCACCGATTTTTGTCTTTATCTGTGAAAATCTGCAATCCGTGTTCTATAAATGTTTG
>CAZTCX010000240.1:0-4596 GCA_964612515.1 uncultured Lentimicrobiaceae bacterium | reverse complement strand
GAGGCAAATCCAATTCCATTCGCCTGTGAGCGGATAGGCGCCGGAGGTTTCCAGGTAGGTTTTGCAACCATTGGCTTTGAGCTGACTACACAAATAATCGAGATTATACATGAGCGGCTCACCGCCGGTAACCACCACCGCTGCAGAAGGATTATTGATAGCGTTGGTCACAATGCTGTCGGTAGCAGTGAGCGGGTGGAGCTTTGGATTCCATGATTCTTTTACATCGCACCAGCGGCAACCAACGTCGCAGCCACCAATGCGGATAAACCAGGCAGCCTCACCGGTATTATAGCCTTCGCCCTGCAAGGTGTAAAATTCTTCCATGAGCGGAAGCAAAAGCCCCTGTTCGAGCAGTAGGTTTTGTTCGGGATTATCAGTGATGGGAGTACTCAATGTTTGACAGTGATTTTTTTGACAAGATGATGGTCGCCGGAGAGTATTCTTAAAAAATAAATGCCAGGCTCCAGCTCTTTGGTTATAATGGTAACGGGCATTTTGCTATCATCATTTTCTTTAACAGCCGATACTTCGAAAAGTTTTTCCCATCGTGTCGAGCGTAGCTCTGCGGTAAATTCGGGCGTTGGAAGGTGTAAAATATCAAATTGCAATTTATCAGAAACCACTGTTGGCAAGCTTGAGATGATGATTCCACCCGATTGGAAACCAGATATTGCAGAGGTGGAAAAGTCCAGAAGCCTATCGATGTTCAAACCAAAGATGGAAGGAAACTCGGCACTCTCTTCACATGAAAAAACCACGGAATCGGCGGCAACGAAACAAATAGCTTCGGTTTGCACAAATACCAAATCCGGAAAGTTGATACGCACACGCGGCGCCGAAAAGAAATCAGAGCCATGTACATCGCTAAAAATCCATGCAAATGATTCGTAATCCACGTAGCCAATCAGTGCTAGTTTTTTGTGGTCGCTGCTAATGGCAGCGCCGGTAATTAACCCGCCGGCATCGAATCCGCCGCGTGGCTGAAGCACATAATTGCCGGCCAGAGCAGGCATTGCGTAAAGCACCGACCGTTGGTTTTCCCAATTTTTAGTAAACAAAAATAAACTGTCGTTGAGAGCTACCATAGCTTCACAATCGAAATTATGCTGATACGAACGCTTTTTAAAATTCGTCTGGTTGGCATACGAAAACATAATCGTATCAAAGTGTGATACCGTCACGTCGTCGCCGTCGGGAATATCCTTTTTGTTGATTTTATAAATGCGCAAATCCTTACGATTGCCGCGATTGTTGCCAAAGTCGCCAATGTAAAGATGATCCTCATCCTGCGTAAGCTCCTCCCAGTCGTAATTGGAAATTCCTTCCAGACACACAGTGCGCAGAAGGCTTCCATCGCTGGCATCGAGTGCGTAAAGACTCGGAAGATTTCCGCTGTCGTTGAGCGTCCAATACATACCGTCGTAAAAGATTAGCCCCGACGACTCCCGCACGTCTTCAGGCAGCGGTGAAATAGCCGGGGAAACCTGTGCCGTGATGACGGCATCGGCAGATGAATCCGGAGTGGCCGCATCTTGTTGCGCCATTGCCGAAAGGCCAAAAAATGTAGTGCTATATAATAAGGTGTAAAAAAACAACTTCCGAAGGCGTGCCATTTAAGAAATTCCCATTTTTAATTTGAAGGCTTTGAGGGTATTCATCAGAAGTGCCACGCGTGTCATGGGGCCAACTCCGCCCGGAACAGGCGTGATATAGGCGGCTTTGCGGACAACATTTTCAAAATCGACATCGCCAATAAGTTTAAAACCAGACTTGGTATTGGGCGCCGCGACGCGGTGAATGCCAACGTCGATAACCGTAGCTCCGGCTTTCACCATATCTTCGGTTACAAATTCCGGCTGACCGATGGCTGCAATGAGAATATCAGCGTTTGCCGCAATTTCTTTAAGTCCCACCGACTTGCTGTGACACAGCGTAACTGTAGCGTTGCCGGGATTGGTTTTGCGCGAAAGCATAATACTTAGCGGCGTGCCCACAATATTGCTGCGCCCCAGAACCACAACATTTTTACCGGAAGTTTCTATTTTGTAGCGCTTCAGCAGCTCCATAATTCCGTAAGGTGTGGCTGGCAAATAGGTGGGAAGACCGAGAACCATCCTGCCAATATTCACGGGATGGAATCCATCGACATCTTTTGCAGGATCAATTTTATCGATCACCCGATCGACGTTGATGTGGCGTGGCAGCGGCAACTGGACTATGAGCCCGTGGATGTCGTCGTCGTTGTTGATAAAATCGATGGTATCGAGCAGGTCGAGTTCCGAAACATCTTTGCTCAGCCGGTAAATGGAGGATGTCATTCCCACACTTTTGCAATCCGATTCTTTGTGTGCCACGTAGGTTTCGCTTGCAGCATCGTCGCCCACCATAATGGCCGCAAGATGAGGGGAGCTATCTTTTTGATCGATGTATCCGGCTATTTCAGCCTTAATCTCTTCCTTGATTTCTGTCGCGGTTTGTTTGCCATCAATAAGTTTCATAGTAATATTTTTTGCAATTATTCAGGTGATTGCTTCTATAGATTTAGGAAAATCCAACGCACACCCCCAGCCCCCTAGAGGGGGAGTTGCCATCGCACAATCAGGAGTGCGTGGGCCTGCTGAGGCCGTCTCATTAACCCCTCCAATTATTTTTAAACAACCTGTGGTGGCTAATAGCCCATCAGGTTTGGATTTTTAATTTGGGGCGGTATTTTTAGTTGCTACGTCATTTTCTTCGAGTTTTTTTCGGGGCGGCGTGTTTATTTTGTTTTTAGAGCCTGTTTTTCCTGCATTTATTGGTTTTAGTTTGTTATGATCTGCGCGGTGTGCACTTTTCTTAGGTTATGACTAATACTCAGATAGCCGAGTTCCATCTCGGCTTTTTCACGTCCTCTTAATCTTATTCGTGTGTATTGCTGATTGTGTTTTTGATCTGCGAATACGGTTTCAACATCCCAACCCCGTTGTCGTTGCAGCGCACGACCCTTTTCTGTTTGCAAGCTATCTCGCGCCTTTGCCTTGAGTTTGTCCAGATTTTCTCTGATCTGGATTGAACGGCCATTTTTAGATTTGGTGCATTTATCCCTCAACGGGCAGCCTTCGCAGTCTTTGCATGTGTAAACTTTTACTTGAGTTTTGTAACCATTTTCGGTAATGTGTTCTTCTTGGTGATCATACGTTATTAGCTTACCATTCGGACAGATGAATAAATCGTTTTCAGCGTCATATTTCATGCTGCCCTTTTGGAATGGGCTTTTGTCCTTTCCGGTGATTTCCTGATGGAAAGTATTGTATTTGAGATAGCTTTCTATACCCAATGCGGCCAGAGTTTCATAGTTTTCTTCGCTACCGTAAGCGGCATCTCCACAATAATTTTTGGGCAGATATTGGGCGCCACGGTTGATGATCTTTTGAAGATGTACTCCAAAGGTGGGAGTATCTGATGCATTGGAATGAACCGAGTAATTAACGATGTACTGTCCCGCGGTGCTGATTTGCTGATTGTATCCCGGACGTAGCTCATCGGTTCCTTTCATGCGCATCATTGTGGCATCCGTATCGGTCTTACTGAATGAATTGCGCTTGTCAAGAGTCTTTTCCTGCTCTTCATACCCCTGAAGCTGCTCTGCCTTTTTTTTGATTTTATTTATTCGGCTTTGGATTGTCCGGGTGGTTTTCTTTTTCAGTTCTCTTACAGCTTTCTGGCGAAGGTCTTGATTAAGTTCTTCAACTATTGTTTTTAATTTCTTGCTATCAATCTCGCTCTCATTACCCAATTCCGGTAGACTGTTTTGGGCATATTGTAGGTCTTCCTGCTGGTTTATCTCCTTAATTTCTTTAAAGAGTTGTTTTACCTTTTCGCGTAACTGGTCTTTAAAACGGGCTACATTTTTTTTCCAGACGTAGGTGTGTTTTCCGGCATTAGCTTCCAGCTTAGTGCCATCCACAAAAAAGGTCTCAAACTTAACGTAGTTGTTCTCACGCAGAAAATCCAAGACATGGGTGAAAACATCTTCCATGACGTCGATAAAATAGTTGCTACGAAAACGGTTGATGGTATTGTGATCAGGAGTTTCCCATCCAGCAAGCCACATGTAAGTAATATCCTGTTTTAGGGCTTTCTCTATTTTCCTTGATGAATATAGCTTAGTGGAGTATGCATAGATGAGCACCTTCATCATCATGCGGGGATTGTATGGTGGTTGGCCTGTGTTTTCAAAGGCACGCGCAAAAATCTTAAAATCTACTCCATCAATCACAGAATCAATAATGCGTACCAGATGCTTCTCATCGATGAGCTCACTTAGATCGGGTGGCAGCAGCATAAGTTGATTTTGCGAATAGGATTTAAAAGCAGTATTTCTCATAGCAGTGATTAAGAATCATGGTGCTAAATTACTAAATAATCCAATGCCAAAAATGTTCCACGTGAAACAATTGCAACAAGCTGATTATCAATACATTAACATATTTAAGTTCGCTGATAATCAAGCAGTTAGCAAAACACGCGATTGTTAATAACTTTCCCCTCTTCCGTCACCAAATAAAACCACCTTAGCTGCCAATATGAAGTACGATTAATGAGACAGCCCCG
>CAZTCX010000239.1:0-4610 GCA_964612515.1 uncultured Lentimicrobiaceae bacterium | reverse complement strand
ATCTGTTTACTTCTTCGCGTTGCTTCTTTTCCATCGTCATTCGGAAATCGTCATTTCCAGACGCACGACCGTGCGTCTCTACGTGCCAAAAATATTTTTAAATTCTTTCAATTTCTGCGCCAAGTGCACGCAGGCGTCCGTCGATGTTCTGGTAGCCGCGGTCGATCTGTTCGATGTTGTCGATGATGCTTTTGCCTTCTGCGGAAAGCGCGCTAATCAGCAAAGCCACCCCGGCACGGATGTCGGGTGAACTCATTCGGATGCCGCGTAGTTTGTATTGCCGGTCGAGGCCGATGACAGTGGCACGGTGCGGATCGCAAAGGATTATGCGCGCGCCCATGTCGATAAGTTTATCAACGAAAAACAAGCGGCTTTCAAACATCTTTTGATGGATCAGAACGCTGCCTTTGGCTTGAATGGCCACCACCAGAGCAATGCTGATAAGGTCGGGCGTAAAGCCGGGCCAGGGCGCATCGGAAATGGTCATAATGGAGCCATCCATAAAGGTTTCGATCTCATAACCTTCCTGTTCGGGAATTACGATGCTGTCGGGGTTAAGCTCCATTTTAATACCCAGCCTTCCAAAAACGTCGGGGATAATGCCCAGTTCTGCGGGATTGACACCGTCAATTTTGATATGGGATTGTGTAAGTGCTGCCAGTCCAATAAAGCTCCCCACTTCGATCATGTCGGGCATGAGCCTGTGGCTGCAGCCGTTTAATACCTCTACACCCTGCACTGTCAGCAGATTGGAACCAATGCCTTCGATGCGGGCGCCCATGCTGTTTAGCATTTTGCAAAGCTGCACCACGTATGGTTCGCAGGCGGCATTGAAAATGGTGGTGGTGCCATGCGCTAAAGTGGCAGCCATCACCACGTTGGCGGTACCGGTAACCGAAGCCTCGTCGAGCAGCATGTAGGTGCCTTCCAGCCGCTCGGCCACAACGCTGTAATAGTTTTTTTGAAAATTGTAATCGAATTTGGCACCCAGCTTTTGCAATCCGATAAAATGCGTGTCGAGTCGGCGCCGTCCTATTTTATCGCCGCCGGGCTGCGGAATAAATGCCTTGCCGAAACGTGCCAGCAGCGGCCCGATGATCATGATGCTGCCGCGCAGCTCCGCACTCTTTTTGCGAAACTTATCGGTAAGCAAGATGTCGAGTTGGATGTCAGCAGCGGTAAACCGCCAGGTTGACACATCGGTTTTTTCCACCACAACGCCAATTAGCTTTAGCAGATCGATGAGTTTTATTACATCACGTATCTCCGGGATGTTGCTGATAGTAATGGGTTGGCGTGTGAGCAAGACAGCACAAATTACCTGAAGGGCTTCGTTTTTAGCGCCTTGGGGTGTAATCTGACCGCTGAGCCTTTTGCCACCGCAAATTTCAAAAGAACTCATAACAAATATTTTAGAGGTTAATAATTCTTAGGTCGGTTCTGTTTTTTCTGTGGCTTGCTGGCACCATGCTGTTGTTGACGGGGTTGGAAAGTCTTTGTAGTTTTTTTGCGTGGCTTGGTGCCCAATAACTCATTGGTGCTTGTAAAATGATAATCGCTTGCGAGCTCCAATTTGCCCTGTGACAGTTCATCAAAATGTTTCTTTATCAATTCATCATCCACTGAATCGCGATTCCAGGTGAGATATGATTTTTTCAGGTGGTTGGCTATGTTTTCCACCAACTCATTTTTGTCGTCACCATCAGGATAGGTAGTAATTTCTGTGATGATGTTTTCAATATTTTTACCATAGAAGGAGAAGCGCATATTTTTACGGGGATAATTCAGTCTTTCGGGAGCTTTGCTAAGCACTTCAACGTCAGGCATGGGATAAGGGCTGTCCACGTCGAGTCTGAAACGAGAAATAATATAGAGATGATCCCACAAACGTTGCCGCAGCTCAGGCGAGTCTTTCACCTGCGAATGGATGTTGGCCATAATGTCCACAACTGCATGTGCCAGTTGGGTACGTTTGGCGCGGTCTTCAGTGTTTACCACGATTTCAACAATTTTTTGCAGATTACGCCCATATTCGGGGATGATGATGCTTTCGCGTTGGCTATTGTATTCCATGAATGTATGATGTTGATTTAAAAAAAAGCGTTTTTAGTAATAAGCTTAAAACTTATTGTTAATGATTACTTGCCGTCCACTTCGGCTTTGAGTCGTTCGGCATTTTCGGCAAGCTGCAACTGATCGATGATTTCCTGAATATTACCATCGACGATGGATTGCAGGTTGTACATGGTGAGATTGATACGGTGATCGGTGACGCGGCCTTGCGGATAATTGTAGGTTCTGATTTTTGCTGAGCGGTCGCCGGTAGAGACCATCGTCTTACGTTTTGATGAGATTTCTTCCAGATACTTCTGATATTCCATCTCATATATCCTCGAACGCAGCACCGACAAGGCCTTCTGATAGTTCTTCATCTGCGATTTCTGATCCTGACACGTAGCCACAATGCCGGTTGGAATGTGCGTGAGGCGCACCGCCGAATAAGTAGTATTGACGCTTTGGCCACCAGGTCCCGACGAACAGTAGAGGTCTTTGCGGATGTCGCCAGGTTTCAGATCAATATCAAATTCATCGGCTTCGGGAAGCACCACCACAGAGGCTGCGGAAGTGTGAACGCGTCCCTGGGTTTCAGTTTGCGGTACGCGCTGCACACGGTGCACGCCCGATTCGTATTTCATCTGTCCATACACATTGTCGCCAATTATGTTGAAGATGATCTCTTTAAAACCACCTACCACACCTTCGGTAACGTCCACTCCTTCGAGTTTCCAGTTTTTGTTTTCGCTGAACTTCTGATACATCCTGTAAATGTCGCCGGCAAAGATGCTGGCTTCATCGCCACCAGAGCCTGCACGTATCTCGACGATGGCATTTTTGCTGTCCTGCGGATCGGCGGGTATGAGCAAAAGACGCACTTCTTCTTCGAGTTTCTCTTTGCGCTCGAGCAGATCATTGAGTTCTTCTTTGGCCATAGACCTGAACTCCTCATCTTTCTCGTTTCTCAATACATCACGTGCCGATTCTATATTTCCTTCTATGTTGACCAGGACTTCGTAGCCATCCACTACGGGCTGCAGTTCTTTATAACTTTTGCCGAGCTGAATAAACTTTTTCATATCGGCCATAGCCGATGGTTCATTCATCTGTTTTTCAATTTCCTTCCAGCGATTTTTGATCGCTTTCAGTTTATCGAGCATATTGGTTGTGGGTGCAGATATCATTTAGTTTTTAAATAAAGTGGGCAAAGATAATACAATTATGCCAACGCTAATTTGCTGCAAGGTATTGCAAATCACTACAAAAGGCAGCTTTTCGACTGTAAATCAGGAGATTTTGCGTACAAAAAGTTGGGTGTTAATATAGCGTGTTACGCGCACCGGAGTATCTTTCTCAATAAATCCTGACTCGGCGGTAGCATCGAATATTTCATCGTCGATAAGAACCTTTCCTGCCGGACGTAATACTGTGCGTGCCACGCCTTCGCGGTTTATCATGCTGGTATAGCTGCTTTGCGCAGAAGTAAAGCCTTCCGACTTTTCCTGCGTGGACGAAAGTGCCAATCCGCCAAAGACGCGGCTCGTGAATAACTTCTTGCTAAAATAGATACTCGACACCAGCGCCAGAAAGGTGGCGATGATAACTGTAAAGAGCGCCACTACCACGTCGTCCATGTGGAGCAATGAAAAATCAAAGCCAGTATTACCCAGCATACTCAGCACCAGGCCGGCTACCACCAGGGCAATCCCTGAAATGCCGGCTACTCCAAATCCCGGCAAGGCAAATATTTCTACAGCAATCAGAATTACGCCAATTACAAAAAGCATAATTTCCCAATGTGCCGCCAGCCCTTCCACATAAAGCGGAGCGAAATAGAGCAACGCGGCCAGAATGGAGGCTGCAATGGGAAAACCGATGCCGGGAGTCTGCAATTCAAAGTAGATGCCGCCAATGATAACCATGATGAGCAACCCCGAAATCATTGGATTTACCAGAAAACGAATGATGCGGTCGGTGAGCGTGAGTTCGTATCGGATAATCTGATAATCTGTGATGCCAGCGTCGGCAAGCACCTCTGGGATGCTGTTGGCAATGCCTTCGCAAAATCCATATTTCACGGCTTCGGAAGCTGTAAAAGTGATTACTTTTCCGGAGTCGGAGATGCCGGGAATGCTGATGCGCGGATCGACCATACCTTCGGCAATCAGCGGGTTGCGTCCGCTGGCTTCGGCGGTGGAGCGCATCATAGAACGCATGTACGACTGGTACTTGTCGGGCAACGCTTCGCCAGTTTGATTTACCACCGTGGCTGCGCCGATGTTGGCACCCGGACGCATGTAAATGCTGTCGGCAGCAATGGAGATCAGCGCTCCGGCGGAAGCTGCATTGTTATCAATAAAAACCCAAACCGGAATCGCTGATTGAAGGATGGCCGTGCGAATGCTGTCAGCAACGCCTAACTCGCCGCCATAGGTGTTCATGTGTATCAGGATGATGTCGGCAGCGGTATCGCGCGCTGCCTGCAGGGAGTGTCGTGTGAGGTGCCAGGCCGGTTGTGAAATTTCTTCCTTTAGCTCAAAAACATATACCCGCGT
>CAZTCX010000238.1:0-4681 GCA_964612515.1 uncultured Lentimicrobiaceae bacterium | reverse complement strand
TTTGGGCGGCTGGGCAAAGCCGTCATCAACAGAATCAAGCTCGACTTTGAAGGGCTTTATCCGGCGCTGGTCATTGCCATCATGTTTATCACTTTTTCGGCTACCGATTTTGTGGGTGGCAATGGTTTTCTGGCGATTTACATTTGTGCAGTTTACCTGGGAAATCAGGACCTGATCCACAAAAAGACCATCCTGAGAATGTACGATGGCCTTGCCTGGCTTTCGCAAATTGTGCTGTTTCTCACGCTGGGCTTGCTTGTATTTCCGTCGCACGTTCTGCCCGTTTTCGGAATTGGATTGGTCATTTCGTTGTTCCTTATCATTGTTGCCCGCCCGGTAAGTGTTTTTCTCAGCCTGATGTTTTTCAAGATGAGGCTGCGCCGCCGTTTTTATATTTCATGGGTGGGCTTGCGCGGCGCCGTTCCCATCGTGTTTGCAACCTATCCGCTGTTGGCAGGGATCGATAAAGCCAATATGATTTTTAATATTGTATTTTTCATTTCGGTCACTTCTGTTTTAATACAGGGGACTACTTTGCCAATTGTTGCCAAGTGGTTGAATGTGGCCATGCCGGCGAAAGCCAAGCCGCTTTCGGAAGCCGAAAAACTCATTTTGGATATCCCAAAAACTGCGATGAAAGAAATTGAAGTGCTGTCTGATGGCTGCGCGGTCAACAGAAAGATTGTAGATTTAGGCTTCCCTAAAAATGCCATCATTGCCATGATCAAGCGAAATGGCAAATACATCACCCCAAACGGCTCCACGGTCATTCATGCCAACGATACTTTGGTGGTGCTTTCCGACCACCATGAGGGACTTGACGAAGCAGCCGTTTGTCTGAATAAACCTATGCGACCACAAAAAACTTAATGATATGAAAAAGCGATTTATCTTACTCGTCGATTTCTCCGAAAATTCGGAAAGCTTAGTCAGATATGCCTGGGATTGGGGCAAGCAGGTAAACGCCGACATTCATCTGGTGCACCAAACCGAAGTTTTGCTGCCGGCATTTGCCGATGACATAAGCAGGGATAACCTGGCTGGCATCGCCAATGAAGGAGCTTTGCAAAAGATGATTCAACTCATCCGGGCAACGCTGCCCACAAGCGCAAGGGTTTCCTATACTGTTTCCGATGAACCCATCCCGAGGACTTTGCGAAAACTCCTGACCGATCCATTTGATCAACTCGTTTTTGTAGGATTGAAGGGGACTGGGCTGTTCAAAAAAATATTTATGGGCAGCGTAGCCATTCAAGTCATCGAAAAAACAAACAATATTGTAGTGGCAATGCCCACGGAAATTTCCAGCTTCTCGCACGAAAAAATCTTTGTCGCAGTGACCGAAAAAAATCCATTGAACATCCTGGCGCTCAACAAATTTTTCCATTTTATTGATAAAGAAAAAACCACCATCACCTTTTTCCATTTGTCCAAACCCTCCGAAAAGAGGCGAAGCATCGAAAAACAGCTAAAAGGTCTGGCGGAACTATTTGCTGCCCAATTCAACACCTCATACGCTATTTATGAGGGAAGCAGTTCTTTTAATGATATCAAAGGGGTGATCAATAGTTCGATTGATGAGCTATTGATTGTCCAGAGAGGTTCGCGCCATCTGACGGATCAGATATTTAGAAAATTCCTGATCAATGAATTGGTTTTTGAAGGGCAGACGCCTTTAATAGTCTTACCTTAGCAAAAAAAATAGCATTAAAAAAAATATGAAAATGAAAAAAGAAATCAAACTCCCTGAATCAATCAGCTTGCGAACTGAATTTAAGCGCAAGTTCAATTTTGGCGAATTGTATCGTTCATTTGTCTATGCTCCTGGCGCCGTGTCGAAGATGATTGGTAACAAGAAAACCAAACTAATCGACAAGCATTTTGTGGAGCGGCTGCAACTGGCCGTGACAGAAGTAAACGGCTGTGCAGCCTGCTCTTACGAACACACCAAAATGGCTTTGAAGCAAGGCATGAGCAACGAAGAGATCACCAGCTTTTTGAGTGGTGGCGACAGCTTCATCAAACCGGAAGAGGCCAAGGCTCTCATGTTTGCGCAGCATTTTGCCGATTCGAGAGGACGCCCAAAAAAATATGCCTACGATTCCATTGTAAAAGAATATGGCGAAAAAGAAGCCGAAATTATCCTTTCGGCCTGCCAGATGATGATAGCCGGCAACATGTACGGAATCCCGTTGAGTGCTTTTCAGAGCAGGCTCAAAGGCCGACCCTACAAGGACAGCACAGTCTTTTACGAATTAGGGATGGAGATAGGCGGCTTTCTTGTTTTACCTATCGCCATACTTCACGGATTCGGAAGGCGCTTGCTTGGTATGAGCAACAAACGTTTCGACACATCTCCGGCAGCGGATGAGAATGAGGAGTGATGATTTCTAAAAGTGCAACAAAATGCACTATTTATTCATTATGTGTTAAGTAAGATTAAAAGGCTTTTCAAACTAAAGTTATTCATAGTGTGTCCACATCCTCAGTATCTTGACAATCTTTTGTTCCTCAAAAACTTCATAAATCAAACGATGTTGAATGTTGATCCTTCTAGAGTAGAATCCCAAAAGATTGCCTTTGAGTTTCTCAAATGATGGTGGGGTTTTAAACGGATCTTCCTTCAAAATTATTAGCAAGAACATTGTCTTTGCTTTAAGTCCGGCTTTTGCTAACTTTTTAGCATCTTTCCCAGCAATTTTTGAAAAGATCAGTTTGTACATTACCAGGGAAGCTCATTCAGTTCTACAGCATCATCCAGATTTTCTTTCGATGCTTCAATAATGGATTCAGGATAACCCTTTATGCTGTTTAAATAGAGGGTTTCGTAAATGTTATTCCATTCTGATTCATCAATAATTATGTAGGTCTTCTCGTCCGATACCACTTTAATGATTTCATTCTCTGTTTGAAGCCTTTTGATGGCTTTTTTCGGATTTTGCAAAAAAGTATTTTCTGTTATGTTTATCATGGTGTAATAGTTTCTGCAAAATTAATCAAAAGTAAATCATTAGTTGAGGATGAACAGAAATGCGATTCTGGGGAATGATTTACATTAAGAGGCCGGGTAGTTTTTGAGATCTCTGTAATAATTTTCGTGCGATCCAAGCATTATCAAATCTATTGCCTCGTCCGAAAAGCTATATGCCAGCAAATAGTTGCTGTTATTGATTTTAAATTTATAGACAAATACATTTTGGAGATCGCCTTTTTTCTTCTCTCCACTTTCCGGATTAGCAACTATTTTTCGGATGGCCTCATCTAGTTGAAGTTTTTGCGATGGTGAAAGTCTTTTGACGCCCTTTCTGAAAATTCCAGATTGTCGGATTATCATAATCGCTTATGCAAAATTGTACTCTGTTGCATCGCCCTGGATTAATTCCTCCATACCAATAAGAATTTCTTTGATTAGGCCATAAGGCAAATCCGGATTTTCTTCTGCTATTTTCCCAATCTGTGCCCAGAATTCAATCTGTCCGGTCACGGATCGTTTTTCGATCTTACTCATTATTCGGGCATCATGCACCAATTTATCAGATACTCTAATCGCTGTTGCCATTTTTTAATTTGTTTTAATTTGTTGCAAACATAGTCAATTCATTGCAAAATGCAATTTATTTGGAAATGTTTGTTTTCAAATCCAATTCTTCAGGCTTTTAATAATTTTTAAATTATTATTTCGGATAATATTGTCCGATTTGGAAGAGTTATCTATCTTGGCCTTGTCAATTGTATTTATTAAAACGAAGAAAGAATGTTTTCCAGAGCTTGTGAGTACGGGATAAAAGCGACGATTTACATTGCCATGCAATCCAAAGAAGCCAGGCGTGTGAGTTTAAAAGATATCGCCGGGTCGTCCAATGCGCCGGAAGCCTTTACGGCGAAGATTCTACAAATCCTGGCCAAGGCAAACGTTATCAACTCGGTGCGCGGCCCGGCCGGCGGATTTGAAATTGATCCGTCCCAACTGAACCTCCTCAATTTAAGTCAGATCGTTTCGGCTATTGATGGCGACGAAATCTACAAAGGTTGTGGGCTGGGCTTGCACAAGTGCTCCGAAACCCAGCCCTGCCCTGTCCACCATAAGTTTGCAAAAATCAGAAACGATCTGAGACATATGCTCGAAACCACTACAATCCTCGAATTGGCGGAGGGGATAAGCAAGGGAGAAACTTATTTAAAACGAGATGCACCGCTATGACCAACCTTGTAAAATATCCTTTTGCGATAATGACAATCTTTCTTTGGATAGGTTTTGTGGGCGCCATCAGCTTTATGGAAGCATGGCTTAAATTTCGGGCTCCCGGCCTCACAACGCCCGTCGCGCTTGGCATTGGCCGCCTTGTTTTCGGAGCACTTAATAAAGTAGAATGGGTGTTTGCAATCGTAATTCTGGCGCATTTTGTTTTTGACAAACACCGGCTTCTGAGCCGGGAGATGATTTTTATTGGCGTTCCGATTTTGATGCTGCTACTACAAACCCTCTGGTTATTGCCCACCATGGGCGTCCGAACCGACCTACTGGTGCAGGGAAGAGGCGGAGGAGACGCGGGCCCATCCTACCTGCACATCTTTTATGTAGGTATGGAACTGGTGAAAGTTACCTTCCTCTTCATTTTTGGTTTTAAACTTTTTAAATATTGAATCTGTTAATCATAAATAACTTATTAAAACATGACTG
>CAZTCX010000237.1:0-4801 GCA_964612515.1 uncultured Lentimicrobiaceae bacterium | reverse complement strand
GGTCCAGCAGCCAATCTACTTTTCAACACATGTTTGTCATAGAAAAACAAGTATAGGGTTATACAAACAACCGAAACCGTAAAGACAGCTAAATATACCCAAGCCAAACTGTAACTAAAACTCCCGAATGTCAAAAACAATACTCCGCCCATAATACAAAGCAAGAATATTAATCCTAAAAAACTCTTCAAAATTATTTCTGATGTTTTCATGTTATTAAACTTTTGTTTGTCAGTTTGGTGCTCTTTGTCACGTCCTACAATGACCGCTAGCGATTGTGTATAGTGACTATTCCTTTTATTTCTGTTTTACCCGATAAAAAACATGTTTTAATTGCATGCGAAAAAGCCACCTCATCACTGCGTTCCAATCGTTGGTTTCCCAGATGTCTTAATTCTGTTTTGCTCATTTCTTTAAATCATTTGAAGCAAAAGTAGGTTTTTTTTCCCCATTCATACAACAGCAGTATTTGATCACTTATTCAGGCATAATCAGTTCCAGTGGCTGATTCTCTTTTTCAGGGAAGAG
Organism: uncultured Lentimicrobiaceae bacterium; assembly: GCA_964612515.1. Classification (GTDB taxonomy): domain Bacteria; phylum Bacteroidota; class Bacteroidia; order Bacteroidales; family 4484-276; genus SABY01. The sequence goes on along the minus strand of CAZTCX010000237.1, from coordinate 4,273 downwards.
CGCCTTTTTACTTTCCATTTCAGCCGACAAAGCCTGCATCATAATTTTGAGTTGTTCCGGGTTTTCATTCGCTACATTATTCGTTTCAAACGGATCTTTTTTCAGATTGAATAGCTCATAACGCGGTTGATCTTCTATCGGATAATGGTAAATGATTTTCCAGTCGGATGCCACCAGGCTCGTAAAATAACTGCTGCGGTGCGCATGCGGAAAGTGATTTAGAAAAAGCGCATCGCGCGTTTCATTGCGCCGGCCGCTAAGCTGTTGCTGAAGAGCAAAACCATCCGTAATATAACCATCGGGAGGTTTTACATTGGCAACCTGGCACACGGTCGAGAAAATATCCACGATAGTGCCCATTTGTTGTTGAACCGCATGGGGTGCAATGGGTGATTGCTGCTGACAGGCAGCCGTCTCATTTGGCGAAAGCCATGCGGCAATAAATGGCACGCGCATGCCACCTTCCCAGTGATTGCCTTTTTTACCCTTCAGCGGTGAGGAGCTGCTGTAGTCGTTTTCGATCGGCAGAGGCGCATCCGAACCATTATCTCCCAGAAACAGCAGGAGGGTATTTTCGCCCAGCCCCAAATCTCTGACATGTTGCAAAATATCTCCCAATGATTTATCCATTCCCTCGATTAATGTTGCGTAAGCCTGAGCCTCTTCCGATTTGCCCGAATTCTTATAATTCTGCGCAAAACGCGGATCGGGATAAAATGGGGCATGCACCGCGTAATGCGCCATGTAAAGGAAGAACGGCTTGCCCTCTTCTTTGGCCTGAGAAATGGCCAGATTGGCTTCGAGGGCTAATGCTTCCGTCAGAAATATATCCGTTCCGTGGTATTTCTCCAGGCCAGGCACCGCTCTGGCTTTGTTGCCGGCAATATGTCCAAAGCCTTCTGTGCCAAGATAACTACCGGGCTGCCCGATGGAGCTGCCGGCAATGTTGACATCAAAACCCAGATTTCGCGGGTCTTCCGCTTCACTATTGGTCGAGCCAAAATGCGCTTTGCCTATATGAATTGTCTTATAGCCCGTCTGCTGCAAGATTCGCGGAAGCGTCACCGATGCTTTGGTGAGTCCCTTCCAGTTCCAGTTTGTAGGACCAAACGCGTCGCGGTTGTTCTCTTCCGGATCAATCCAATTGGTCACCCGGTGGCGGGCAGCGTTCTGTCCCGTCAGAATTGACGTGCGCGATGGCGAGCAAACCGAGTGGGCGTAGAAATTTGTAAAGCGGATGCCTTGCTCTGCAAGCTTTTCCATGTTGGGCGTTTTGTAATAGTCGTTCAGCGGATATTTCACCGGGTTGCCAGCGGAATCTGTCAGAAAAGGAACGGAAGTATCCATCAGCCCCATGTCGTCCACCAGAAAAACAATAATGTTTGGAGGGGAACTTTCAGTGTTTGGGGAAGTACACGAATACCCGAAAAGCAACGATGAGAGTGCAAAAGCTGAAAAAACTAGTAGTAGTCTAATCCTGGGTTTCATTGTTCTCTTAATCTTTTGATTGAAATATTGTTTTTGAACGTAGGGAATGTATTAAACAGCACATGACGTGGCGTTACTCTGGCTTCATTATGGCGTTATTGGCTTCATTATGGCGTTATTTTTTAAGGTAAATAATAATACGAGCCTGCCCCCTTTGATTCTGAGCTTTTGGGCACTTGTCTCTCTTTTAGTTCTTTTTATTAAACCCTTCCTGATTCACTCCGTGATCCCCATTTTGCGCATCAGAAAGGTGGCGTTGAGGTTTTGGGAGATGCCTTCTTTTAGTTTGTAATCGAAGAGGAGGTTGTCGTTGACGATTTCCACCTCAAAGCGTTTGTTGGTGATGTTGGCGGGATGTTCTTTGGCCAGCTCGCCGAGGCTCAGGTCGTGGGTGGCGATAAGTCCGGAAGCTTCGTAGTGCAGCAGTTTGCGCAGCAGCGCCTTGGAGCCTTGCTGTTTGTCGGCAGAGTTGGTGCCTTTTAGGATTTCGTCGAGAATGATAAACAATTTGGTGCCGGCCTCCAACCGGTCGATGATGGCTTTGAGGCGCTTTAGCTCTGCAAAAAAGTAGGATTCACTTTTCAGCAGATCGTCGGTGGTGCGCAGGCTGGTATAAATTTCGGCTGGCGAAAACGCAAACTCCGACGCGCATACCGGAGCGCCCGCCATAGCCAGGATAAAGTTGATGCCAACGGTGCGCAGATAGGTGCTTTTGCCGGCCATGTTGGCGCCGGTGACGATATAAAACTGGCGCCAGCTATCAAAACTCACTGGATTGTCAACGCGACTTTCGGAATGGATAAGCGGATGGCCGCAATCCTGCGCCTTTAGCACAAAAGACTTTTCCGCGGGCAGCGGCATGATAAAGTCGGGGCGGTTGTGCCAATAATTTCCCAGACTGCTAAGCGCGTCAATCTGCGCCACAATGTCGAGCCACTTCTCTACATGCTCACAATATTGCAGCCGCCAGCGTTCGAGGCGTCGTGCCTGAAGGATGTCCCACAACACAAAATAATTGAGCAACAGCCAGGCGAAAATATTCAGCCGGCTGTCGAAAGCCTGCGTTATCCTTCCCAGCTTGCGTAGCGCCAGCGCCGAATGATGCTGCGCGGTAAGGTCGCTTTGCAGATTTTTGAGCGGCGTGCTGTCGAAGTCTTCGGCAACAATCATTGCCAGCAGACGGCCATATTTTTGTAATACTTCGCCGCGGCGGCTAAGCAGCTCATGGCTTTGCTGTACCTTTTTAGCTTTAGCGAAAGCGTAACCCAACGGCAAAAACATGTAGAGCACAAAAAGCTGAAAGCTGACGACGCCGGCCACGAGCAGTGCCACCATGGTCGCGCCAGCTATGGGCGTGAGCACGATCAAGACGCGGTACAGTTTGCTGCCAAACTCCGCTGGCATGTGCAGCCACGAAAGCAGCCCGCGGGTATCATTGGTTTCTTCGCTTACGCGGATGCCTTCCGACTGAAACTGCTGCCGCCAGGCGCGTCGGCTTTTTAAATCGGCCACAGCCTGCTGCCGTTCTTTTATTTCTGTAGTCGAAAGGCAGGGCACGGAAAGCCATTGCGCCAAACGCGCGTTTCCCACCGAAGTAGCGGTGCGGTTGATGTATTGAAATATGGAGCCGGCGCCAAAAATGTCCAGATCGCCAGCGTAGGGATGGCCGGGTTCGATGAATTGCTTCCCATCGCCAAAGCCGCTGTAGTCACCCTGCAACGCTTTTAGTTCGTTGCCGTTGATGGTGACAAGCCGCTGCAGCTCTTCGGCCTGCTGATGCACGCGCTGGTGCTGCAACACAATGAGGATAAACGCTACAACAAATGCAACGCTTACAATAATAACAGCCGTCGCCGAGATGCCTGCTGCAACATAAATCGCTACCATGCCCGCCAGAAAAATCGCAACGCGCAAGGCGCTGATCCGTGCTGTGCGACGCGTAGCTTTTTGTAGCTTGTGCTGATAATCGCTGAGAAGTTCGGTGTAGGTTTCTTTGGGAGAGGGTGTTGTCATGGTGCGGTGTGTATGGTTTTCATGGAATATTTTACCGTGTGATTGCGTGCATCTCTTGACTATTATTATTAGGCGACAAAGATAGCAAACAACGCTTGGTGCAACGGCACAGATACCGCCGAGGCTGATTGGGGAAATTTAAAAGGAGAGGTTATAACAAAAACTATAATTTTGTCAAAGCATTATGGTCTTTGAATCTAAAAACCCGAAGCATGAATTTACAAGCTCAAAAGGATGCTTTAATGAAAGAGCAGGAGCAATTTGAGATTCCTGAAGCGCAACGGAAATTAGTCATGGAGCGTTTTGATAAAGTACGAAAGCAGCCCGAAAGGCTTTTGGATTGGGACGAAGCTAAAAAAAAGTTGAAGCCTGATGAAAAGCCGTGCTCGGGCTTAAATCATAAGTAAATTTTATTAAAACATCGTCGGCTGCTTTTTTGTGGAAATCGTAATGATAAACAAATCCTCACGGAAATTTTTGATCAAATTGTAAAAGTAGTAAGTCCTTTTTCTTTTGACCAATAAAAACCCTTCCGTTTGTATCACTTGCCTCGAATTCTCAGTTTCTAAATTTTGTTTGCAAAAATCATCATAGGAAAGGATTTTCACCTTAGCATCAGCTTTTTTTGAGCATTCAGCTCGCAAAACTTGTTTTTTCATATTGATATTAATTTGAGTAAACCTATCAAGGAGAATGTTTTCGATGGATGCGAAATCGTTATTAAAATCAATTTGTTGAAGTTCCTTGTTTGATTGACTAATTGCTAACCTGG
>CAZTCX010000236.1:0-4830 GCA_964612515.1 uncultured Lentimicrobiaceae bacterium | reverse complement strand
CCCACCACCCACAAAAAAAGTTGCTACTTTTGGCGATGTTTTTTTAAAAGCTTTAAGAATTTCATTAATGATAAATACCCGAAGTACGAACTTGTTGGTGATGTTTTCAATCGCCATGTTTTTCATTTTTAATAGTTGCAACCAGCCTGCTGCCAATACCGGTGAAATGACTGATGCTGTAAAAGTGCAGGCACAGATTTTTACGGTCGATTCGCATACCGACACTCCGCTATGGCTTTTGCGCGGCGACTACGATCTGAGCCAACGTCACGATGCCACAACGCATGGCAGCAAAGTCGATTTGCCACGCATGACCGAAGGTGGCCTGGATGCAGTGTTTTTTGCGGTATTTCTCGGTCAGGAGGCGCGCACATCTGAAGGAAACCAACATGCCATCGACCTCGCCAACCGCATCTTCGACTCTATCGATGCTCACTTGCAACGCGTGCCGGAGCTGGCGGCCATTGCCACTTCACCCGATGAGGCGCTGCGGCTGAAAGATGAAGGCAAAATAGCAATCTTCCTTGGAATCGAAAACGGATATGCCATCGGCAACGACCTGACGTTGATCGGTAATTTTTACAACCGCGGCGCACGTTACATTACGTTGTGCCACACCCGCAACAACGACATTTGTGATTCGTCCACCGATACCACCGAACACCACGGCCTGAGCGATTTTGGCCGTCATGTTGTGCAGGAGATGAACCGGCAGGGAATGATGATCGACGTGTCGCACATCTCCGACAGCGGTTTTTATGATGTGCTCCAGGTTTCGTCGCAGCCGGTGATTGCGTCGCACTCCTCGGCTCGCGCCATCTGCGATCATGCGCGCAATATGTCGGACGACATGCTGCTGAAGCTGGCAGAAAATGGTGGCGTGGTACAGGTTTGCATCCTGAGCGACTATGTGAAAACGATGCCTCCCAACGCGCAACACGACTCAGCACAAAACGCTTTACGCGAAAAATATAACAACTTCGATGGCCTGACTGACGAACAGATGGATCAGGCACGTAAGGAATGGTACGACGTTAATAAGAATTTCCCGCCCAACCTGGCAACGCTTTCTGACTATGTGGATCATATTGATCATATTGTGGAAGTCGCCGGAATCGATCACGTTGGAATTGGCACCGACTTCGACGGTGGCGGCGGCGTTACGGGCTGCTACGACGCTTCAGAAATGCACAACATTACCGCTGAACTATTGCGACGCGGCTATTCGGTGAAGGAAATAGAAAAAATCTGGGGCGGCAATCTGATGCGTGTAATGCGGCATGTGCAGGCTGCGCGGGCAGTATGATCGTGCCGGAACAAATTCCAAATGACAATAAAAGAAAACACAAATAAATTTCAATATTAAAAACTCAATGACTAAAACTTTTGCAAATGTTTGAATTTTGTTTTTTGGGATTTATTTGTCATTTGGGATTTGTTTTTTGGATTTTTGTTATCAAAATATTGACTTTAGAGACCAACACTAATTAGCTACAAATAAAAACCTAATCACCCGATGAAACAATATCTCGACCTGCTCGATCACATTCTCACCAACGGTGCGCGAAAGGACGACCGCACCGGAACAGGAACGCTGAGCGTTTTTGGCTATCAGATGCGTTTCGATCTGTCGGAGGGCTTTCCATTGGTGACCACCAAAAAGCTACACCTGCGCTCGATTATTTATGAGCTGCTGTGGTTTCTGCGTGGCGACACCAACATCGGCTATCTCAACGATAACCGCGTATCGATCTGGGATGAATGGGCCGACGCGAATGGCGACCTGGGACACATCTATGGTTACCAGTGGCGAAGTTGGCCGGCTCCCGACGGCGCTTCGATCGATCAGATTGCTGGCGTCGTAGAATCCATCAAAACCAATCCCGATTCACGCCGCCACCTGGTTAGTGCCTGGAATGTTGGCGACCTGCACAACATGGCGCTACCGCCCTGCCACATCCTGTTTCAGTTTTATGTGGCCAATGGAGCGCTTTCGTGCCAGATGTACCAGCGCAGCGCCGATGTGTTTCTGGGCGTGCCTTTCAACATCGCTTCCTACGCGCTGCTGCTCACGATGATGGCGCAGGTAACCGGGCTCAAACCCGGCACTTTTGTCCACACCTTCGGCGACGCGCATATTTATCTCAACCATATCGATCAGGCTAAGCTGCAACTGACGCGCACGCCTCATCCGCTGCCGAAATTAGAACTCAACCAAAACATCACCAGTATTTTTGATTTCAATTTTGAAGATATTCATTTGAAAGAATACACGGCACACCCACACATTAAGGCGGAGATTTCGGTGTAGTCCGGAGAGGACGAAATGTAAATTCCAATTTCCAATTTTTCAAATGACATATAAATCTCAAATCACAATTCACTTGTGTCCGGTTAAAAACAATAGATCCTTCTCCGCCGGTTGGCGGATCAGAATCTGTTTAATGGAAATTATGTTTACCGGACAACAATGATCACAATTATCAAATAGCCGTGATGTCTTAAGATTTTGAATTTTGATTATTGAAATTTATTTGAATTTTATTTTCCTGGATTTTGTGATTTGATTAAAAACCACCAATAGTTAGTTTTTTAAATTTAAATAATTATGATTTCGATTATCGCAGCAATAGCAAAAAACAGGGCCATTGGCAAGGACAACCAGTTGTTGTGCCACATCTCTGAAGATTTGAAACGATTCAAGCGTCTTACTTCCGGCCACAAAGTGATCATGGGAAGCAACACACTGCTCTCGCTGCCGCGCCACCCTTTGCCCAATCGCACCAACATCGTTATTACAAAACAAAAGGATAAGAATTTCGACGGTTGCCTGATGGTGCATTCCATCGCCGAAGCGGCAGCATTGTGTAGCGCGGAGGAAGAGTGTTTCGTGATGGGAGGCGCTTCCATTTACCAACAGTTTATGCCACTGGCCGAAAAGCTCTACATCACGAAAATGGACAAAGATTTTGATGGCGATACCTTTTTTCCGACCATCGATCCCGAAGTATGGAAACTGACGGAGGAATCGGAGCCGGTAAAAATGGATGACGGAAGTTTTAGTTATCGTTTTCAGACCTGGCAGCGGCGGTAGGTTTGTATTTTAAAGCAACGTCGATTTTTAATATTCTTCACTAACCCAGAGTTCGGACGAGGCCGTGCCTCGTTCGCTTTATTTTTACTGGCTTTGCTGGACATAAAACAAAAAAGGCAGGCAGAGCCTGAAAAAATAGACACAGCTTAAGCTCAGCCTAAGCTGAACGGATCAGTGCTTATTTCAGAAAATTTTCATCATTATGCGTCAGTATAAATTCGCTCTCTCTCTGCTGTTGGTAATAAATCGTTAATAAAAAAATGGCCCTTATCTCGATCAGAATGCTTCAATTTGCAGGTTTGAAAACAAAAAGTTAAAAGCAATGCGCTGAACGCGCGCCATGCACCGAATGGAATCAGAAGAAAATCACAACAATCATCAGGAAGAGCCGCAACTCCCCGCTGACGCTGGTAACGACGCCGGCAGCGGGAGTGAAGGTACCTACAAGACCATTGCGCTGGAAGGTATGTACCAGAGCTGGTTTTTGGATTACGCCTCGTACGTAATCCTGGAGCGTGCTGTGCCTGATGTGCTGGATGGGATGAAGCCGGTGCACCGCCGCATATTGCACGCCATGCGCGAGATGGACGACGGCCGCTATAACAAGGTGGCAAATATCATCGGGCAAACCATGAAGTATCATCCGCACGGCGACGCTTCTATCGGCGACGCGCTGGTACAGCTTGGTCAGAAAGAGCTGCTCATCGACATGCAGGGTAACTGGGGCAACACCCTCACTGGCGACAGCGCCGCGGCACCCCGCTACATCGAAGCACGCCTTTCGAAGTTTGCCCTTGAGGTAGTTTTTAATCCCAAAACTACCGAATGGCGCGATTCCTACGACGGGCGCAACAAAGAACCCGTGACACTGCCGGTGAAATTTCCGCTGCTGCTGGCACAAGGTGTCGAAGGCATTGCCGTTGGCCTTGCCTCCAAGATTGTTCCGCACAACTTCAACGAGCTCATCGAAGCTTCCATCCGTTATCTGCAGGGCAAAGATTTTGAAATCCTTCCCGACTTTCTCAGTGGTGGTATGGCCGACTTTTCGAAATACAATAAGGGATTGCGTGGCGGCAAAATAAGAGTACGCGCCAAAATTCAACAGACGGATAAGAAACTGCTTACCATTACTGAGATTCCTTTTGGCACCACCACCACAAGCCTCATCGAGACGATAATTGCTGCCAACGATAAAGGCAAGATTAAAATCAAAAAAATCGACGACAATACTTCCGATCAGGTTGAGATACAGATACAACTTGTACCCGGCGTCTCGCCCGATCAAACCATTGATGCGTTGTATGCCTTCACCAATTGTGAAGTGTCGGTGTCGCCGAATTCGTGCGTGATTTATAACGGTAAGCCCCACTTTATGGACGTGGATGAGATTCTGCGGATCTCGACCGACGATACGGTGCGTCTGTTGCGAAGGGAGCTTGAGATACAGCGTGATGAGCTGGAGGAGCAATGGCATTTTGCTTCGCTCGAAAAGATTTTCATTCAGGAGCGCATCTATCGCGACATCGAGGAGAGCGAAACCTGGGAAGACGTTATCACGACCATTGACCGCGGGTTGATGCCTTTTAAAAAGTTATTTAAACGCGCTATCACCCGCGACGACATTATCCGCCTAACGGAGATAAAAATTAAGCGCATTTCCAAATACAACGCTTTTAAAGCTGACGAGCAAATCCTTGGCATCGAGACCAACCTGGAGGAGGTGCAAAATCATTTGG
>CAZTCX010000235.1:0-4832 GCA_964612515.1 uncultured Lentimicrobiaceae bacterium | reverse complement strand
GTTCGGTTACAATTACACAGTCGGGCTTCAGACCCTCTTCTTCAATCAGATATTTCCAGCAAAGGCCGTCGCAATCTTCTTCCATCACGGTGCCCGTGAAATAAATGGTGAGGCCGTCGGCCAGGCCGAGGTTTTTGATGATGCGTCCGGCGGTGACAAATGCTGCAGGACCGCCTTCCTGATCCACGGTGCCGCGGCCATGCACATAGCCGTCGCGAATTTCACCACCCAGTGGGTCGAACTGCCAGTTGCTGAGCTGACCAATATCCACAGTATCCATGTGGCCGTCGATGGCAAGAATTTTTTTGCCATTGCCAATGCGTCCGATCACGTTGCCCAGCCCGTCGATGCGCACCTCGTCGAATCCGGCTTCTTCCATTTGCCGTTTTAGCTCCATTTGCACCTCACGCTCCTGCCCACTGAGCGATTTAATCTTCACGAGTTTCGACAGGTTGGCGGCGGTATAGTCGCGATACCTTTCAGCATAATCGTTAATTTCCCGGCTTAGTACGTTTTTCATAGCTTCATTTTTATGATTAAAAAAGATAACAAAAATATCTTAATAATGCTATCAAATTACGAAACCGGGCAAGTTTTGGTAGTTATGACATAAACTGTAATTCCTTACCCGATGGTTTCCCTCCAATATCAATTAAGACTATCTATAAATAGTCGTCTGCGGTCTAACTATTTCTATCTCTCCACATTCAAAAAGTAGTGATTTTTTTATTTTTTAAAAAATTGATAATGTATGAGTTAGCTGGTGTTTTACTTTTGTAAAAATGAACTAATGAAATTTCATTTTTGATAACTTCGACTGTTTTTCCGGAACGAGGCTTTGGTGCGCTGAACAAAAAAGCACTAATTTTCGCCCTTGAAATCAAAATCCAAATCATGGACGATAATATTTGTGTGAATTACCAAAGCTGCCGGCTGGTGCAGGCAGACGACTATGACATCACTACCGAAAGGCGCGCAGAATACCTGCGCAACTATTGCAGGGCGGGCAAAGAACAGTGGTTCAACTGTACGCGCTACATCACCAAAAGCCAACTTAATTTTTGTCCCGACTTTGTGCTGCCTGACACCGACGCCACACCGGACGAAATCATCGCGCGATTTGATGCGGATGAAACATTGTCATGAAAATAAAGCTCCAAATGACAAAAGCCAAACAGCAAATAAATTTCAAATGACAAAAGTCAAATTTCAAATGTCAACACACCCTTCTTTTGTAAGGTTTGATCTTTTGGAATTTTTCTAATTGAGATTAATTGTGTTTTGCATTTTTGTTTTTTGAAATTTACATTTAGAACATAATATAAACTATTAAAAACTAATACTTATGCCTGTTTTAGAACTCGAAGGACGAACACTTGAAGTTGATGGCGATGGTTTCCTGGCCAATCCCGAGGTATGGGATGCTGAGGTAGCAGAATCGATCGCCCGCTACGACGGAATAGAAGAACTGACGGATAAACATTGGTCGGTGATTAATATCATCCGCACCAACTACGACGAAAAAGGGATGGCGCCGATGATCCGCACCATTTGTAAAGAAAGTGGCCTGCGGCTGCGTGAGATTTATGAGCTTTTCCCGCTGGGCCCGGCGCGGGGTGCCTGCCGTGTGGCCGGACTTCCCAAACCTGACGGCTGCGTCTAAAATCTCATACAATTATGGATTGGTATCAATGGTTGGCTGTTGCAGCACTGCTGCTCTGCCTTACAAGTCTTTCGTTGCACTTGCTGCGACTGTTGCGGCTGGGGAATCACACCGACTTCTCCACACCCACCGGAAAACCTTCGGCGGCTATGTCGTATGCTTTTGTTGGCGCCATGAGCCCGACAAAAAAGGAGAGCGCCTATCTGCATCTTCCTACCTATATCGGTGGATTGTTTTTTCATATTAGCACCTTCTTGGGCATTGCGTTGTTTTTTGTTTTCCTTTTCGGAATAGGCATGCCACAATGGATGATGTGGCTGTTGGCGCTGATAATGGTAACGGGCGCTTTGTCGGGCGCAGCTATCCTCGTTAAAAGGATGGTGAAGCCGCAGATGCGTGCGCTCTCTAATCCCGACGATTATATCTCCAATATTTTGGTAACGATATTTCAACTGGCTACTGCTGCCGCATTGCTTTTGCCGCAGGTGCTTCCGGTTTATTACGTCCTCACAGCTTTGCTGCTGCTCTACATCCCGGTGGGCAAACTGAAACATGCTATCTACTTTTTTGCAGCCCGCTATCAGCTTGGATATTTCTTTGGAAGGCGCAACGTATGGCCTCCCCGCTAATCACAAAAGATGTTGCTCCTATGAAAACATACACCGACGAAAAAAAGGCTGCCGCCCTTGCCGTTCTCACCTCGAAGGCTGACGCCAAACTTATTACGCACATGAATAGCTGCGTGCATTGCGGGCTTTGCGCCGATAGCTGCATTTATTACCGCGCCATGCCCGATGAGAAATATGTACCTGCCAAAAAGGTAGATTTGGTAGCTTCCATTTATCGCCGCTATGCCACCACCACGGGAAAGTTGTTTCCTAAGCTTACCGGCGCCCGCGATCTGGATGATACTACCATCGACGAGATGGTGGATTTACTTTATGGCGCCTGCACCATGTGCGGCCGCTGCACCATCCATTGCTCCATTGGTGTGGACATCAGCTACGTGGTGCGTAAAGGCCGCGAGATGCTTGCCAGCATGGACTTGGTTCCCGCCACTTTGCAAAAAACCGTCGACGCCGCGCTCGAAACCGGCAACAACATGGGCATCTCCGATCAGGACTTTACTGATACCCTGGAATGGCTCGAAGAGGATTTGCAAATGGAGATGGAAGATGACAATGCTAAAATTCCGCTTAACGCGATAGGCAAAGACATTTTATACACGCTCAACCCACGCGAGCCTAAGTTTTTCCCTTTATCGATTACGGCTATGGCCAAAGTTTTCGAAGCTGCCCGCGAAAGCTGGACTTTGAGTACGCGCATGTACGACGTTACCAATTATGCCTACTACTCGGGGAATCTGGAGCAGGCAGCCATTATCACGCAGCGCCTTGTGGATGAGGTGCAAAATCTTAAGGCAGGCAAGGTTGTCCTTGCCGAGTGCGGGCATGGTTCGCGCGCATTCAGGTGGGAAGGGCCCAATTATATTCAACAAACTTTCCCTTTCGAAACCATTACTAGCATAGAGCTGATGCTGCAATACATCCGCGAAGGACGCATCCGGCTCGATCCATCCAAAAATAAAGAGGTGGTGACGCTGCACGACCCTTGCAACTTGGTGCGCAGTGGAGGCGTGGTGCAGCAGCAGCGCGAAATCCTAAAAGCATCGGTTTTGCATTTTGTAGAAATGACTCCGCACGGTGTGGATAACCTTTGCTGCGGTGGCGGCGGCGGACAACTGGCCATGAGCGAATACAACGACCGCCGAATGAATATTGCCCGCCTCAAAGCTGACCAGATAAAGGCGACGGGAGCTACGGTGGTAGTTACGCCCTGCCACAATTGCGTAGATCAGCTTACGCAAATCAACGTTACTTTTAAATTGGGCGTACAGATAAAAACAGTGGCCGAGGTTGTGGCCGATGCCATCGTCCTCGACAAATAAAGATTACTACATTAACTTTTTGACGAAATAAAAAAATGAGCAAACTAATCTATCTCGACAACTCAGCAACATCGTTTCCCAAGCCTGAAGCGGTTTATCAGTTTATGGATCAATTTTACCGCAAGCATGGCGTCAGCCCGGGACGCTCAGGATTTGATGCAGCGATCGAAACCGAAGAAATTGTGCACAACGCCCGTAAACTGCTGTGCGATCTTTTTAATGGCGACGATCCCAATCGACTAACTTTTAGCTACAATGCAAGCGACTCGTTGAATATGATTTTGCAGGGACTTGCACGCAAAGGCGATCATGTGGTGACAACCATGCTCGAACACAACTCGGTGCTGCGTCCGCTCTATCATCTAACTCAGGATGGAATTATAGAAACCACCCACGTTCCCTTCGACGCCAACGGCTACGTGCATCCCGACGATATCCAAAAAACCATCCGTAAAAATACGCGCATGGTGGTGGTAAATCATAGTTCTAATGTGATTGGAACATTGCAGCCGTTGGCCGAAATTGGTGCTATTTGTAAAAAGATGGGTGTTATTTTCGTGGTGGATGCAAGCCAAAGTGCAGGTGCCGTGCCGATTGATGTGCAAGCTATGGGCATCGATGCATTGGTTTTTACCGGCCACAAATGCCTGATGGGACCCACCGGCATTGGCGGTTCCTACGTTACAGAGGAATTACCCGTGCTCGGAACCCGCTTTGGCGGTACGGGAGTGCGCTCTGCCCAAAAAACGCATCTCACCGAATATCCCTACCGACTGGAGTGCGGCACACTCAACATCCTGGGTGTAGCCGGATTGTATGCCGGCACCAAATGGGTGCTCGAACAGGGAATGGAAAAGCTACACCACCAGGAATATCTGCTTTACGACAAGTTGCGCAACACGGTAAAAGAAATGGATCGGGTAATTGTGTATTGTGGTAATAATACCGAAAATCAAAATCCTGTGTTGAGTATCAACATTGAAGGGCTGGATTCCGGCGATGTGGGAATGATGCTGGATGTGGACTATAACATTGCTACCCGCACCGGCCTGCAATGTGCGCCACTGGTACACACCGGTCTGGGAACAGATACAATTCATGGCACAGTGCGTCTGAGCATTGGGCCGCTCAACGAGGAAGCGCATGTGGACGCTGCCATCGAAGCTATTCGCGAGATTGCCACCCTGCCGCGATAATAAAACAGGGCTTTGGAAGTTTTTA